>NZ_ASXX01000014.1:0-12654 GCF_001526505.1 Agrobacterium sp. D14
CTCTGCCCTGCCGGGCATCTCCCCCTCAAGGGGGGAGATCGGCAGGAGGCCCTACCATCGCTCCATTCGCAAACGTTGAGATGGGCGAGACCTAACCACGAGTCGATCTCTCCCCTCGAGGTGGGAGATGCCCGGCAGGGCAGAGGGGGGTAAGCTCCACCCGCTATCGATCCGCCATCAACACAAAACCTCCTAATAAAGCTCCTCAAGCCGGCATTCACGCTGCACCGCACCGCGTCAATTCTCGTTCTCCCCCGAAGAATCCGCTTGACCCCAACGCTGCCTCCGCTTAAATGGCGCTCGAACCGTACCGTACGGTACATTAATCGAGCCCCTGGAGTGGAAAGACTTGGCTTCCGACCCGATCACAGCGCAGGAATTTTCGCCGCGCCAGAACGCCGTTCTGGACCAGGCATTGCGTCTATTGGTCGAGGGCGGCGAGAAAGCGCTCACTACATCCGGGCTGGCGCGTGCCGCCAACTGTTCCAAGGAAAGCCTCTACAAGTGGTTCGGCGACCGGGACGGCCTGCTGGCCGCGATGATCACCTTCCAGCAGAGCAAGGTCCGCACCTTCGAGAAGGCGGGCGACCGCGTTTCCGCACCGCAGCTTGCCGATCACCTCGAGGTTTTCGCGCATGATCTGCTGGATGTGCTGGCGGGTGACGTGTCACTGGCGCTTAACCGTCTGGCGATAGGGCAGGCGAGCCGTGACGGTTCGAAGCTCGGCGATCTGCTGCTGGAACGCGGCCGTCGCCAGATCGACCGGCGGGCGCGTGGGCTGATCGAGGCGGGTCGCCGTTCCGGCTATCTGCGTTTCGATGATGCCGAGGAGGCATATCGCAGTTTTTACGGCCTCATCGTTTCGGATTTGCATGTGCGCATGCTGCTGGGCGAGGCGCCGGACAAGGATTTTTCCGCCCGGGCGAAGAAGGCGGTCGTCGCCTTTCTGACCCTCTACGGCACGGAAAAGGTACATTCGGAACTCAGCGGCAAACCCGCCTGAGATTCCGGTTCAGACAACTGAGAGACAAGCATTAGGGAAGGACCATAAAATGCGCGTTTATTATGATCGTGATGCCGATCTCAATCTCATCAAGTCCAAGAATGTCGTCGTTGTCGGCTACGGTTCCCAGGGCCGCGCCCATGCGCTGAACCTCAAGGATTCCGGCGCCAAGAACGTCGTCATCGCTCTGAAGGCCGGTTCGCCGACCGTCAAGAAGGCCGAAGCCGACGGCTTCAAGGTCATGACCGTTGCCGAAGCCGCCAAGTGGGGCGACCTTCTGATGATGGCGACGCCGGACGAACTTCAGGCCGACATCTACAAGGCCGACATCGCCGGCAACATCCGTGATGGCGCAGCAATCGCTTTCGCACACGGCCTCAACGTTCACTTCGGCCTCATCGAGCCGAAGGCATCGCTCGACGTCGTCATGATCGCACCGAAGGGTCCCGGCCACACGGTTCGCGGCGAATACCAGAAGGGCGGCGGCGTTCCCTGCCTCGTTGCCGTTCATCAGAACGCTTCCGGCAACGCCCTTGAACTCGCTCTCTCCTACGCCTGCGGCGTTGGCGGCGGCCGTTCGGGCATCATCGAAACCAACTTCAAGGAAGAGTGCGAAACCGACCTCTTCGGCGAACAGGTCGTTCTGTGCGGCGGTCTCGTCGAACTGATCCGCGCCGGTTTCGAAACGCTGGTCGAAGCCGGTTACGCACCGGAAATGGCCTATTTCGAGTGCCTGCACGAAGTGAAGCTGATCGTCGACCTGATCTATGAAGGCGGGATCGCCAACATGAACTACTCGATCTCCAACACGGCCGAGTGGGGCGAATACGTCACCGGTCCGCGCATCATCACCGCCGACACCAAGGCTGAAATGAAGCGCGTTCTGCACGACATCCAGACCGGCAAGTTCACCTCCGAGTGGATGCAGGAATGGAAGGCCGGTGGCGCTCGCTTCAAGGGTATCCGTCGCAATAACGACTCCCACCAGATCGAAGAAGTCGGCGCAAAGCTGCGCGGCATGATGCCCTGGATCGGCAAGAACAAGCTGGTCGACAAGGCCGTCAACTAAGCTTCATTGCTTGCAGAAGATTGGAAGGCCGGGGCGAAAGCTCCGGCCTTTTTGCATTGTGCCTGGTGCTCGATCACACGATGGCGTCTTCTTCTTCGATAACCACCGAAACCGGGAAGTGATCGGAAAAGCCACCGAGATTGACGTTTTTGACCGCATCGCCTTTCGACAGGCCGAAGCGGATCGGCCCCTCATTCTTGCTGTGGCTGACCATGGCGGCAATGGCTTCGATTTTTGCCGTCTCCTCACGCGCCTTGAAGCCGCTGCTGCCGGTCAGAAGCGATCGGGAAACGAGGATCTGATCGAAGATATTGGCGTCTCCGTTGAAATAGAGCGTGCCGTAGATGGTTCTTGCCGTGCCGACGGAATCGACCACCGGCTGGCGCAGGTAATTCCAGGTGAGATTGTAGAACATGGCCGATTGCGAGTTTTCGACATCGTCGCGCTCGCGGGTGGAATTGGCGTGGTAGCGCAGCGATGCATCGGAAGGATCGTCGTTGAAGTCGCCGAAGGCGACGACGGCAATGTCGTTGCCTTTCTCTTCCCTGATACGCTGGTGCCAGTAGCCCAGCGTTTCACCTGCCGTCATGCGAAAACCGGCGCTTTCCACCGCGCCGCCGGAGCGCGACGGCCAGTGATTGGAGAGCGCGATAAGCTGGCGGCCGCCCTTGGTGATGAAAGTGCACTGGGTAATGTCGCGCGTGCCGGTGCGGCGCATCACGAAATGGCTGAAAATCTCGTTCTCGTTGATCAGCAGCTTTTTGCTGTCATAGATGAAGGCGGTATCGATGCCGCGCTGGTCCTTGCTGGAGTCGGCGTGCACGACACGATAAGAGCGCGCGGGCATGAGGTCGTTCAGATGTTCCGCCAGCGTCTCCAGAACGAAACGGTTCTCGACTTCGCAGACACCGAGCAGATCCGGTCCCGCGCCGCCGATCTGGCTTATGATCAGACCGAGCTGTTTGACCTTGGTTTTGAACAGGTCCTCGGTCCAGCCTTTCAGATCGTTCTTCAGCCGCTCGGCAATCCACGGCTCTCGCGCCGGATAACCCTCCGGCGCAAACAGGTTTTCGACATTCCAGAACGCCAGGACATATTGGGTCATGATCCGCACACCTCCGGTTGGTTTTTCAAGCCTAGTGGAAGTTTTTGCCATAACAACTTGAAATTGTCATGAAGGTGGGCGGCCGGCGCAATTTTCCCGTTTTTGGCCTTACGTCGCCGGCGGGATGACACCCTTCGTCAGAAGGAAGCAGCCATAAAACCGTGTCTCCCCTGTGGTGATGACGCAATAGGCTTTTTTTGCCTGCTCGTAGAAGGCGAAGCGTTCGATGCCGTACATGGGCGCGGATTTTCCCTCCGCAGCGTCGATTTCCTTCTGCACTTCCACCTGTACCGGCTCCAGCTGATCCGGCGCGCCCATCACTTCCATGCGGCCGACGGAAGGCTGCAGCGGCGTATCGAGCGGCAGGACGGAGAGGATCGCCTTCATGGCGCGGGCTGCGGAGACATTGTCGATATGCAGCACCTTGCCGATGGTCGTGTGGCGGGCAACCGAATCGGAGGGGAAGTTGGTGTCTGAGATCACCAGCGTATCGCCGTGACCCATGGCGCGCAGCGCGTGCAGGACATCGGCATTCAGCGCCGGGTCGATATTTTTCAGCATGTCGTCAAACTCCCATGATGCTTTCGCCGTGTTGCGGTGCGCGCGCAATCCAGCCGGAAAACCTTGGCGCGTCAATCGCAAAGGTGTGATTGTGAAGCTTTGCGCAAGGGTGTATTTGGCTTTGTCCGCAAAATCGGGCCTCAAGGCAGGTCGGTTGCGGGCAATGTGCAGGGAGGCAGAAATAATTCGAAAAACTGATAAGTCAGTATTGCTGACGTATCGACATTTCTGTAAAGATGCACGCATAAAAACGACACAAGAGGAAACGTACCCATGCTCAATTGGGAACAAATTTTCGCCACGCGCTCTTCGCGCATGAAAGCGTCCGAAATCCGTGAGTTGCTGAAGCTGCTCGAGCAGCCCGATATCATCTCCTTTGCCGGCGGTATTCCGGACCCGGCTCTTTTCCCCGCAGAGGAATTCCAGCAGGCTTATGCGGAAATTTTTTCGGGTTCGCAGGTCAACTCGGCGCTGCAATATTCTGTCAGTGAGGGTTACAAGCCGCTGCGCGAATGGCTGGCGGGCGAAATGGCCGAGATCGGCATCGACTGCACCGCCGATAACGTCTTCATCGTTTCCGGTTCGCAGCAGGGTCTCGATTATCTCGGCAAGCTGTTCCTGTCGCCGAAGGATACGGCGCTGGTCACCTGGCCGACCTATCTTGGCGCGCTTTCCGCCTTCAACGCCTATGAGCCGAATTACGACCAGCTGAACCCCGGTGGCAACCGCACGCCCGAGGCTTACCGCGAAACCGCCGCCAAGCTCGGCGGTGCGGTGAAATTCGCTTATCTCTCGGCCGATTTCTCCAATCCGACCGGCGAAACCGTCGATCTGGCCGGCCGTGAAAAGGTTCTGGCGCTGGCCGATGAGCTGGATATCGCCGTCATCGAAGATGCCGCCTATCAGTCGCTGCGTTACGATGGCGAAGCTGTTCCGCCGATCATGGCGCTCGACATCGCCCGCTCGGGTGGCATCGAGAACACCCGCACCATCTACTGCGGCAGCTTTTCGAAGACGCTCGCACCCGGCCTTCGCGTCGGTTACATCGTCGCTTCCGCGCCGGTCATCCGCAAGCTGGTGCTGATGAAGCAGGCCGCCGACCTGCATTCCTCGACCATCAACCAGATCGCCATCGAACGTGTCGCCTCGCGCGGTTTCGACAAACAGGTCGCCAAGATCAAGGCAGCCTATAGCGCCCGCCGTGACGCGATGCTGGCTGCGCTCGACAGATACATGCCGAAGGGTACGCGCTGGACGAAGCCGGAAGGCGGCATGTTCATCTGGGTGACGTTGCCCGAGGGTATGGACGGCGCAGCTCTGCTGGCGAAATCCATCGCCACGGAAAAGGTCGCCTTCGTTCCTGGTCGTGCTTTCTTCGCGGATGGCTCCGGTACGAATACGCTGCGCATCAGCTTCTCCTGCGCCAATGAGGCGATGATCGAGGAAGGCATGAAGCGGCTTGGCCGGTTGATCGCGACGGCGCAGGCGGAAACGGGCGAGGCGCTGCCGGCGATTTGAGGGCGGCGGTTCTCGGCAGTGACGGAGGTTGTGGCTTCACCCCCCTCTGTCCTGCCGGACATCTCCCCCTCAAGGGGGGAGATCAGCAAGACGTTCTCCCGCCACTCATTTTGACGCGTTGAGATGGGCGAAACCTCGCCGCAGATCGATCTCCCCCCTTGAGGGGGAGATGCCCGGCAGGGCAGAGGGGGGTAGGCCGCGATTGATAAGGGGCATTGTCACTCCTAACCGCGATGGCCCCAACAGATCCCACCCCAAAAATCCTGCCTGTCACATACATGTTATGCAATCATGTTTTAGCGGTCCCACCAAACAACAGGGACTGGACCCATGAAAACGCTGCTCTCCGCTTTCACCGCCATCGTGTCGCTCGGCTTCATCGCCACCGCCGCCAATGCCGCCGATCTGGTGCTTTACACCAGCCAGCCCAACGAGGACGCGCAGGCGACCGTTGACGGTTTCAAGGCCGCCAATCCCGGTCTCGAGGTTGAATGGGTGCGTGACGGAACGCCGAAGATCATGGCCAAACTGATGGCCGAGATCAATGCCGGCAATCCGGTTGCCGATGTGCTGCTGATCGCCGATACCGTGACGCTGGAGCGCATGAAGCAGGCTGGCCAGCTTCTCGCCCACAAGTCTGCGGAGGCCAAGAATATCGACGCCTCGCTCTACGATGCGGATGGCTATTATTATTCCACCAAGCTCATCACGACAGGCATCATGTACAACACCGCTGCCGCGATGAAGCCGACGAGCTGGAAGGATCTGGCCAAGGCTGAAGCCAAGGGTCTGGTGACCATGCCGAGCCCGCTGACTTCGGGTGCAGCACTGATCCATGCGCAGACGCTCGCCGCCGCAAACGGCCTCGGCTGGGATTATTACAAGCAGCTGAAGACCAATGAAGCCATTGCCGGCGGTGGCAACGGCGCGGTTCTGAAGTCCGTCGCATCGGGCGAAAAGGCCTATGGCGTGGTCGTCGATTACATGCCGATCCGCGAAAAGGCCAAGGGCGCGCCGGTTGAGTTCGTTTTCCCGGAAGAGGGCGTTTCGGCCGTCACCGAGCCGGTCGCGATCATCAAGGGCACCAAGCATGAGGAAGCGGCGAAGAAGTTCGTCGATTACGTGCTGTCCGAAAAGGGCCAGCAGGGCTTCGTCAAGCTCGGCTACATTCCGGTTCGTGCCGATGCCGGCATGCCGGAAGGTTTCCCGGCTCGCGACAAGATCAAGGTTCTGCCGCTCAACGCTGCCGATGCGCTGAAGAATTCGGAACAGGACCTGAAGACCTTCTCCGACATCTTCGGCTCCAAGGGCTGATATAGCGGCATGTCCCGTTCCTATGCCTATGGAAGCAGCCAGCCGCGCTGGCTGTTTCCTTTTGTGGTCAGCGTTGTTTTTGCACTCAGCGCCCTGCCGCTCGGGCGGCTCGCCTATACCGGTATCCTCTCGTCACTTAACGGTGACATATGGCGGCTTCTCGCCGATCCGGCCCTTTGGGATGCGGCGCTGAACACGCTCTCCACATCGTTTTTCGGCATGCTGATTTCGCTTTTGATCGGCGGCGCTTTCGCGCTGGCGCTGACGCTTTGCGACATCCGCGGCAAGTCGATCCTGAGTTTCCTGTTCATGCTACCGATGATGATCCCGCCGCAGGTGACGGCGCTGTCGTGGATCGGCATGACCGGCCCGTCGAGCACGCTTTTGAAGGCCATCGGCCTTGCGCCGCCGATGGGGTCGCCGCAGCCGCTTTATTCGATTGCGGGCATCGCGCTTCTGCTCGGCGTGCAACATGCGCCGCTCGTCTATCTGTCGCTGCGGGCCGGTCTGCTGGCCTTGCCGCAGGACGGCATCGAGGCTGCGAAGCTGTCAGGCGCTTCGCCGCGTCGCGTGCTGTTCGATATCATCCTGCCGCTGTCGACGCCGGGATTGATCGCCGGGGCGGCAATTTCCTTCGTGTCCAGTGTCGGCAATTTCGGCATTCCGGCGATCCTCGGCATCCCGGCCTCGATCTTCACCCTGCCGACGCTGATCTACAGCCGTTTTGCCAGTTTCGGCACCAGTACATTCGGCGATATCGCCATCCTCTCCACCATGATCGCCATCATCTCCGTCGCTGGGCTTGCTTTGCAGGAACGGGCGATGAAGGGCAGGGATTATCGCATCATCGGTCTTTCCGGCAAGGCGGCGACCTTCCGGCTTGGGCTGTGGCGGGTGCCGGCGGAGCTTGCCCTGTGGCTCGTGCTGTTCTTCATGCTGGTGGCGCCGCTGACGGCGCTGGTGGCAAGCTCGCTCGCGCCTGCCTATGGCGTGCCGCTCAGCCTCAAGACGGCGACGCTGCATGCCTATGAGGAATTGCTTTATCGCCAGAGCGTGACGCGTACCGCCTTCCGCAATTCGCTGTTTCTGGCGACGGCCACCTCGCTTTGCCTGCTGGCGGTGACGGTGCTGACGGCCTATTTTCTGGTGCGCGGCAAGAGCCGTTTCATGTTCCTGCTCTCGGCGCTGGTCGATATTCCCTATGCGCTGCCGGGGGTGGTGATTTCCGTCTCCTTCGTGCTGCTTTTCGCGGCTCCCATTCCGCTTGTCGGCATCACGCTTTACGGCACGATCTGGATCATTCTGCTCGCCTATTTCTCCTCCTTCTTCGCCGTCAGCCTCAAACCGATGGTCAGCGCCTTCCTGCAATTCGATCCGTCGCTGGAAGAGGCAGCAAGGCTCTCCGGCGCCGGTTTCTGGCGGCGGCTCAAGGATATCATCCTGCCGCTGGTCGGGCCTGCGGCGGGGGCATCGGTCATCCTCGTTTTCCTGATCGCCTGCAACGAGCTGACGGTTTCGGCGCTGCTGTGGTCCGCCGGCACCCAGACGCTCGGCGTGCTCATTTACAATCTCGATGACAGCGGCAGCTTCGATCTTGCCTCGGCACTTTCGGTGCTTGTCGTCATCATGGTGATTTTCCTCATGGCTCTGCTGGAAATTCTGGGGCGCTATCTGCCGAAAGGAGTGGTCCCTTGGCGAAACTGATCCTCAACCGCCTGTCGAAAAGTTTCGGTGCCGGTTCGAAGCCAGCCGTCGACGATGTTTCGCTCACCGTGCGCGATGGCGGTTTTCTCGCTCTGCTCGGGCCTTCCGGCTGCGGCAAGACGACGGTGCTGCGCATGATCGCCGGTTTCGAACAGCCGACTGACGGTTCCATCCTGCTCGGCGAGCGGGTGCTGGCCGATGCCGGCAGCATGGTACCGCCGGAGCGGCGCAACATGGCGATGGTGTTTCAGTCCTATGCGCTGTGGCCGCATATGTCGGTTGCCGACAATGCCGGTTATCCCTTGAAGGTGCGCGGTATTTCAGGTGAGAAATATCGCGAGAAGGTGCGTCAGGCGCTTGCCGCCGTCCGCCTCGAGAGCTTCGCCGATCGCCGTCCCGCTGAATTGTCCGGTGGCCAGCGGCAGCGCGTGGCGCTCGCCCGCTGCCTTGTTACCGAGCCCGACGTGGTGCTGCTCGATGAGCCGCTCGCCAATCTCGATCGGCATCTGCGGCAGGAGATGGAGGAGACGTTTCGTGAGTTCCACATCCGCTCTGGCGCGACGATGATCTATGTCACCCACGATCAGGCGGAAGCCATGGCGCTGGCAACCGATGTCGCCGTGATGTCGCAGGGCAAGCTGCTGCAGGTCGCGCCACCGGCGGAGCTTTATGCGCGGCCCGAGGGCAGGCTGGTCGGCTCGCTGGTGGGGCAGGGGGCGATCGTGACATTGCCGGTGCAGGAAGTGGCCGCGCGCGACCTTGATTGGGCGGGACTTCGGGCGGCTATGGAGAGCGGAACCGGATCGCCGCAGGCGGATATTCTCGTGCGGCCGCAGGATGTGGTTCGGGATGCGGAGGGCATCGCCTGCACTGTGACGTCGGTTCTTTACGAGGGCGAGCGTTATGCCCTGCGTCTCGACATGCCGGACGGGCAGGCGCTGAGGGCGTATTCGCGGGAAGCGGTTGCAGTCGGGGACCGTCTGCCAGTGGCCATTCGCGCGGCGTGGCGGCTTTAGTGCGATAAGTGTACTTCCCTCATCCCTGTGCTTGTCACAGGGATCCAGCCGACGCGCGTCTGCGCGGCGAAAAGAGTCCTTTTAGCCCAAGGACTTGGGCTGACTGGATTCCTGTGACAAGCACAGGAATGAGGGAGGGTAAAGGACGTGGCCCTCGCTACTGGCGAGGCGGCGCGACACCAGCTAAGCTTTCCCTGTAGCAATAGGATTGATTCATGTCGCTTCGGCTTGCCACCTTCAATATCGAAAATCTCCTCACCCGTTTCGATTTCACCGGCTTTCGCAACCAAACGCGGCGCGACAGGGCGATTCAGCTTTTCGATATCAGGGACGAGGCGACCTATCAGGCGCTGGAAAGCGCGCGGATGGTGTCTTCCACCGACGATACGCGCCAGCTTTCGGCGCTGGCCATTGCCGATGCGGATGCCGATATTCTCTGCCTGCAGGAAGTCGACAACATGGCCGCGCTGCAGGCCTTCGAATATGGCTATCTCTATCGCATGGTCGGCAATGGCTACCTGCAGAAATATCTGGTCGAGGGCAATGACAGCCGCGGCATTGATGTCGCCGTCGTCATGCGTGAGGAGACGCGGGACGGCGACAGGATCGAGGTGGTCGATATCAAGAGCCATGCGGCGCTGACCTATCGCAATCTCGATCTCTTCAATCCCGCGCTTGCCGCCACAAACCAGATCGACGACAAGATTTTCAAACGGGATTGCCTGGAAATCGATCTGAGGATCGGCGGCAAGCCGCTGACGCTTTACGTCACGCATTTCAAATCCATGACCAATGCCCGCGATGCGGTCGACGCCCGGCTCGCCACCATGCCGATCCGCGAGGCGGAAGCCATGGCCGTGCGCCGTATCATCGAAAACCGCTGGGGTGTGGGCAATACGCGCAACAAGAATTTCGCCATCTGCGGCGATCTGAACGATTATCAGGAGCGTGTCGCGATTTCCGGCGACAGGCGCAGCGGCTACAGCTTCACGCCCGTCGAGGAGGAGCGCAGCGCGCTCGATATCCTCTCGGCGGATGGTTTCGTGGTCAATCCGATGATGCGTCGTGATGTCATGGATCGCTGGACGCTTTACCATTCACGCGGGCCGCAGGAGCAGCATCTGTGCCAGCTCGACTATATTTGGCTGTCCCCGCGTCTGGCGGAGACGAACGCCATGCATGTTCCCGAAATCATTCGCAATGGGCAACCTTTCCGGACGATATTCCCGCCGGGGCAGGAGGTCGAACGTTATCCCCGCACCGGCTGGGATCGCCCCAAGGCTTCCGATCATTGCCCCGTGGTCATGACGCTGGATTTGATCTAGTCGAAGCGAAGTCCGCCGCCGGCGATGTTCTTAGCCGTTCGCGACCTTTGGGAAATAGGTTGCCCAGACCCGGTTGCGGCCCGCGCGCTTGGCTTCGTAAAGCCGGTCGTCGGCGATGGCGATCAACTCGTCCCAGCTGTTGATCGCACGCGCTTCCTGCCAGACTACGCCGAAACTTGCCGTCAGCGACAGGCTGCTTTGCTCGTCGATGGTCTGGGCTTCGATCAGGCGGCGAAGGCGGTCGGCCGTGGCCGTCGCCGTGGCGTGGCTGACATCCTGCAACACGACGACGAATTCCTCCCCGCCATATCGAGCGAGAATATCGTCCTTGCGCAATGCGCTGCGCAACAGGCTCGCGGTCTTCTGAAGCGCGATGTCACCCATGGCATGGCCGTAACGGTCATTGATCGATTTGAAATGGTCGATATCGACAATCATCACGCCGAGCGACTGACATTGCTCCTCGCCCGTCAATATGGAGCGAACCGCCTTTTCGAGTGCGCGGCGGTTGAAGACGCCAGTCAGTGCATCGGTTTCGGAAAGGGTGCGCAGCTGTTCGGCCAGCGCACGCTGCTGGTTTTCCATTTCGCCCTTCTGGCGAAGCTGTTCGCGCAGGAAATCCAGTTCCTCGAACATCTTCTTCACTTCCGGAGCAACCCTGTCCTCATGATTGCTCTCGGAAAGATCACCGCCGGCGATGGCTGCGATCTGCGCCTGGACGGATTGCATGGGCCGGAACAGCGCGGTTTTGTAAACCGATGTCAACCGCAACAGCACCAGCACAGCGATGCCGGCGAGAAAGAGCGAGGTTCCGCCATAGATCAGGGCCTCCTGCTTTTTCTTTTCGATCCGTGCGCGCGTTTCGGACAGAATAAGGTCGCGCAGGGTGTCGGACGACCGCATGCCCTCGATATAGTTTCTGGAGAATTCAAGCGCGCTTGGCTGGGCGGATGGCACGGCCATTACGATCGTGTTTTGAGCGTAACGCAAAGCCTGACCGAAATATTGGGTTTCAAGATCGCGCAATGCCCCGTCCAGTCGCGGCGTCGAGAGATAGGCGGCGGTATAATTGATCAGCGATGCCCTCAGTGACAGCAGGCTCTGCATCTCGGTATCGAACTTGGCGCGATAACCGAGCTTTTCCTGCCTGTTCGCCTTGAGACTCATGATCACATAGGAACCGAGGCGGCCGATCCGGTCGCGCATCACGCCCGCCGTGCCCGTCAGTGCAATGTCAATCGCCACGTCGGGCGTCACCTTGATGATGGCGCGTGCGGCCCTGCCGCGCAGCAGGTTGACGCTGTCCGCCGCCTTGAACATCGATGAAATCGCGTTGGACATTGCGCCGTGGTTACGCGCGTCAGGGGGGAGCGCGGCAACCTGATCGACCAGCTCTCGCGATTGCTCGAGCTTTTGGCGGGTTTCAGCAAGTGACTTCGCCAGTTCAGGCTGCGTTCTGATATCGTCGGCGAAGGATTTCTCCAGCTCTGACAGCTTGTCGTCCGTTGCCTTGCGCGCGGCGGCAAGCCCTTCGGCCAGCCTTGCATCCGGCACGGATGCGCCCATCAGATTATTGGCGGGGCCTCGCTCGGCCGACACCAGCCATGCGGACTGGAGAGCGGTTTCAAAGCGGGTGAGCTGCGCGGCATTGGTGCGATAACGCAGAAAATTGTAGACGCTGGGCAGCGCGGCAAGGGTTGCCAGCAGGATGGAGCTTACGGCGATGATGATCGTGCCCGTCAGCTGGATTTTCTGTATGCTCGCGCGCATATGATGCGTTGTTCTCACTGGAATGGTTATGTTTCATCGCCATTCTAGTGGTGCTGCGTAAATACTTCGCTTATTTTCCGGGCCTTTTGCTACAATTGCGATCATGCGGACAGCCCGGCCGGCCACGGTGTGGAAAAGCGGTCTGTCGATGCCGCAGCGTTAGTTTTTGCTTTACACCAAGTCAGAATCTGATAGTTGGCAAGGCACTGGCTTGCCCTTGTAGCTCAGTTGGTAGAGCACCTGATTTGTAATCAGGGGGTCGCGGGTTC
>NZ_ASXX01000015.1:0-128899 GCF_001526505.1 Agrobacterium sp. D14
GATATGTACCTGATTGTAAAAGGGAATTTCGTTTTCATGAGCTTATCGGCATAAAAAGACGCAACCACACTCCTGGTTTTGCACAGGAGAACAGGCCGCCGGGCGTCAAGGCAGGGCTCGCGCCTTCTTTTAGCCCCCTTCCTCGCTAATTGCTTCGTCAACGAAGCGTTAATACGAGACATGCCTGCGCGTGTCCTTATATGGGCTGCTGCGACATGTCCCGCTGGTGCGTCGACCGATTTGACTCCCAGCTTTGAAAGTTGCACACCTTCGCCTGAAGTTTCTGGAGAGCGCATGACCGACGGGGCACAGCTGGTATGACTGCGGATCGCAATGTGATCCGGTCGCTAGGCACAGAACCGCCAATTCTGGCGGAAGGGCGCCGTGCACCCGATCGTCGCGAAATTTCGCTCCGATGGCTTTCCGGCACGTTCCTCACCGGCATTACCTCTTCCATATTGATGGGCGTGGCGCTGTTTGCCGCTCTTGACGGTCGCCAGCAGCTCGCCATTCCCGCCGAAGCCTTCGCGAAGGCGGATATGGGCAACAATGCCACGGAAGCCGCCCGTCGCGGAACGCGCCTCGTCGCACCGAATATCGCGGCCCGGCCGTCCGACCGGTCGATCATGGAAGTTTCCACCGTCATCAATGAAGGCGACAAGGAAGTGGTCCGCAAGGTCCCCTTCTCCCACGTCAAGATTCCGCTGGCGTCAAATTACGCCAAGCAGGATGACTATCCCGCCTTCGATCCCCTGAATATTTTTGCGAGCAACGAGGACAAGGACGCATCGGCACCCGCGCCAAGCCGGACGGGAACGATCTATGGCTCCGAGGTTGAATCCGAAGTCAGCCTGAAGACTGTCGCCTTTCCCGTCCAGCATTCCAAATATGCCTTCGCCGGCTCCTTGAGCTTCGACGAGGTCGAGGAGGCGGTGCGCTCGAACGGTTCGATCCTGACGGATGGCAACGAACAGCTGGCCGCGCTCTATTATATCGACCCACGCCGTTTCGATAATGACGACGGCGATGTCGACATTACCGCGGGCCTTGCCGCCCGTGTCGTCGAACAGAACATGTCGGTCTCGACCCCGCAGTCCGCTTCGGTGCCTATCAAGGAATATGCCGACGACGTGATCCCTGCCCGCCAGACCGAAACCATCGAGGCCGCCCTTTTCGGCGCCGGCTATTCGAAGGCGCAGTCCTCGGAAATCGCTGGGCTGCTATCGCCGCAAATCCAGTCGAACAATGTCGAAAGCGGCGATGTGCTGCGCGTCGGCATTATTCAGGAAGACGAGAAAAGCGACATCGTGCGCGTCAGCCTTTACCGCAAGGGCCGGCACATGGTCACCATGGCCATCGATGACAGCAAGCGTTTCATCAAGGCCAGCGAACCGCCGAAGCTCGATGCCGTGGCGACCGCCTTCGACAGCACCCCGGCACCTGCCGCCGGACGCGATCTGCCGAGCGTTTATGACGGGGTCTACCGTGCGGCTCTGGCCTACGGCATGAACCAGGGCATGGTTTCGCAGCTCATCAAGCTTCTGGCCAGCAGCGTCGATTTTCAGGCTCAGCTCAAGCCGGCGGATACGCTGGAAGCCTTCTTCTCCGTGGAAGACGCGGATGGCAAGGCGACGGACAAGTCGGAACTGCTCTACGTCAACGCCAAGTTCGGCGACAACGAGACACGTTTTTACCGGTTCCAGAACCCGGACGACAACAGCATCGATTATTTCGATGAAAACGGCAAAAGCATCCGGCAGTTCCTGTTGCGCAACCCGGTTCCGAACGGCCGCATGACATCCGGTTTCGGCATGCGCCGTCACCCGGTTCTGAAATTCAGCCGCATGCATACCGGCACCGACTGGGCCGCCGCCCGCGGCACGCCGATCATCGCGACGGGCAATGGCACCGTCGAAAAGGCCGGATGGGCCTCCGGTTACGGCAACCAGACGCTGATCCGCCATGCCAATGGCTATGTCTCTTCCTATAACCACCAGAGCGCCATCGCCAAGGGTGTCACCGAAGGCGCAAAGGTCCGGCAGGGCCAGGTCATCGGTTATGTGGGATCGACCGGCCTTTCGACCGGCGCGCATCTGCATTACGAGCTGATCGTCAACGGCACCAAGGTGGATGCGATGAAGGTACGCCTGCCGGGCGGCAAGTCGCTTTCCGGCGAGGCGCTGGCGCGTTTCTCCGATGAGAGAAAGCGCATCGACAATCTGCTGAATATTGACGAAAAGCCCAATCAGGTGGCGAGCCGCTGATCTGCGGAGAGACCCGAACGACAATCCCGGTCATGTGAAAAGGGCCCGGTCATATAAAAAGGGCTCCGTTTCCGGAGCCCTTTCATTTTATGCCGCATCGGCCGTTTCAGCTTCGGCCTCGCCCTTTGCGGGCTTGACCTTGAACAGCAGCCGGTCCGTGCCCGAGGTCACCTTGACCCGCGATCCATCCGGGACTTCGCCACCGAGGATCATTTCGGCAAGCCTGTCCTGAACCGCCTTCTGGATCACCCGCTTCAGCGGACGCGCGCCGTAAGCCGGATCGTAACCCTTATTGGCAAGCCAGTTGCGGGCATCCTCATCCAGTTCGAGCGAAATCTTGCGATCGCCGAGCAGCGAGATGAGGCGCTTCAGCTGGATTTCGACAATTGCACCCATTTCGTCGCGCCGCAGGCGGTGGAACAGGATGATATCGTCGATACGGTTGAGGAATTCCGGCCGGAAATGCGACCGGACCCGCTCCATCACCAGGTCACGAACCGAATCCACATCGTCATTGTCGCCCATCTGCGTCATGAATTCCGAACCGAGGTTCGAGGTCATGATGATGATGGTGTTCTTGAAATCGACGGTGCGGCCCTGGCCGTCCGTCAGGCGGCCGTCATCCAGCACCTGCAAGAGGACGTTGAACACGTCCGGATGCGCTTTTTCGATCTCGTCGAACAGCACGACCTGATAGGGCCGGCGGCGAACCGCTTCGGTCAGGGCACCGCCCTCTTCATAACCGACATAGCCGGGAGGCGCACCGATCAGCCGGGCAACGGAGTGTTTCTCCATATATTCCGACATGTCGAGGCGAACCATTGCGGTTTCGTCGTCGAACAGGAAGCGAGCGAGCGACTTGGTCAGCTCGGTCTTGCCCACGCCCGTCGGGCCGAGGAAGATGAACGAACCGATCGGCCGGTTGGGATCCTGAAGACCGGCGCGCGAACGGCGAACCGCCTTGGAAACCGCCTGAACGGCCTCGCCCTGCCCGACAACGGACTTGGCAAGCTCGTCTTCCATGCGCAGCAACTTTTCGCGCTGGCCTTCCAGCATCTTGTCGACCGGAATGCCGGTCCAGCGGGAAACGACATGGGCGATATTGTCCGCCGTCACCACTTCCTGAACCATCGAGCCGGCACCGCTGCTATCGCGGGCTTCCGCCGCAGCCAGTTCCTTTTCGAGACCCGGAATGATGCCATAGGTCAGCTCACCGGCGCGCTGGAACTGGCCGTTGCGCTGGGCAATCGCCAATTCGTTGCGGGCTTCGTCCAGCCGCTTCTTGAGGTCTGCGGCATGGCCGAGCTTCTGCTTTTCCGCCTGCCAGCGGGCCGTCAGCGCATCCGCCTTTTCTTCCGTATCGGCCAACTCGTCCTCGAGCTTCTTGAGGCGGTCGGCGGACGACTGGTCCGTTTCCTGCTTCAGGGCTTCGCGCTCGATCTTGAGCTGAATGATGCGGCGATCCAGTTCGTCCAGTTCTTCCGGTTTTGAATCCACCTGCATGCGAAGACGCGAAGCGGCTTCGTCCATCAGGTCGATTGCCTTGTCGGGCAGGAAGCGGTCGGTGATATAGCGGTTGGAAAGCGTCGCAGCCGCAACCAGGGCCGAATCCGAGATACGGACCTTGTGGTGCTGTTCGTATTTTTCCTTCAACCCGCGCAGGATCGAGATCGTGTCCTCAACGGTCGGCTCATCCACAAGAACGGGCTGGAAACGGCGGGCAAGGGCCGGGTCCTTTTCCACATGCTTGCGGTATTCATCGAGCGTGGTGGCGCCGACGCAGTGCAACTCGCCACGGGCAAGCGCGGGCTTCAGGAGGTTGGACGCATCCATCGCACCATCGGCCTTGCCGGCGCCGACCAGCGTGTGCATCTCATCGATGAACAGGATGATGCCGCCATTTTCGGCCTGCACCTCATTGAGCACAGCTTTCAGACGCTCTTCGAACTCACCGCGATATTTCGCACCGGCGATCAGCGCGCCCATATCGAGCGCCATCAGCTTCTTGTCCTTCAGGCTTTCCGGCACGTCGCCATTGACGATGCGCAGCGCAAGGCCTTCGGCAATCGCCGTTTTACCGACGCCCGGTTCACCGATCAGCACGGGATTGTTCTTGGTGCGGCGCGAGAGCACCTGAATGGTGCGGCGGATTTCGTCGTCACGACCGATCACCGGATCGAGCTTGCCTTCGCGGGCCTCTTCCGTCAGGTCGCGCGCGAACTTCTTCAGCGCATCGAAGCCCTGTTCGGCATTGGCGCTGTCAGCCGTGCGGCCCTTGCGGATATCGTTGATGACCTGATTGAGCGCCTGCGCGGTTGCGCCGGCCTTCTTCAGGGAAGCCGAAGTGGTGGCGGAACTTTCAATCGCAAGCGCCTGCAGCAGACGCTCGACAGTGACGAAACTGTCGCCGGCCTTCTTGGCGAGATCTTCCGCGGTCGAGAACACTTTGGCGAGCGGCGCGGTGAGAGAAAGGCCGCCATTGCCGCCGGAAACCTTGGGCAATTTCGCCAGCGCCGCATCATTGGCAAGGCGCGCTTCCTTGGCATCGCCACCGGCCCGCTCGATCAGCGATGCCGCCATGCCCTGCTCGTCATCGAGCAGAACCTTCAGAACGTGTTCGGGCGAAAACTGCTGATGGTTTTCCGCCAGCGCAAAGGTCTGTGCCGATTGCAGAAAACCGCGAACGCGCTCAGAGTATTTTTCAATATTCATAGTCGAACCTCCATAGACCGGCCCGCCCGCTTTCGGCACGGCTCCGGGTGTTAGGGTTGAGGCTCCCTCAAAAGGCAAGCCCCGCTGCGACAGCCGTGCTTAAAGGATTTCACGATTGCCGCCTCTCGACGGTCGGTTGCCGGCGAATGCGGCTTCCGTCCGTCCTGCACGAATATGGGAGGCATTTTCATCGGTTTAAAGGGGAGAAAATCCACCGTCCGGGAAATTTTCATATGATTTGACAGGCATCAATTCGCCACATGAAATCACGTGGATTGCTGGCGGAATGTTCATAACCAAGCACCAAAAGCAAAAAACTCCGGCAGGCCGGAGTTTTTCGATCGCAGAGTGATTTGCAGAAGCTGCTTATTCGGCAGCGTTCTCAAGCGTGGCAGGTGCAGCGTCTTCACCGGCCGGCGCATCTTCGCCTTCGGCGCCTTCCGCAGCGGCGGTGCGGCGCGGGCGGCGCTGGCGCGGTCCGGTTGCACGGCGCGTCTTCGGTGCGCGTTCGCCCGCCGGAGCTTCCGCCTGCTGCTGCTCTTCCTCAACAGCCACTTCCATGGGCGTGCCTTCGATGACGGGCTGCGGCGCCTGGCTGGCGTCGTATACCGGCGGCGGCTGTTCGGCGGCTACCTGCGGCTGGCGCGGCTGACGCTCGCGGCGGTCCGGGCGCTCACGACGCTCCTGGCGCTGTTCGTTCCGCTCAGTACGCTCCTGACGTTCCGGCTGCTGCGCGCGCTCGGCCTGTTCGGCCTGCTGCTGCGGTGCAACGACGCCTTCATCGCCGTCGTTCACATCCATATCGTCGCCATCGGCAGCATTGTACTCGCCGCGGTCGTCGCGCTGGAAACGTTCCTGCATCTGGGCCTGAGCCGAAGCGATGATGCGGTTATAATGTTCAGCGTGCTGCAGATAGTTCTCAGCGATCACGCGGTCGCCGGAACTCTGCGCGTCGCGCGCCAGAGCCGCGTATTTTTCCGCTATGTGCTGGGCTGTGCCACGGATTTTAACATCGGGGCCGGAACTGTCATAAGTCCTGGTGAGCGGGTTGCCGCCCTTGCGGTTGAAGTTGTTGTTACCGCCACCATTGTTATTGTTGTTGTTTCCACGCCCCCGGCCGCGCTTGTTTTGCTGTCCTGGCCTCATCAATTGCTCACCTGAATTCTGTTTTGCTGACAATCTGGTTGTTTTCATGCAATTCCGGGCGGAAAACCGCTGGAAATTTTTCCTGAAATTGCTCCATCACGCGCCTTGCCGAAGATAACCCCAGGGCAAGACCTCGCGTATGACGACCGGCTGCGCAAATGCTGCACCGAGCCGCCTGCGAACAAAGTTTACTGATTCACATGCCGGAAACGCCCAGCCTTTCAGGGCTCTTTAAAGAACCCGCTTCGGGACTGACCCATACCCTGACGAATCTGTGTTCGTCCTCAGCCACCCGGCATGTGGCCGCAAACTATCCCGCTTCCTGCGGAAATCCAAGCCTTTTCTTTTGCTGTGCAAAATATCCTTGCAAAAAATCCGCAGACATATCGCGAACAACTATCTCCGGAAGGTCAAAACTCTGTCGTTACCGCCATAATCCTTCACGGCGTCCAGAAGAGAGAAGCCGTGGGAAGCAAATATAGCGGAAACATCAAGCCTTTGATCGAAACCGATCTCCACACCGACAATCCCGTTTTCCACAAGAAAGCGGCCTGCATCGGCAGCGATGAGGCGGTACGGTGCAAGGCCGTCCTGACCTCCATCCAGCGCCGCCATCGGGTCGTGGATACGAACCTCCTGGTCAAGCGTTGCGACGATATCAGTCCTTATATAAGGCGGATTCGACACAATTATGTCAAAGCGGCCAGAGATTTTTTCAAACCAGTCGCTGCGGATGGCCTCGAAGCGCCCGCCGAGATCGTTTCGGGCCGCATTCCGGGCCGCCGTTTCCAGCGCATCGGCGGAAATGTCGCTGCCGATGCCGGTTGCTTCGGGGCACTCCTTCAACAGCGCCAGACAGATCGCGCCGGTCCCGGTGCCCATATCCAGAATGCGGGCGTTGCCCTTGGCGGAAACGGCTTTTTTCAGCGCCGGCAACAGGGTATCAACAAGAACCTCCGTATCCGGCCGGGGTTCGAGCGTCTCCTTTGATAAAAGAAGGTCGAGGCCATGAAATTCCCGGTGGCCGAGAATACGATGAACGGGTTCGCCATTCGCCCGTCTTTCGATCATGGCGGCAATACGGGCGCTTTCTTCCGGCGTAATGACACGATCAGGCTTCATCACGAAATCGGTCAATGAAAAACCGACAACCTCCGCAATCAAAAGCCGCGCATCGAGAAGCGGATCGGCAATCCCCGCCGCCTGCAGCCTTTTGCGGGCTGCGGCAAGCGCGTTCGCAACACTCGCTTCAGCCGCCGTGCTCAAAGCTGTTCGCCGAGCTGTGCAAGCTGCCCCGCCTGATAGTCGGCGATCAGCGCATCCACAAGTTCATCGATCTCGCCTTCGATCATCCGGTCCAGCTTGTAGAGCGTCAGGTTGATGCGGTGATCGGTAACGCGGCCCTGCGGAAAATTATAGGTGCGGATACGCTCGGAACGGTCGCCGGAACCAACCTGGCTCTTACGGTCGGCCGAACGTTCGCTATCCACTTTCTGGCGCTCGATGTCGTAAAGGCGCGAGCGCAGAACCTGCATGGCCTTGGCGCGGTTCTGATGCTGCGATTTCTCCGAGCTGGTGACGATCAGGCCCGTCGGTAGATGGGTGATGCGAACGGCGGAGTCGGTGGTGTTGACGTGCTGGCCGCCCGCACCCGAGGCTCGCATCGTGTCGATGCGAATGTCTTCCGGGCGGATTTCGATATCGATATCTTCCGCTTCCGGCAGCACAGCAACGGTGGCAGCAGACGTGTGGATACGGCCGCTCGCTTCAGTTTCCGGTACGCGCTGCACCCGGTGCACGCCGGATTCGAATTTCAGCTTGGAGAACACCCCGCGCCCGCTGATCGTCGCGATAATTTCCTTGTAGCCGCCCGCTTCGCCCTCGCTTGCGGAAAGCACTTCCACCTTCCAGCCCTTGGTCGAGGCGAAACGTTCATACATGCGGAACAGATCACCGGCGAAGAGCGCGGCCTCGGACCCGCCGGTGCCGGCGCGAATTTCGAGAATCGCGCTTTTTTCGTCCGCCGCATCCTTCGGCAGCAGCAGGACCTGCATGTCCTTTTCAAGCTCGCCGATGCGGACCTCGACCTCCGGCAGCTCCATTTCCGCCAGGTCGCGCATATCCTTGTCGGTCGACTTGTCGGCCAGCAGCGCCTCCAGATCGGCGGCCTCGGAAACCGCCTTCTCGTAGTCGCGGATTTTCTTCACCACCGGCTCGAGTTCGGAATATTCCGAAGCCAGCTTCACATAGACATCCGCAGCAGGCCCGGCCGACATACGCGCTTCGATCTCACCGAAGCGTCTTTCCAACTCGCGCATTTTTTCGACGGGAAGCTTCGCCACCAGTCACTCCAATAATGAAACAGGTCTTTTAGAGCGTTTTCGCTTTTCTTCGAAACGCGAAAACGCTCTAACTTTTTACTTTAACGCATTTCCGGACGGAAAACCGGGGTCCACTTTTCCTGGAAATGCTCTAAATGGGAATGGAATGCGTCGCGGCAAAGCGTAACAACACCTCGCGCGCGCTTTCCAGCGAATTATGGTCGTCCAGCGCCGCGTTCAGCTCTTCGGCAAGGCGCGCGGCATCGAGCCCGAGCAGCATGGCCTTGACCGGACCGATGGCCGTCGGCGACATGGAAACAGAACGGAAGCCGAGGCCGATCAAAGCCATGGCCGAAAGCGGCTTGCCCGCCATTTCGCCGCACAGCGTGACCGAGGTGTGGTGCCTTTCGCCGGCGCGGACGATATCGCGCAGAATGCGCAGGAACGGCTTGCCGAGATTATCGAAACGATCCGAAACACGCGCATTGCCGCGATCGACCGCCATCGAGAACTGGAACAGGTCGTTCGAACCGACGGAGACGAAATCCACCTCCTGCATCAGCTCATCGAGCTGCCACATCAGCGATGGCACTTCCAGCATGGCGCCGAATTGCAGCTTCTTCGGCAGCGCGTGGCTGAATTTCGAAAGATGCTGCACTTCCTTCTGCAGAAGATCGCGAGCGGCGCGGATTTCTGACACTTCCGTCACCATCGGCAGCATCATGCGCAGCTCGGCGCCCGAGGCGGCACGGAGCAGCGCGCGCATCTGCGTGCGCATCAGGCCCGGCCGGTCGAGCGACAGGCGGATCGCCCGCCAGCCCAGTGCCGGGTTTTCCTCTTCCTGACCGCGCATATAGGAAACGACCTTGTCGCCGCCGATATCGAGCGTACGGAAGGTGACGCTCTTGCCCTTCGCCTGCCGCAGAACGGAGCGGTAGAACGCCTCCTGCTCCTCGCCCTTCGGCATGTTGGAGGCGATCATGAATTGCAGCTCGGTGCGGAACAGGCCAATGCCGTCAGCGCCGGATTCGTCGAGCTGCGGCAGGTCCACCAAAAGGCCCGCATTCATCTTCAGATTGACCTTCTGGCCATCCTTGGTGATCGGCTCGACGTTGCGCAGCGCGCGGAACTGTTCCTGCCGCTTGGCGCGCAGGCGCACCTTTTCTTCATAGGCACGCTGCAAATCCGACATCGGGCGCAGATGCACCTGACCGTCATCGCCATCGATAATGATGGGATCGTTGTTTTCCGCCAGAGCGACGATACCGGTCGCCTGCCCGATGATCGGAATGCCCATGGCACGCGCGACGATGACGACATGGCTCGTCACCGCGCCGTCTTCAAGCACCAGACCACGCAGTTTTTCACGCGGGTAATCGAGCAGTTCGGCAGCACCCATGGCGCGCGCCAGAACGATGGCGTCGAGCGGGAAATCCTGCTCCGGCCCACGACCGCCAAAACCGATCAACTGCCGCAGCAGCCGGTTGGCGAGATCGTCGAAATCATGCATGCGCTCGCGCAGATAGGGATCGGTCAGGCGCATCATGCGCGCCTTGGTATCGCTCTGCACCTTCTCGACCGCCGCTTCCGCCGTCAGGCCGTTGCGGATCGCCTCTTCCATGCGCCGCACCCAGCCCTGGTCGTGGGCGAACATGCGGTAGGTTTCCAGAACCTCGCGGTGCTCACCCTCGGTCGGCACATCGCGACGCTGCAGCATATCGTCGATGGAGAGACGCAGCGAACCGATGGCATCGGCAAGACGCCGGATTTCCGTATCGGCATCTTCATTGAGCAGATTGGTGACGACGATGCGCGGATCGTGCAGCACGACGTGGCCAAGACCGATGCCTTCGCCATAGCCGTCGCCATCGATGGAAACGGCGCGCGTCAGATCCAGCTCCACCCCAGGGCGGGTGATCTTCTTCAACTCGCCGCTCGCCACTATTTCGGCAATGAGCATCGCGGTTGTCTCAAGCGCTTCCACTTCATCCTCCCGGTATGTTCGGCTGGCCTTGTTCTGGACCACAAGAACGCCAAGAGTGCGACCGGAACGCAAAATCGGCACGCCGAGGAAGGAATGATAAATTTCCTCACCGGTTTCAGGAAGATAGCGGAAAGCGGGATGCGCCTGCGCATCGGAAAGATTGAGAGGTTGGGCGGAAGCGGCGATGGTGCCGACAAGACCCTGCCCCATTTTCAGCTGGGCAAGATGCACGGCATCCTTGTTCAGACCTTCGGTCGCGTAAAGCTCGAGCACGCTGTCGGAGCGCAGCACATAGACCGAGCAAACCTCCGCCACCATGTTGCTGGCAATCTGACGGACGATCTGGTCCAGACGGTCCTGCGGTTCAAGGTGCTCCGCCATCATTTCGCGCAGCCGCTTGAGCAGGACGCGCGGACCTGCGGAAAGGTCTCTCATCGCGTTTGCTCCCCGACACTTCCGATCCGAATGTCATAATATTCGAGAATCAAAAGGTCATTTAAAAATTTATAGCGCGAGAAGCGCGTCCCGCAAGGGACACGCTTTCATGAAACGCCACATCGGAAGAACGCAACTCCGAAGAATCGGAGCATCGGGAACCGATGTCTCGGCTTAGCTCTTATCGAGACCGTAGGCGGAATGCAAAGTGCGAACCGCAAGTTCGGCATAGGCACCGTCGATCAGGATCGAAATCTTGATCTCGGAGGTGGTGATCGCCTTGATGTTGATGTTCTTCTCGGCAAGCGCCTTAAACGCGCTGGCGGCGACGCCGGCGTGGCTGCGCATGCCGATACCGATGACCGAAACCTTGGCAAGACCGGTCTCGTTCTGCGCGACGTCGAAGCCGATCTGGGCCTTGTTGTCTTCCAGAAGCTTGATCGCCTTGGCAACGTCGCCCGAAGGAACGGTGAAGGTCATGTCTGTGCGCGAACCGTCTTCGGAGATGTTCTGCACGATCATGTCGACGTTGATATGGGCTTCGGCGAGCGGCCCGAAGATCGCGGCGGAAACGCCCGGACGGTCGGCCACGCGGCGCAGCGAGATCTGTGCTTCATCCTTGGCATAGGCGATGCCGGTTACGACTTCCTGTTCCACGATTTCATCCTCGTCACAAATCAAAGTACCGGGCGGGTTGATGAGGTCGCCCATGCCCGGCGCATCGGGATCCTCGAAACTGGAGCGAACGAAGGTGCGCACCTTGTGTACCATGGCAAGCTCGACCGAGCGAACCTGCAGAACCTTCGCGCCGAGAGAGGCCATTTCGAGCATTTCCTCGAAGGCGATCTTCTTCATGCGGCGAGCCTTGGGCTCGATGCGCGGATCGGTCGTATAAACGCCGTCGACATCGGTATAGATGTCGCAACGATCCGCCTTGACGGCGGCGGCAATCGCAACTGCGGACGTATCCGAACCGCCGCGGCCAAGCGTCGCGATGCGGTTGTCCGGGCCGATGCCCTGGAAACCGGCGACAACGGCAACCTGCCCTTCACCCATGCGATGGATGATATCCGAACCGTCGATTTCGAGAATGCGGGCGGCGCCATGCGCATTGTCGGTGCGGATCGGGATCTGCCAGCCCTGCCAGGAGCGCGCATTGATGCCCATGGATTGCAGCGTGATCGCCAGGAGACCCGATGTCACCTGTTCGCCGGATGCGACGACCGCGTCATATTCGCGCGCATCGAAAAAGGAGGCGGCGTTGGCGCCGGCCACCTTCGCTGCGTTCTGCACCCAGTCCACCAGCTCATTGGTTTTGCCGGACATGGCGGAAACGACCACGGCCACTTCATGGCCGGCATCCACTTCGCGTTTCACATGCCGTGCGACATTGTGAATGCGTTCGAGGTTCGCGACGGACGTGCCGCCGAATTTCATGACAATGCGAGCCATAGCCTTGACCAGTACCATCCCATTTTCCCGCCGGCTCGTTCAAAGAGCGGACGGACAAGAACAAACCCAGTCGGCTCTTCCTGACAAAGAGCCTCAAGTTGCGGGTCTCTTAGCGAAAAGGCGGGGGGCACGCAATGCCGTTTATGAACCATGCGGTACGCCTTTTTCGCAGCATCGCTCCGGAACAATGGCGGGATGAAAACGTCGACGGGATAAAGCACCCGCAAAAGAGCGTACCGCAGTGCACTGTACAAACCGGCCCATTCGCAGTATGAGCGCGGCAATGCAACCGGCCAGATGGCCGAAATGGCCCGTATCGGCTGCCCCGGAGACTTTAGGACCTATTGGTTTCGGGCGGATGCGGGCGGCTTCATATCCGAAAGACGGTAGATGACAGACACCCAGGGTATCGCCCCGGCGATCGCGCAGGCGTTGGAAAAACGCGGCTATAAAGATTTGACCCCCGTGCAGCAGGCCATGCTTGCACCCGAACTGGCCGACAAGGATGCGCTGGTTTCCGCACAGACCGGTTCCGGCAAGACCGTCGCCTTCGGCATTGCACTGGCGCCGACGCTGCTGCCGGAGAACGGCCGCTTCGGTCAGGCTTCCGCACCGCTGGCGCTCGCCATCGCGCCGACCCGCGAATTGGCCATGCAGGTCAAGCGCGAGCTGGAGTGGCTCTATGAATTCGCCGGTGTCTCGATTGCCTCCTGCGTCGGCGGCATGGATGTGCGCAACGAGCGCCGTGCGCTTGAACGCGGCGCTCACATCGTCGTCGGCACGCCCGGGCGTCTTTGCGACCACATCAAGCGCGGCGCGCTCGATCTGTCGTCCATCCGCGCCGTGGTGCTGGATGAAGCCGACGAAATGCTCGATCTCGGTTTCCGTGAAGATCTGGAATTCATTCTGGAAGAATCGCCGGAAACCCGCCGCACGCTGATGTTCTCGGCCACCGTTCCGCGCAGCATCGCCAAGCTTGCGGAAAGCTACCAGAAGAACGCCGTGCGCATCGCCACCGCTTCCGAACAGAAGCAGCATGTGGATATCGAATACCGCGCCATGCTGGTGACGCCGGCCGACCGCGAGAACGCCATCATCAATGCGCTGCGCTTTTATGAAGCCCGCAACGCCATCGTCTTCTGCTCCACCCGTGCGGCGGTGAACCATCTGACGGCGCGGCTGAACAATCGCGGCTTTGCCGTCGTGGCCCTTTCCGGCGAACTGACCCAGAACGAGCGCACCCATGCGCTGCAGGCCATGCGCGACGGCCGCGCCCGCGTCTGCGTGGCGACCGACGTTGCCGCCCGCGGTATCGACCTGCCGGGTCTCGAACTCGTTATCCATGCCGACCTGCCGACCAATTCCGAAACGCTTCTGCATCGCTCCGGCCGCACCGGCCGCGCCGGACAAAAGGGCGTCAGCGCCATCGTGGTGCCGATCAACCAGCGCCGCAAGGCAGAGCGCCTGCTGGAAGGCGCCAAGGTCAGCCCGGCATGGGTTCGTCCGCCTTCGGCCGAGGAGATCGTCGAGCGCGATGGCGCCCGGCTTCTGGCTGACCCGTCGCTGACCGAGGCCGTGGCCGAGGACGAGCGCGATTTCGTCACTAAGCTCCTGGAACAGCATGGCGCTGAAAAGGTCGCCGCCGCTTTCGTGCGCCTGTACCACGCCGGACGTTCCGCGCCGGAGGACATCGCCGAAGTCTCGCTCGACAACAATCGCAAGCCGCGCCGCGACAGTTTCGAAACGGTCGAAAACAATGCACCGCGCCGCGAACGTTCCGATTTCGCCGACAGCGCCTGGTTTTCGCTGTCCGTCGGCCGCAAGCAGAGCGCCGAACCGCGCTGGCTGATCCCCATGCTCTGCCGTTTCGGCAAGATCACCCGCCAGGATATCGGCGCGATCCGCATGCAGCAGACGGAGACCTTCGTGGAACTGGCGGCCGATGCCGTCGACCGTTTCACCTCCGCCATCGGCAAGGACATGACGCTCGAAAAGGGCATCCGTCTGAAGGCGCTGGAAGGCAAGCCGGAAATGACCGGCGGCTTCCGCGAAGACACGCGCCCGGCCAAGGCGCAGCGGAAATTCAGCAAATCGGACAATGCAAGCGGCCCCCGCGATGACCGCAAGGGCGACGATAAGCCCTGGAAAAAGAAAAAGCCCTTCGGCGACAAGCCGAAATACGAGGGCAAGAAGGACAAGCCCTTCGAAAAGCGCGGGCCGAAGCCGACGAAGGGCTGAGGGCAACTCTGTGACTGACGACGGCAGACATACCTGCTCTCGACGTCATCCTCGGGCTTGTCCCGAGGATCTGCGACCTGTTAATTCCATTCAACGTGATTGGATCCTCGGCACAGGGCCGAGGATGACGCCGCGTAGCTGGTAAGACTCATCTTTCCATCGATTTGCGCTACACCCGTTTTGCGTCTCGCGCGGACAGATAAGCTGTATAGCCAAGAAAAAAGCCCCGCTTTCGCGGGGCTTTTCTGTTTCTATCCGTCAAGAATGCTGCGCTTAGAATTCCAGCGCGCGATCGCCGTTTTCGTCCTTGATGCGGTTCGGAAGGCCGATCTTGTTCAGAATGTTCAGGAACGGCTTCGGCGGCAGTTCTTCCACATTGGCCATCTGTTTCACGTCCCATTCGCCAGTGGCGATGAGCATGGCGGCGGCGACCGGCGGAACGCCGGCGGTGTAGGAAATGCCCTGCGAGCCGACTTCTTCATAGGCTTCCTTGTGGTCGGCCACATTGTAGATGAAGACTTCGCGCTCCTTGCCGTCCTTGATGCCCTTGACGATATCGCCGATGCAGGTCTTGCCAACATAATCGGGCGCCAGCGAAGACGGATCGGGCAGCACGGCCTTGACCACCTTCAGCGGCACGACTTCGAGACCTTCAGCCGTCTTGACCGGCTTTTCGGACAGAAGGCCGAGGTTCTTAAGCACGGTGAAGACGTTGATATAGTGATCGCCGAAGCCCATCCAGAAGCGCACATCGGCGCCGTCCATGTTCTTGGAGAGCGAATGCACTTCGTCATGGCCGGTCATATAGGCCTTCTGCTTGCCGACGACCGGAAGGTCGAATTCCTGGCCGACTTCGAACATCTGGTTCGTCTGCCACTCACCCTTCTGCCAGGAATAGACGACGCCGGTGAATTCGCGGAAGTTGATTTCCGGATCGAAGTTGGTCGAAAACCAGCGGCCGTGGCTGCCGGCATTGATATCGACGATATCGACCGAAGTGACCTTGTCGAAATAATCATCCTTGGCGAGACGCGCATAGGCGTTCACCACGCCCGGATCGAAGCCGACGCCGAGAATGGCGGTAATGCCCTTTTCCTTGCACTCTTCCGCGCGCTTCCACTCGTAGTTTCCGTACCACGGCGGCGTCTCGCAAATCTTGGTCGGATCCTCGTGGATCGCCGTATCCATATAGGCAACACCCGTGTCCATGCAGGCACGAAGAACGGACATGTTGACGAAAGCCGAACCGACGTTGATGACGATTTCAACACCGGTCTGTTTAATTAAGGCTTTCGTCGCCTCGATATCCATCGCGTCAAGCGCATGGGCCTCAAGTTTCACATCTGTCTTGAGGCTCTTCTTTTCGCGTACGGACTCGACAATCTTGCGGCACTTTCCCAAAGTCCGTGACGCAATATGAATGTCTCCCAATACATCGCTGTTCTGGGCGCATTTATGCGCCACGACCTGTGCTACGCCACCGGCGCCGATGATCAGAACGTTCTTCTTCATTTCAGGTGATGCCTCCTTTTCCCCGCAGGGATGAGCTTCGTTTCATGTTAAAAACAGGGTTTAAGACAGGCTTTGCTCGAAATCGGCAAAGTCGAATTCACGAACGGCGCGAACGGTGCCGTCCAGTTCCTTGATCGCGATGGTCGGCATCTTCACGCCGTTGAACCAGTTCTTCTTGACCATGGTGTAGCCGGCCGCGTCCTGGAAGGAGATGCGGTCGCCGACCTTCAATTCCTTGTCGAACCGGAAATCGCCGAAAATATCGCCCGCAAGGCAGGATTTGCCGCAGACCATGTAGGGATGCTCGCCCTCGTTCGGCGACACCTTGGCGGTTTCGCGGTAGATCAGCAGATCGAGCATATGCGCTTCGATGGAGCTGTCGACGATGGCGAGGTTCTTGCCGTTGAACAGCGTGTCGAGAACCGTCACTTCGAGCGTCGTGCTTCTGGTGATCGAGGCTTCGCCCGGCTCCAGATAGACCTGCACGCCGTATTTTTCCGAGAAGGCCGCCAAGCGGTCGCAGAACTGGTCGAGCGGATAATTGTCGCCGGTGAAGTGGATGCCGCCGCCGAGGCTGACCCATTCCGCACGCGACAGAAGCGATCCGAATTTCTCCTCGATCTGCGTCAGCATGCGGTCGAACAGGGAAAAATCGCTGTTTTCGCAATTATTGTGGATCATGAAGCCGGAAATGCGGTCCATGACCTTGTCGACCTTGGCGACATCCCATTCGCCCAGCCGGCTAAAGGGGCGCGCAGGATCGGCAAGATCGAAGCTCGACGAGCTGACCTGCGGGTTGAGGCGCAGACCGCGCGTAATGCCGGAGGCCTTGTCGGCGAAACGCTCGAGCTGACCGATGGAATTGAAGATGACCTTGTCCGCATTCGCAATCACCTCGTCGATTTCATAATCGGCATAGGCGACGGAATAGGCATGGGTCTCGCCGCCGAATTTCTCGCGGCCGAGACGCACCTCATAGAGCGAGGACGAGGTGGTTCCGTCCATATATTGCGACATGAAATCGAACACCGACCATGTGGCGAAGCACTTCAGCGCCAAGAGCGCCTTGGCGCCGGATTTTTCCCGCACATAGGCAATCTTCTCCATGTTGCGAAGAAGTTTTGTCTTGTCGATGAGGTAATAGGGCGTCTGGAGCATGTCGTTTCACATATTGATTGAAGTCAAGGTACGTCTCGATGATGGGCCTTATAGGATGCTTGTGACAGGAAAACAAATGTCCGGCACCGAATTCCTCGAAAATCGACCCCGAGCCGAAGTGCCATCAAGAAAACCCGTCCCGTTGCGGAACCAAGCCGGCATCGGCGCGTTTGACTGACGGACAGGCGGGTGTTTCGGCCGCCGAAACGAAGCTTCACGGACGGCGGTGATGTGTCGTCGTCCCATCAATGATGTTCAGGAAGGACCTCCCCTATGGCAAGCGTGCGTAGCAGCGTCAGCGACAAGATCCAGCAATCCCTCGAAAACGGCGATGCGGCCGATGTGGCAGCGCAGCTCGCCCAGCTTCGCGAAGATCTGGCTAGTCTTGCCAAAAGCGTGAAGGCGCTCGGCGTCGGCGCTTCGCATGAGCTGAAGGCGCAGGCCGCCCGTGTGGCCGATGACGCCCTCACCGCATCCGGAGAAATGGCCGACAGCGTTCGCAATGAAATCTCCACGCTCAACGACAACCTCACCGACCACGTCCAGAAGAACCCGCTCCAGTCCCTCGGCATCGCCGTCGGCGTCGGTTTCGTGCTCGCCCTTCTGACGCGTCGATAAGGCCGCGCTCATGCTTGAGGCATTGCTGGTCTATCTGGGGGAGACCCAGCGCGAAGGACGCGTCGTTACACGGCGATTGCGCGCGACCATAATCCTGTCGGTTCTGACCGGGATATTTTTTCTGATCGCCTTCATCGCCGCTGTGGTGGCGGGGTCCATCTATCTTGCCCGGCATGTGGGTGCAGGCCCTGCGGCGCTCGTCGTCGCCGGGACCGCGTTCCTGCTCGGCGTCATCATGCTGGTGGCGCTGGCGATCGTCAAACGCCCGAGGGTCTATGCCGCACGTCCCGCTGTCGCGCCTTTGACGGCGGCGCCGCTTGCCGCAGCGCCGCTCGCCCTGCAATCGCTGCTGACGCTGGCGATCCAGGCGCGTCCCTATGCGACGCTCGCCGTGGCTGTCGCGGCCGGTTTCCTGGCCACAAGGGTCAATACGAAAAAGTCCAAGTAATTTCTTGGCGACACGATAAGGCAAACCGCGCGTCCAGACGATGGATGCGCGGTTTTTTTTATGTTACCCGCGAAGGATAGACTGGTTGATGGCGTTACCCGCCACGCCGCCCTTATTTGAACAAAGTGACATACAGTCTCGGGCAGTCTCGGCGCGTCCGTAATTTTCTGAAAGGCAATTGATGAAGAAGAAAGTCCTTGTCGTCGGCGGTGCCGGCTATATCGGTTCGCACACCTGCCTTCTCCTGTCTGAGCGAGGATATGAACCGGTCGTTTTCGACAATCTGTCCAACGGGCATGAGGAATTCGTCCGCTGGGGACCCTTCGAACAGGGCGATATTCGCGACCGGGCGCGGCTGGACGAAGTCTTCGCCAAACACCGGCCGGAAGCCGTTCTGCATTTCGCCGCGCTGATCGAAGTCGGTGAATCGGTCAAGCAGCCCGTGGCTTTCTACGACAACAATGTCATCGGCTCGCTCAACCTCCTCTCCGCCGCCATCGATGCCGGCGTCACGGCCTTCGTTTTTTCGTCCACCTGCGCAACTTACGGGTTGCCGGAACAGGTGCCGATCGACGAGACGCACCGGCAGGCGCCGATCAACCCCTATGGCCGCACCAAATGGGTGGTGGAGCAGGCGCTGAAGGACTACAGCACCTATAAGGGGCTGCGCTCCGTGATGCTGCGCTACTTCAATGCCGCCGGCGCGGATTTCGAAGGCCGCATCGGCGAATGGCACAAGCCGGAAACCCACGCGATCCCGCTGGCCATCGAGGCCGCACTCGGCCGGCGTCAGGGCTTCAAGGTGTTCGGCACGGATTACGACACGCGCGACGGCACCTGCGTGCGCGACTATATCCACATTCTCGATCTCGCCGATGCGCATGTGCGGGCCGTGGATTATCTGCTGGCCGGCGGGGAGACCGTCGAACTCAACCTCGGCACCGGCACCGGCACCACGGTGAAGGAATTGCTGGCGGCGATTTCGGACGTTTCCGGCCGCCCCTTCCCCGTTGAATATACCGGGCGGCGCGACGGCGATTCCACGACACTCGTTGCCAATAACGACAAGGCGAAGGAGGTTCTCGGCTGGGAACCGCGCTATTCCCTGTCGGACATCATCAAATCCGCCTGGGCGTGGCATTCCTCCCGCAATGCCGGGGATTGAACAGCCGGCGAACAAACATAAAAAAAGACACCGGCCTGTTGGCCGGTGCCTCCCGCGGGACAGCTGATTGAAGCCGGTCCCGCTCCTGCCTCCCAGGGACGGGAATTAGGGCTTGGTGGCGGATGTCGTCGTGCTGTCAGGAGCCGCCGGCGTTGCCGCATTCTTTTCGCTGGCCTTCTGTTCCAGCGTCTTGAATTCGGGAGCCGCCTTCAGCGTTTCCGCCGTTTCGGTCGTGGTCAGGCGGATGGTGCCGTCCTGCGCGTTGCGCGTCATCGTTACCTTGTCCATCGGAACGGCGACGTCCTTTGCGCCGATACCCAGGAAGCCGCCGACGCCGATCACGGCCGCAACCAGACCACCGTCTTCTTCCATGATCAGGTTGGTGACGTTACCGATGCTTTCATCGGCCGCGGTATAGACCGCCTTGCCGATATAATCGTTGGCGCTGACCTGCGTTTCGCCCTGTTCGGTGAGATAAGCGCCGCCTGTCGTTGTCGCCGCGCTGTCATTGGTCGAAGGAGCAGCAGGCGTCATCGGTGTGGCAGGCGGGGTTGCCGGCTCCGTCTGCGCACTCGGATTTGCCGGCGCAGGCTGGGTGGTGCCCTGAGCGATGGCCAGCGGCGCGAAAGCCGTCGTGCCCATCAGAGCGGCAGTGACGAGGATTGTAAGTTTCTTTGCCATTTCGTACCTTCCTTTCATCGTTCTCAACTGGCCGGCGGTGATGAATTTCATGCCGCTCCTCGGCCGGTTCGTCTGGCAAACGGGTTGGTCGTTGAAATAGTTCCGATTTTTTCAATCACACTGACGCAATTGTGGCCTGCCGCAACAACCGAAGGTAAAAATCAGGCATTGCTAAAGGGGGACGGCACGGTATTATCCGTGTCGTAACAATGCCATAACTGCCGGAGTTTTTTGTATGCCTCGACCCGGCGACAGACTGAAAGACATGATCTCGGCTTTGCGTCGGCGCAGTGCGAATTTTTTCCCGACCGCCTCCATCGGCACCTATCTGGTGGTGATGGCTACCGTCATTACCCTGCCGCTCATTCTTTTCGGCGGCTATCTGATGCTGCGCCTCGAGGCGGAAAAACGCGACGACCTGCAACGGGAAACCATCGAGGATGTGCGGGTGGTCTCCCGCAACATCGACCGCCGCCTGCAGGAAATCGCCACCTCGCTCAATCTCCTGTCGCAATTCCCGGAACTTGAGAGCGGCAACCTCGCCGCGTTTCAGGGGCGCGTCGCCGACAGTCTGAAGCGGGAGGGCCTTTACGCCATTCTCGCCACCAAAGATGGCCAGCAGCGTCTCAATACGCGCGTGCCCTATGGCCAGCCGCTCGGCAAGGTGCCGGCGGAAGCCAATCTGGCCAGGGCGATCGACTCCCGCCGCATCACCGTCTCGGACATGTTTTTCGGCTCGACCAGCAAGGAATGGGTGTTCAACGTCACCATGCCGCTCGGCCCGGACCTGGATCCCGCCGGAGACGCCCTGATCCTGACGCAGAATACCAGTGACCTGAGCCGGCTCATCCCCACGGAAAACCTGCCGCGCAACTGGGCGGTCGCCATCATTGACGGCAACAACCGCGTTGTCGTCTCAAGCGCGCCCGAAGAGGCCGAAGTGGGCAAGCCGTTTGTCACCCCCGACGTCCTTTCGGAAATGCAGGCCTTCAGCGGCAATTTTTTCGACGGCAAGGGTAACCTCTATGCCTATGCTCAATTGCCGGGCTGGCAATGGAAGACGGTGATGTGGGGGCCGCTCGCCGCAAGCCAGGCGGCGCTGATAGACACCTGGCGGCAGATGATGATCGGCAGCCTGCTGCTGGTGCTGATTGCCATTGGCGGCGCCTATCTGGTCGGCCGGCAATTGCGCAGCTCCATTCGTGACCTGACCCTGATGGCCGAGCGCATCGGCGAGGGCGAGATCGTCGCACCCGTCGATACCAAGATAAAGGAGGCCAACCAGGTCGCCATCGCGCTCTCCAATGCGTCCTTCGACAGAAGCCAGTCGGAAGAGCGACTGCAACTGCTGCTGCACGAGCTGGTTCACCGTTCCAAGAACATTCTGACGCTGGTTCAGGCGATGATACGGCAATTGGGACGCGAAAATAAAAGCATTCCGGAATTTCAAAAGGAGGTCGATCACCGCCTGCGAGGCCTTGGAATGTCTATCCGGGCTCTGGCGGAGGTTCAATGGCAGGGTCTGCCGATCCGCAAGCTGATCGAAACCCACCTCGATGTTTTCGGAACCGTGGCGCAGCGCATCATGCTGGTGGGAGACGATTTCATGCTTTCCCCGGAAGCGGCACAGAATTTCGGTCTGGTGATCCATGAGCTGACGACGAATTCCATCAAATATGGCTCATTGTCGGTCCCATCGGGAAAAATTACCCTGCGCTGGCAGTCGCTTGAAAAAGACGGGCGGCAGATGATCCATCTCGTCTGGACCGAAACGGGCGGACCGCCGGCCAGAGAACCGAGCCGCAAAGGCTTCGGCACCACTGTCATCAAAAGACATGCGGAAGGCGCCTTCGGCGGGCAGGTGCTGACGGAATATCGTGAATCCGGCTTCGAGTGGTCGCTGGAAGCGCCGATGCGTTATTTCACGCCCAAACGATCGGAACAGACGGGCACGCATTGAGGCCGAGACTTGCGGACCTATCCGCCGTGCAGACGACAAAAAGCCGGGGCAAAAATGGCCGGTATTTTGCGCAATGTTAAAAAAATGCATTTTTTGGGAACCGAATCCGGTCGAGCGTGTTTTTACTGCAGGCCAAGCAATTCCCCCGTCCCCGCCTGAAGCTTGGCTGAAAATAAACAGGTTTCGCCCCTGAAAACCTGTCATAAAAATAGCACGGCTCTTTCATGAGCCGTGCTTTTTGTTTTGGCTTTCATGAAATGAAAGATGAACCCGGCGCTGCGCGCGATCTTGAGATTTCAGGCATCCGCGCCGTCGCCGGACGGAAATTTCAGCCGGTAGACGATCCGCTCCGGCGTCAACTCGTATTCGGCGCTTCCCCCCAATGCGGACGGAACCACCTTTTCCAGCACCACGCTGCCGAAACTGCCGCGCCGGGTCTCCGCCGGCTCTTTCGACGGCATCATCGGCTCATTCCATTCAACGATATAAAAATCACCCTCCTGACGACATTGCAGGGATATGGGCGGGTGATAGGCAAGATTGCCGCTATGACTGACGGTGTTGACGACCAGCTCGTGGAAGGCGAGCCCGATATAAAGCGCGCCATTCGGATTGAGCAGCAGGTTTTCGCCTTCCATGTGGATGAGGTTCGGATATTCCGGCACATAAAGATCGAATTGCTGGCGCAGCAGCTCGAATATGCGCGCGCCCCGCCAATCCGAATCCGTGATGAGATCCTGACTCTGGGCGAGAGCGTGCAGTCGGCCGCGGAACTTGCGCAGAAAATCATCCTTGGTCAGGCTGAAACGGGCCGTCTGGCCGGCAAGGCTCTGGATGATCGCCAGGAGATTCTTGGAACGGTGGCTAACCTCGCGCAGCAGCGAGCGCAGAAGCTGCTCGCGCCGCCTTTCCGCCGTTACCTCCCGGATGGTGGTTTTCAGCACCGTCTGGTTCGACTGGTTGAAGGTGGAATGGACCTGAAACTGAAAAACCCGGTCCTTGCCGGCGTTGACTTCCAGCATGCCGCGGCTGCCGGCCGTATTCATGTCCTTCTTAAGTTCAGCAAGCCTGGCGGAAAGGTCGTTACCGAACAGATTTTCATCGGTCGGATGGGAATCGACCGGAAGTTTCCAGACATCCGGCAGATTGGCCACGAATATATAGTCGCGGTTCCAGTCCTGCAGCATGACTGTCTCACCCGAATCGAGCAAGGCGAGGACGAGCGAATCGTGAAGTTCGCTTTCGTCCCTCTCCGCGTTATGCCATGCCAGCCGATGCAAATTCGTCTCCTTGCAGAAAGCCGCGGGGCAGTCCCACGACCGTAACCGCCAACGCCCGGGCACCAGAGTGGTTCCCGGTCAGCCTGCGGTTTCGGCAAAATTCACGCCGCGACGCGTGAGCTTTCGTTGAAAAACAGGGCCTGGCTGATAAGCGCTTTCACCATGTCCGGATTAAACGGCTTCGTCACAAGGAAGGTCGGCTCCGGCCGCTCGCCCGTCAGAAGACGCTCGGGGAAGGCGGTGATGAAGATTACCGGCAGCGTGGTCATCTGCAGGATGTCCTTCATCGCATCGAGACCGGAACTGCCATCGGCGAGCTGAATATCGGCAAGGATCATCTTCGGCTGGGTGCGATGGAAGAGATCGAGCGCTTCCGTGTGGGTGCGGGCGATGCCCGTGACGCGGTGGCCGAGATCGGTGACCATCTGCTCGATATCCATGGCGATCAGAGGTTCGTCCTCGATAATCATGATATCGGTCGCCACCTGCCGGGCGATTTCAGACGCTGCCTCGTCGATCAGCTTGCCGACCTGATCCTCGGAGACTTTCAGAACCTCTGCCGTTTCCGAAGGCGTGAATTCTTCGACCGTGGTCAAAAGGAATGCCTGACGGGCCAGCGCCGGCACGGCGGAGAGGTTGGCCGAGGCGCGTTTTTCCCATCCCGACAGGTTTTCGTCGGTCTTAATATTGATCGTGACGGAACTAAAGATCGATACGAACAATTGATAAAGCGAAACGCGATCGCTGCTTGTCTGCGGAAAAATGCTGATATCGGCGATCAGAGCTTCGAGTGTTGCCGCAACATAGGCATCGCCCGTCGATTGTGAGCCGCAAACGGCACGCGCGAACCTGCGCAGATATGGCAGGTGCGGTGCGATGCGTGTAGAAACTGACATGGAATTCTCCCCTTTCATGCGGTCTGCAACGCAAACCCACGATAGCAACGTGCGCATTGCAAAAAAAGTTCCGGACCGCCGGAACTATTTTTTTCACGGCGCATTCTTTGCCACGACGCAAAAGGAATACCGGACGTTATGAGCATATTTCAATCGGACCAAGATCAGCCGGACAATTCGGCCGCCCCCCAGGTTCCACACTCCGGGCGAGCGGTGATTTCCCGTAAGCTCAGGGAGCTTTATGATGCCGTTCAGGATGAAGGCATCCCTGACAAATTCCTCGACCTTCTCGAAAAACTCGATGAAGCCGAAAGCAGAGCCAAAATGAAGGCTTCGGAGGAATGATGGCGAAAGAGCCGGAGCAGACAGAATACAATTTCAAACGGGAAATGCTGGCGGCGCTGCCGAACCTGCGCGCCTTCGCGATCTCGCTCATCCGCTCAAGGGACCGTGCCGACGACCTCGTGCAGGACACGATCATGAAGGCATGGGCGAAACAGGACAGCTACCAGCCGGGCACCAATATGCGGGCATGGCTGGTGACGATCCTGCGCAACGAGTTCTACAGCCAGATTCGCAAATCCGGCCGTGAGGTGCAGGATACGGACGGGGTCTACACCTCGCGCCTGTCGGTGCCGCCGGAACAGCATGGCTCGGTCGATCTTCAGGATTTCCGCGCAGCACTGGCAAAGCTGCCGGACGACCAGCGTGAAGCGATCCTGCTGATCGGTGCCTCGGGTTTTGCTTACGAGGAAGCCGCCGAGATTTGCGGTTGCCCTGTCGGCACCATCAAGAGCCGCGTCAGCCGCGCAAGGCTGCGCTTGCAGGAATTGCTCGGCATCGAAAACGAAAACGAGTTCGGTCCGGACGCGCAGATGAGTGCGGTGACCGCCGCCGCCACGGCGCGCTGAGAGAGCTGAACTTGGGCGGCAAGAAACGGGCAGGCAAACATCTGCCCGTTTTTTCATGTCCGCTTTTCAGATACCCGTTTCCTTGACCGATTGCATGACCACGAAGGTCGAGGTGTTGGCGACGGATGGCAGGCTTGAGATTTTCTCGCCGAGTACCCTTCGATACTTGCGGATATCGCTGGTGCGCACCTTCAGAAGATAATCGAAGGCGCCGGCGATCATGTGGCACTCCTCCACTTCCTTGATCTTGCGCACCGCCGCGTTGAATTCCTCCAGCGCCTTTTCGCGCGTATCGGAAAGCTTTACCTCGGCGAAGGCGATGTGATCGACACCGAGCTTCTGCGGATTGAGCATGGCGCGGAAGCCGAGAATATAGCCCTCATCCACCAGCCGCTTCAGCCGCGTCTGGCAGGGCGTCTTGGAAAGACCGACCCTTTTCGAGAGCTGCAGCACGGACATGCGCCCGTCTTCGCTCAGCGCCTCGAGTATCTTGAGGTCGAAGTGATCCAGATCGTCTGTTTTTTGACTATTTGCCATGTGATTTAACGCCATATCTCAAAAATAAAAGTTCATATAGCCTGTTTTATCCTGAAAATAGGGCCATAGCAATTTCTGCGGTGATGATATTGTCTGTGCCAGGATGACGAGCGGCGGGCGGAGGACACGCTGCCGCCGAAGGTCTGTCTTCAACAGCGTTTTCAGGATTTTCAGAATGGCCGATGGTGCAAGCAACGCCGGTGTAGTGGCGAACGGTATCTTCCAGAATTTTGCGCCGCCGGTGCGCGAGCAAAGCCTGCTGCGCAAGGCGATCACCGCCGCCTATCGCCGCCCGGAGGAAGAATGCCTGGCGCCGCTGATCGAGGCGGCGACGGTGACGGCGGAAGAGACGAAAGCCATTCGCGACACGGCCCGCAAACTGATCGAGGCATTGCGCGCCAAGACCAAGGGCACCGGCGTCGAGGGACTGGTGCAGGAATATTCGCTCTCCAGCCATGAGGGCGTGGCGCTGATGTGCCTTGCCGAAGCGCTGCTGCGCATTCCCGACACCGCTACCCGCGACGCACTGATCCGCGACAAGATCGCGCGCGGCGACTGGAAGTCCCATATTGGCGGCGGGCGCTCACTTTTCGTCAACGCCGCCACCTGGGGTCTCGTCATCACCGGCAAGCTGACCTCGACGGTCAACGATAGCGGCCTTTCGGCGGCGCTGACCAAGCTGATCGCCCGCGCTGGCGAACCCGTCATCCGCCGCGGCGTCGACATGGCCATGCGCATGATGGGTGAGCAATTCGTCACCGGCGAAACCATCGGCGAAGCGATCAAGCGTTCGAAGCCGCTGGAAGAACAGGGCTTCCAATATTCCTACGACATGCTGGGCGAAGCCGCGACCACCGCAAAGGATGCGGAGCGCTATTACAAGGACTACGAAAACGCCATCCACGCCATCGGCAAGGCGTCTGCCGGCCGCGGCATCTATGGCGGGCCGGGCATTTCCATCAAGCTTTCGGCGCTGCATCCGCGTTACGCCCGCGCGCAGGCCGAGCGGGTGATGGCGGAGCTGCTGCCGCGCGTCAAATCGCTGATGCTGCTCAGCAAGAAATACGATATCGGCCTCAACATCGATGCCGAGGAAGCCGACCGGCTGGAACTGTCGCTCGATCTTCTGGAAGAGCTGGCGCTCGACAGGGATCTTGCGGGCTGGAACGGCCTCGGTTTCGTCGTACAGGCCTATGGCCGCCGCTGCCCCTTCGTTCTGGACTACATTATCGATCTCGCCCGCCGTTCGGGCCGGCGCATCATGGTGCGTCTCGTCAAGGGCGCCTATTGGGATGCCGAAATCAAGCGCGCGCAGGTGGAAGGGCTGGAGGACTTCCCGGTCTTCACCCGCAAGGTGCACACCGATGTTTCCTACATTGCCTGCGCCCGTAAGCTGCTCGACGCACGCGATCTGGTCTTCCCGCAATTTGCGACCCATAACGCGCAATCCATGGCGACGATCTACCATCTCGCCGGCCCCGCCTTCAAACTCGGCGACTATGAGTTCCAGTGCCTGCATGGCATGGGCGAACCGCTTTACAGCGAAGTCGTCGGCAAGAAGAAACTCGACCGGCCGTGCCGTTTCTATGCCCCCGTCGGCACCCATGAGACGCTGCTCGCCTATCTCGTCCGCCGCCTGCTGGAAAACGGTGCGAATTCTTCCTTCGTCAACCGCATTGCCGACCCCGCCGTGCCGGTGGATTCCCTGCTGGAAGACCCAGTTGCCGTGGTCAAGGCCTATGCCGTTCCAGGCGCGCGTCACGACCGCATCGCCGCCCCTGAAGGCCTGTTCGGCCCGGAACGCAAAAACTCCGCCGGCCTCGACCTCTCCAGCGAAACGACGCTCGCCGTACTGGACAAGACCCTGAAGGCAGGTGCTGCGACGGAATGGAAAGCCACAGCGCCGCAGGCGGGTGGCAACACGCGCCCGGTTCTCAACCCCGGCGACCACAATGATATCGTCGGCCATGTGACGGAGCCGACTGAAGGCGATGTCGAAGCCGCCATGCAGCGGGCGGCAGCCTCAAGCTGGCCTTCCACCCCGGTGGAAGAACGCGCCGCCTGCCTCGAGCGGGCCGCCGACGCGATGCAGGCTGAAATGCCCGCCCTGCTCGGCCTCATCATGCGCGAAGCGGGAAAATCCATGCCGAACGCGATTGCCGAGGTGCGCGAGGCCATCGACTTCCTGCGTTATTACGCAGCGGAAGCCCGCAGGAACTTCAAATCCGGCGAAACACCGCTCGGCCCGGTCGTCTGCATCAGCCCGTGGAACTTCCCGCTCGCCATTTTCATCGGTCAGGTCACGGCGGCGCTGGTTGCCGGCAATCCGGTGCTGGCGAAGCCCGCCGAAGAAACGCCGCTGATCGCGGCACAGGGCGTGCGCCTGTTGCATGAGGCCGGCGTGCCGCAGGATGCCGTGCAGCTTCTGCCGGGCGACGGCAAGACGGGGGCGGCCCTTGTTGGTTCACCTCTTACAGCCGGTGTGATGTTCACCGGCTCCACTGAAGTGGCGCGGCTTATTCAGGGCCAGCTTGCCGGCCGGGTTCTCGCCAATGGCCAGCCGGTGCCGCTGATCGCCGAAACCGGCGGCCAGAACGCCATGATCGTCGATTCTTCCGCACTTGCCGAGCAAGTCGTCGCCGATGTCATTGCATCTGCCTTCGACAGCGCCGGCCAGCGCTGCTCTGCGCTGCGCATCCTATGCCTGCAGGAGGATGTGGCGGACCACACGCTGACCATGCTGAAAGGCGCGCTGCATGAGTTGCGCATCGGCCGCACCGACAAGCTTTCCGTCGATGTCGGCCCCGTCATCACCGCCGAGGCGAAAAGCATCATCGAAAAGCACATCGAGGGCATGCGCGGGCTCGGCCATCGCATCGAACAGATCACGCTTGCCGGCGAAACCGGCAAGGGCACCTTTGTGCCGCCGACCATTATCGAGATGAAATCGCTCGCCGATCTGAAGCGCGAAGTCTTCGGCCCGGTGCTGCACGTCATCCGCTTCAAGCGTGACAATCTCGACCGGCTGATCGATGAGATCAACGCCACCGGTTACGGCCTGACCTTCGGCCTGCATACCCGCCTTGACGATACGATCCAGCATGTGCTGTCCCGCGTCGCCGCCGGCAACCTTTATGTGAACCGCAACATCATCGGCGCGGTGGTCGGCGTGCAGCCCTTTGGCGGACGCGGCCTCTCCGGCACTGGCCCAAAGGCCGGCGGGCCGCTCTATCTCGGCCGTATGACGCAGACCGCACCGAAGATCGACCGCATCGCCAGCCAGCAGGATCAGGCCGCCGTCGATCTCGCCCGCTGGCTGGATGAAAACGGCGAAACCGTTGCGGCGGAAGCCGCACGGCAGGCGGCGGCACTTTCCGGCCTCGGCTTCGAAACCGAGTTGGCAGGTCCTGTCGGCGAGCGCAATGTCTATGCGCTGCATCCGCGTGGAAAGGTTCTGCTGGTTCCGGCAACCGAACAGGGGCTTTACCGCCAGCTTGCGGCAGCGCTTGCAACCGGAAACGCGGTTGTCATCGATAATGCTTCGGGACTGGAGAAATCCATTTACGGACTGCCGGCAAGCGTGACCTCGCGCATCGTCTGGGCGGATGACTGGGAAAAATCAGCGCCCTTCGCCGGCGCGCTGGTCGAGGGCGATGCGGCGCGTATCGTGGCGGTCAATAAAAAGATCGCCGCCCTGCCCGGCCCGCTGGTTCTCGTTCAGGCCGCGGCAACGGAAGCGCTTTCCGGGGAAAGCCAGCCCTATAATCTCGACTGGCTGGTCGAAGAGGTTTCCGTCAGCGTCAACACCACGGCCGCCGGCGGCAATGCCAGCCTGATGAGCATTGGCTGATGATATCGTCCGGCGGGGTCTCGGCCCTGCCGGTTCATGCCTTATCCGTTGGTGTCGCCGCGGCCGAAGAGCTGGTTCAAAACCTGCTCTTCCAGCCTTGCGAATTCCGCAGTGCCATGACGGCGCGGACGCGGCAGTTTCACATCGAGATCGAGCGCGATGCGCCCTTCATCGATGACGACGATGCGATCCGCAAGCGCCACGGCCTCCGATACATCGTGCGTGACTAGTACGGCGGTGAATTTCTGCTTGCGCCAGATGCGCTCCAGCAGAAGCTGCATTTCAATGCGGGTGAGCGCATCGAGCGCGCCAAGCGGCTCATCCAGCGCCAGAATCTGCGGATGGGCCACCAGCGCGCGCGCCAGCGCCACGCGCTGCTTCTGGCCGCCGGAAAGCACATAGGGCCATTCGCCAGCCCGGTCTTTCAGACCGACCTCTTCGAGAATTGTAAGCGCCTGCTCCTGCGCCGCCTCGCCCTTGGCGATGCCGGTCAGCCCCACGGAGACGTTGCTCGCGATACGTTCCCACGGCAGAAGACGCGGTTCCTGAAACATCATGCGGGTGCGGCTCGATGCATCTTTCGAGACGGTTCCGGTGGTCGGCGTGTCGAGGCCGGCCAGAATGCGCAGGAGCGTACTCTTACCGCAGCCGCTCTTGCCGATGATGGCCAGAAACTCACCTTCCCGCACATCGAGATCGATGCCGCGCAGAACCGGTTTATCGCCGAAGCTCTTCGCCACATTGCGGAAGCTGAAGGCGACCTTGCCTTCTGCCGTCTTCTCACGTTGTTCGATTTTCGCCTGCGACGGGAGGGATGGCGGGGCATCCGGGCGTCTCAGCGTCGTAACATTGCCGGTCGACATGGGTTACCTCAGACTTTCTTGAAGGCTGGATGCCATTGCAGGAAGATGCTTTCGAGGAGGCGGGCGAAACTGTCGGCCAGCTTGCCGAGAAGCGCATAGATGAGGATCGACAGCACGACGACGTCGATCAGCAGGAACTCGCGCGCCTGCATGGCCATATAGCCGAGGCCGGAGGAGGAAGAGATGGTTTCGGCGACGATCAGCGTCAGCCACATGATGCCGAGCGCATAACGCAGGCCGGTGAAAATGGCGGGCAGCGCGCCGGGCAGGATGACCCGCCGGAACAGCGTGAAGGGCGACATGCCATAGGTGCGGCCCATCTCCACCAGTTGCGGATCGACGCCCTGAATGCCGAGCAGCGTATTGATGTAAATCGGGAAAAACACACCAAGCGCGACGAGGAAAAGCTTCGCCTCCTCATCGATGCCGAACCATAGGATGACCAGCGGAATGAGCGCCAGATGCGGAATGTTGCGGATCATCTGCAGCGTCGTATCGGTGAAGCTGCGGGAGAATTTCGAGAGGCCATTGGCCAGGCCGAAGATGAAGCCGATGGAGCCGCCAATGGCGAAACCCACAAGCGCACGGGCGGAACTCACGCCGATATTGGCAATGAGTTCCCCCGAAAGCAGAAGCCGCCAGAAGGCTTCCGCAACAGCGGAAGGGGCTGGAAGGACATTTCCTGAAATAAGCCCGACGCGGGCGGCCGCTTCCCAGCCTGCAAGAATGATGGCGGGAAGCAGCCAGCCCGTGATGCTTCCAACCTCGATGCGCGTTCTGATGCTCATGGCGAAGCCTCCGGTCGGGGATCAGTTCGTCGCGCCAGACCAGACGGCATCCTTGATGTTGATCTGTTTCGGGATCAGGCCGAGACGATAAAAGCGGTCGGCGGTTTCCTGCTGGCTGGCGACGATCTTGTCGTCGATTTTGGTAATGCCGAATTCAGAGCGGTTCGCGGCGAGCGTCTGCGCCTCCAGCGGCACGCCCGTCACCTCATGCAAAGCTGCAGCAACCTTGTCGCGGTTGGCAGCGGACCATTTTGCCGCCTCGTCCAGAGCATCGATGGTGATGTTGATCGTATCCGCATTGGATTTGGCGTAATCGCGATTGGCGAGGAAATAGGTGCTGACAGCAAGTACATCGCTGGTGCGGGCCAGAGTGACCGGCTTGTAGCGGGTTTCGGCAATCGCATAGAACGGATCCCAGACGGCCCAGGCGTCGATCTTGTCGCTGGCGAAGGCGGCCGCGGCATCGGCAGGGCTGAGATAGACCACCTCGATATCGCTGAATTTCAGGCCATTCTTCTCAATTGCCGCCACCAGCAGATTGTGCGCGCTGGTGCCCTTGCCGACGCCGACCTTCTTGCCCTTCAGGTCGGCAACCGATTTGATGCCACTTTCAGGCTTTGTGAAGATCGCCTCACCTTTGCCGTTCGAAGGAAGGGCCGCAACATAAACGATGGCGGAACCTGCCGCCTGCCCGAAGATCGGCGGCGCATCGCCTGTCCAGCCGACATTGATGGAGCCGACATTCAGAGCTTCCACCAGCGGCGGACCAGCGGTGAACTCGACCCACGAAACCTTCACGCCCTTGGCCTCAAGCGCCTTTTCGATGACACCCTGCTGACGGGCGATCACCGGCAGGCCGGTTTTCTGATAACCGATCTTCAGCTCTTCCGCCGCCTGGGCCTGAAAAGGCAGAACGGATAAAGCAGCGGCAACAAGAATGCTGGCGGAAAGGGCGCGGCGGGTGACGGCTGGCATTTCATCTCCTTATCACCGGCGCTCTTGCCGGGTTGCGATATGGAGCAATGCTAGGATTTTCGATTAAAACGATAGAGAGACGATAATTCAATATGATCAATATTGCGGGAATAAAATTTCGCGCAAAAGCCTCTTTCCCGCAAATCGTCGCGGACACCCTCGTCCGACCCATCAAATAGAAATGCCGGCGCGAATGGAGCCGCGCCGGCACGATGGATCAATTTCTCTATAGAGGACGCGATTATTCGATATCGAAGGAAACGCCCTGCGCCAGCGGCAGCGCCTTGGAGTAGTTGATGGTGTTGGTGGCGCGACGCATATAGGCCTTCCACGCATCCGAACCGGATTCACGGCCGCCGCCGGTTTCCTTCTCACCGCCAAAGGCGCCGCCGATTTCAGCACCCGAGGTGCCGATATTGACGTTGGCAATGCCGCAATCGGAGCCTTCCGACGACAGGAACCGTTCCGATTCCTGCATGTCGCGGGTGAAAATCGATGAGGAAAGACCAGCAGCGACGGCGTTATGATCGTCTATCGCCTGATCGAGATCGCTGTATTTCATGACTAGAGGATCGGCGCAAAAGTCTCTTCCAGCACCGGCCCCGCCTGCTTCGGCATTTCGACAAGCGCCGGCTTGACGTAATAGGCATCCGGCGCACCCGTATCCACACGACCGCCGCCATTCACCACGCCATCATGGGCTTTCGCCGCTTCGAGGGCCTTCTGCATGCCGTCGAAAGCCGCCTTGTCGACCAGCGGGCCGACAAGTGCGGAGGTTTCCAGCGGGTTGCCGACGGAAACGGAAGCATAGGCCTTTTTCAGACGCGGTACGAGCTGGTCATAAACGCTGTCATGCACGAAGAGACGGCGAAGCGTGGTGCAGCGCTGGCCGGCCGTGCCCATGGCGCCGAAGGCAATGGCGCGCAGCGCCATGTCGAGATCAGCCGAGGGGCAGACGATGCCGGCATTGTTGCCGCCGAGTTCCAGAATGGCGCGGGCGAAGCGTTTCGCCAGACGCGGGCCGACATCGCGGCCCATGCGGGTGGAGCCGGTGGCCGAGACGAGCGGCACCTTGGGATTGTCCACCAGAGCTTCGCCCACGGCGCGGTCGCCGATCAGAAGCTGCGAGAGACCTTCCGGCGCATCGCCGAAACGGGCGGCGGCGCGCTCGAAGATGCCCTGCACGGCAAGCGCCGTGAGCGGGGTCTTTTCCGAAGGCTTCCAGACAACCGAATTGCCGCAGACGATGGCGAGCGCCGCATTCCACGACCAGACGGCGACCGGGAAGTTGAAGGCGGAGATGACGCCCACGACACCGAGCGGATGCCAGGTTTCCATCATGCGATGGCCGGGGCGTTCGGTGGCGATGGTGAGACCATAAAGCTGGCGGGAAAGGCCAACCGCGAAATCGCAGATATCGATCATTTCCTGCACTTCGCCGAGGCCCTCGGAGGGAACCTTGCCCGCTTCCAGCGAGACGAGACGGCCGAGATCGGCCTTGAAGGCGCGCAGTTCCTCGCCGAGCAGCCGGATCAACTCGCCACGGCGGGGCGCCGGCACATTGCGCCATGTCTTGAAGGCGGCATCGGCCCGGTCGATCACGGCTGCGACACCCTCGACCGAAACGGTCTTGAGATTCGCGACCTGTTCACCCGTCACCGGGCTGAAGGAGGCCATATCGCCGCCGGTATAAAGATCGCGGGCAACGCCCATCCTGTCGAGCAGGGCCGCAGCTTCCTGTTTCACGTCGAGCTTCGTGGTCGCATCCATGTCCATCGTCCTTTTGGCTTAAAAGGGGAGGAAAGGCCGTTTCGATACGGCGCTTTCAACTCCCGTCACTCTTCTTTCCCCGAATTTGCCATTCGTTCTGTGAAACTGATGTTTTGCGAAACTGGAACCGGCAAAGCCGGAAAAACACCGTTCCATTCTTTCCCGTAATCATATATGGCCATAATGACCCTTTTCCAATGAGGAAAGCGGGTAAGTTGATGCGAGAATGGAATGGATCCGCGCAGAAGACTGGTCCCCGACATCGTTACCCTGCAGGCGTTCGAATGCGCGGCACGGCATGGCAATTTTACGCGTGCTGCGGAAGAACTCAACCTCACGCAGAGCGCGGTGAGCCGACAGATCGGCGAACTGGAAGCGCAGACCGGAATGCAGCTTTTTGAGCGCATCCGCAGGCGGGTCGTGCTTTCGGAAGCGGGGCGTAAATTCCTGCCCGATGTGCGGCGCCTGCTGCAGCAATCCGAACAATTGATGGTGCGCGCGGTTTCAGCCGGAACATCGCACGCATCGCTTTCGGTCGCGACATTGCCGACCTTCGGCAGCCGCTGGCTGATGCCGCGCCTCCACCGCTTTATCGACGCCAATCCGGAAATAACGATCACCATCGGCTCGCGCTCGCATCCCTTCGATTTCGACGAGGAAGGTTTCGATCTCGCCATTCACTACGGCCAGCCGGTCTGGGCGCATGGCACCTGCACATTTTTGTGCAACGAGGTGATCGTGCCGGTAGCAAGCCCCGCCCTTGTGCGCCGCGCCAGCGTGAACCAGCCACAGGATCTGACCGGGCAACCGCTCCTGCATGTGACGACGCGGCCGAAACTATGGACGGAATGGCTGGAGATGAACGGTGTGACGGCGGAGAACGCCTATCAGGGCAGCCGTTTCGACCAGTTCTCGATGATCATCGAGGCCGCCGCAAGCGGTATCGGTTTTGCCCTTCTGCCGAAATATCTCATCGAGGCGGAGATCGCCTCCGGCCGTCTCGAAATCGTCTTCGACATTCCCCTGCAGACCGACAAGAGCTATTACGTCGCCCTGCCGGAAGGGCGGCAGGACAATGCGCTGGCCCGCGCCTTTCAGGCATGGCTGCTCGATCAGGTCGGCAAGCCGGTCTAGTCCATCATCCGCTCAGTTCGATGGGCGGAGAGAAACGTCATACAGCCCCGGAAGATCGGGGCCGACGGGCACGATGCGGGTCGGGTTGAGCGCCTTGATGGAATAATAACCGCGCTTGATATGGTCGATATTGACCGTGTCGCGCACGCCTGGAATGGTCAGCACCCGCATCATATAGGCCTGAAGGGCGGGGTAATCGGCGATACGGCGAAGATTGCATTTGAACAGGCCATAATAGGCGGCATCGAAACGCACAAGCGTCACGAAGAGCCGGACATCTGTTTCGGTTAAAAGATCGCCGAACAGGAAAGGTCCGCCTGAGACGAGGCGGCTTTCGAGCTCCCCAAGCGTTGCGAACACATCGGCGAAGGCCTCCTCATAGGCGATCTGCGTGGTGGCGAAACCGGTTCTGTAAACGCCGTTGTTGAGGCGTGGATAGATGTGGTCATTGAGAGCATCGATCTCATCGCGCAGCGCTTCCGGATACAGGTCCACGCTATTATCGGCCAGATCGCCGAAACCGGAATTCAGCATGCGCAGAATATCGGCGGATTCGTTGTTGACGATGGTTTTCGTCTTTTTGTCCCAAAGCACGGGCACGGTGGCGCGGCCGGTATAGTGCGGATCCGCGCTGGTATAGACCTCGTGCATATAGGTGAAGCCGTTGAGCGTATCACGATCCGCGCCCGGATAGTCGCCGAATTTCCAGCCCTCGTCGGAAAGCGCCGGCTCAACCACGGAAACGGAAATCACCTCTTCCAGCTTCTTCAGCTTTCGGCCGATCAGCGTGCGCGATGCCCATGGGCAGATCAGCGCGACGTAAAGATGATAACGGCCGCTTTCGGCCGCATAGCCGCCCTCACCCGTCGGCCCCGCCGAACCGTCAGGCGTCACCCAGTTGCGGAAGCCGGAGGTCTGACGAACGAAGCCGCCTTTCTTGTCGGTCGCCTGCACCGGATGCCATTCGGCGGTCCATTTTCCATCCACGAGCATTTGCGGCTCTCCGTTCATCTAAAGATGAAAGCCTTATGGGCTGGGTTGCCGCCGCTTCACAAGCCGCGCTTCGGTTGACGCACTGTTTCCGATCAAGGGTGAGTTCAAAGCCGATTGCGGAAAAACGGGTTCCAGCGCACGGTGCCGAGCCTCACCTTTTCGCGGATCATCGTCAGCAGCCCCGATGCGGCGATGACGGCCAGACCAAGCACGGCGACCGCATCCGGATATTCGTGGAAAAAGGCCATGCCGATCGCCACGGCCCAGAGGATTTGCGAATAATGCGATGGCGCGATCTGGCTTGCCGGCGCGATGCGGGTTGCGACCAGAAGGGTGATTTGCCCCGTGGCCGTGCAAAGGCCGATGAAGGCGAAAGCCAATAGCTGGTGCAGGTTGGGCATCACGAATTCGGGGATGGAGGCAATGCCGTTGAAAGTGAGGCCGTAGATCAGCAGCACGCCCATGATCGAGGTGCGCTTTTCCTTGCCCGCAAGCGAGCGCAGCAAAACGATGGTCATTGCCGCGAGGAACGCAACGCCGATGGCGGCGAAATGTCCGAGTTCCAGCGTCTTGAAGCCCGGCCGCACGACGAGGATCACGCCGACGATACCCGCCAGAACCGCCGCCCATCGCCATGGACCGATATTCTCCTTCAGCACGACGGCGGAAAGCACGGTCACGAAGAGCGGCGACAGGAAGATCAGCGCATAGGCTTCCGCCAGCGGAATGGTGGTGAAGGCATAGATGCCGAAAATACCCGCGAAAAGGCCGGAGATCGCGCGCCCGTGCACCGCGAAGGGCCGGCTCATGCGCCAGAATTCACGCCACCTTTCCTCGCGCGGCTTGCTGAAGAAAATGAAAATGCCGGAAAACAGAATGCTGAAGAAGCCGATTTCGAAAACGCTGATCTGCGATCCAAGCGACTTGATGGTGGCATCGCCCATGGAAAAGGTCGCATAAGCGAACAGACCGAGCAGAAAACCCTTTTGCATTTGAACGTCCCCAAACACCGACCGCAATGCAAAGCATCCCCCGGCCGCGTGGAACGCGACCCGGACGCCCCTTGAAGGGACAGACAGTCTGGCAGATTTGATCCTCAGTCCTATGGCTAGACCCGGCTACCTATGAGTGCAAGCCGCAAAAGAAGTAAAATTGCCCGATTGGACCCGGCCAGTGCAAATGGCTGCAAGGTGCGGCAAATTTGTCCCGCCATGGCCATCACATCCCCGTCATGGAAAGAGGTTAGCCGGTGTTGATCGTGGCGCTTGGCGACGGGCATGAAGGCGGCTAAATATTATCATGCGATTTTCATCCGCCGATTTCCCCGGCTGATATTGCTGCGTTACCATGGCCTCGCTAACCGAAAGGAAAAAGAATGCGGATTGTGATGATCGGTTCGGGTTATGTCGGCCTTGTGTCCGGCGCGTGTTTTGCCGATTTCGGCCATGACGTGGTCTGCGTCGACAAGATGCCGGAGAAGATCGAGGCCCTGAAAAACGGCCATATTCCGATCTTCGAACCGGGTCTGGAGACCATCGTCGCCAACAATGCCAAGGCCGGGCGGTTGAGCTTCACCACCGATCTTTCCGCAGCCGTTGCCAATGCCGATGTCGTCTTCATCGCGGTCGGCACGCCCTCGCGGCGCGGCGATGGCCATGCCGATCTCGGTTATGTCTATGCGGCGGCGAAGGAAATCGCCCATGCGCTTGATGGTTTCACGGTCATCGTCACCAAATCCACCGTTCCCGTCGGCACCGGCGACGAGGTGGAGCGTATCATCCAAGAGGAAAACCCCTCGGCCGATTTTGCCGTCGTTTCCAACCCGGAATTCCTGCGCGAAGGGGCCGCCATCGAAGATTTCAAGCGGCCGGACCGCATCGTCGTTGGCCTATCGGATGAGCGCGCCCGCCCCGTGATGACCGAGGTTTACCGCCCGCTCTATCTCAACCAGTCGCCGCTGCTCTTCACCACAAGGCGCGCTTCCGAACTCATCAAATATGCCGCCAACGCCTTTCTGGCGATGAAGATCACCTTCATCAACGAGATGGCTGACCTCTGCGAAAAGGTCGGCGCCAATGTGCAGGATGTCTCGCGCGGCATCGGTCTCGATGGCCGCATCGGTTCGAAATTCCTGCATGCCGGCCCCGGTTATGGCGGCTCCTGTTTCCCGAAGGACACGCTGGCGCTTGCCAAGACCGCGCAGGATTATGATGCGCCGGTGCGGCTGATCGAGACCACCATCGCCATCAACGACAACCGCAAACGCGCCATGGGCCGCAAGGTCATCAATGCGGTGGGCGGCGATGTGCGCGGCAAGAAGATCGCCGTGCTTGGGCTGACCTTCAAGCCGAATACCGACGACATGCGCGACAGCCCGGCAATCGCCATCATCCAGACCCTGCAGGACGGCGGTGCGAAGGTGGTCGGTTACGACCCGGAAGGCATGGCGAATGCCCGCCACCTGATGGAAGACATCGAATACGCGGCCGGCCCCTACGAGGCGGCGGAAGATGCCGACGCCGTGGTGATCGTGACGGAATGGAACCAGTTCCGCGCGCTCGACCTGCCGCGGCTGAAGGCGATCATGAAACATCCGGTGCTGGTGGACCTGCGCAATATCTACCGCACGGATGAGGTCGCCGCGCATGGTTTCATCTATGCCGCCGTCGGCCGTCCGCATGAAGGCGGTTCCGACAAGGGCGCATAGAGGTTTCGTTTTCGCCATTTCATTAAAAGGTTTTCTGCGCTTCGGTCAGACCGCAAACGCACCAACGGATTCGGGATATAATCATCATGCGTTATCTGGTTACCGGCACGGCTGGCTTCATCGGCTTTTATGTTGCCAAGCGGCTGTTGGACGCCGGCCATTTCGTGACCGGCTTCGACGGCATGACGAAATATTACGATGTCAGTCTCAAGGAAAAACGCCACGCCATTCTTTCCCGCTCCAACGGCTTCCGGGCCGAAATCGGCATGCTGGAAGATACGGATGCGCTGAAGCGCGCGGCGGAGGCCGCCGAACCGGAGATCATCATCCACCTCGCCGCACAGGCGGGCGTCCGTTACAGCCTTGAAAATCCGCGGGCCTATATCGATTCCAATCTCATCGGCTCGTTCAACATGCTGGAGCTCGCCAGAAGCCTTGAGGTCAAGCACCTGATGCTGGCGTCTACTTCCTCCATCTACGGCGCCAACGAGAAAATCCCCTTTGCGGAAAGCGACAAGGCCGACGAGCCGATGACGCTTTATGCCGCCACCAAAAAATCGATGGAGCTGATGGCGCACAGCTATGCCCATCTGCACAAGCTGCCCACCACCGCCTTCCGCTTCTTCACGGTCTACGGCCCATGGGGGCGGCCGGACATGGCGCCGATCAAATTCGTCGACGCCGTTTCCAACGGCCGACCGATCGATATTTACGGGCAAGGCAATATGAGCCGCGATTTCACCTATATCGACGATCTCGTGGAAGGCATCGTCCGATTGAGCGCGGTCATCCCTTCCGAGGAAAACCGTGTTACACAGGAAGGTGTCACCGACACGCTCTCGCACCACGCGCCCTTCCGCGTGGTCAATATCGGCGGCGGCCAGCCGGTGGAGCTGATGCATTTCGTCGAGACGGTCGAAAAGGCGGTCGGGAAACCCGCGATCCGCAACATGCTGCCGATGCAGCAGGGCGATGTTCCCCGCACCTTCGCCTCGCCCGATCTTCTGAAGGCATTGACCGGCTACGTTCCGCAAACCCCGGTCGAGGAAGGCATCAAGGCCCTCGTCGCCTGGTATCGCGAGATGCATCCGGCCGAATTACGGGAATAACCTCACAGCGTCGCCAGCAGTCGGTTGGAGATGGTGCCGCCGGAAGCGCTCTGCATGGTGATCTTGGTTTCCACGGCCTCGATGATCGTGTCGCTGAAATTCATCTCGGTGAGATCGCGGATATTGGAAAGTCCGCCCGGGGAAAAGACGTTCACTTCCAGTATCTTGTCACCGACGATATCGAGCCCGACGAGGAACATGCCGTCCTCCACCAGCTTCGGCCGCACCATTTCGGCAAGCGCCACGATTTCATCGGTCACCGTCGCCGCCTCCGCCGTGCCATGGGCATGGATATTGGAGCGCAGGTCGCCCTTGGCCGGCACGCGGCGAAGGGCGGCATATTTGCCTTCACGCATCAACGGGCGGCCATTCATCATGAAGAAACGGATATCGCCATCCTTGGCGGCCGGCAGATAGGCCTGCGCGATCAGATAACCTTCGAGGCTCACCGCCTCGAAAATCTGGTTGAGATTGGTCTCCTTGCTGGAGCCGATCTTGAAGACATTCTTGCCGCCGGAGCCCTGCAGCGGCTTGACGATGACGCCCTTGGGGTGCGCGTCGGCAAAGGCGCGGATTTCCTCGACATTGCGCGAAATGATTGTGGTCGGGCGGACGATTTCGGGAAAGCTCTGGAAATAGAGCTTGTTTTGCGCGAGCGCCAGACCTTCGGGATCGTTCAGCACCACGACACCGCGCTGTTCGGCAAGCCGCCCGAACAGGATGCCGGCATGCACCGCCCATGGCCGCGTCGTCTGGTCGAGTGAGGGGTCGTTGCGCAGCATCAGCGCATCGATTTCCTCCACATCCATGGTCCGCCGCTCCAGCGCCTTGTCCTGAAGTGTGGAATGGAACGTCTCGCCTTTCTTGACTTTACCCTTCGGCAGCACGGTGGCGTGAATGGTCAAACTGTCATCCGAGCGCAACGTAAAATCGCCGGGCGTCAGATAGACCACCTCGTGGCCGCGATTGAGCGCGGCCATAGCAAGCAGGCCGGTCGCGTAATTCGGTCCCTCGGTTTCGATGGAATTGACGAAAAATGCGATACGCATGAAGCCCCTCCTATAATGTCGCCAGTTCGGCAATGGATAATCCCGCCCGTATTTTTTCCAGCCGTTCATTGGCCTTGGCGGGCAGCAGGAATGCGGGCCTGACGCCCGGCGGGCGAAGCAGGCCGCGCAGGGCAAGCTCCTGCATCACCGGAAAATGGGCGGCGGCGATCTTGCCCATCCAGAACGGATCGAGCGCCCCGCCCCTGCGCAGATGCTCCAGCACCTCCGCCAGCCCGCGCAGATAGATCGCGTCCTTGGAAAGGCCGCCGCCGCGATAGATGCGCAGCACCATGTTAAAGGCCCCGGCCTCATCGAAACCGTGATCGCGGGTCATGGTGCGGAAGGTCTCCACGAAGCTCGCCCCATCCAGCATGGCGGCGCAGCCGATAACGCGACCGGCGATCAGCCGCAGGCGCTCACGCGTCATGCCGCCGGCCAGATGTTCCGCCAGCACCGCCAGCCCCTCCTGCACGCCCTCGTAACCGGAAAGGCCGGTGCGGAAGAGCCGCAGCCCCTGAAACGAGCCGTTGAAATAGGTGAGAAGATGCACGCCGATCTCATGCGACAGCAGCGCCTCGACACGGCGCTGTTCCATGACGGTGTGGCGGGAAATCAGAAGCTTCTCGCCCGTCACCATCAGGCCCGGCGGCAGGTCGTCGCGGATTTCGACGCGCGCCTTGAATTCCGGGTCTTCCGCAAGATAGGTCTCGACCATCTCCCGCGACTTCTTCGCGACCGCGTAACAATCGACCATGGCGATTTCACTGGTCTCCTCCCCGCGCGGGCAATCCGCAAGCACCCGCAGCGCCAGCTGAAGGAGGGCCGGTTCGACAGCGCCATAAAGGGCGCGTGAAAAATCGGTGAAGGTGCGATGGTGCAGATTGGCAAGCATCGTCAGTTGCAGATCGATCTCCTGCTGTTTCTCCCGGTAGAGATTATAGAGCACCGGGTCTTCCAGATGATCGAAAACAACGGAATAAAGCTTGCGTTTCTGCTCCTCGACATCGACGCCGAGCGGCCGGTAGAGCAGGCGCGGCGCGAACTGAAAGCCGCCATCGCGAAACTCCTCGAAGGCCCGGCGGGCATTGATGGGCGTGACGGAAAGCAGAAAATCGAAGGATGAAACAATATCGTCGACGGACCGGTCGGCACGCCTGACGGCATCGACGAAGGCCTTGCGCCCCAGCGCCCGATGGCTGGTGACCTTGAGCGCGTCCTTGCCCGAAGCGAAGGATGAAAAAGCCTGCAGGCCGGCATCGAAAAGATCGGCGATCATCGTCACCCGCAGGCCCGGATAGTCCGCACCGGATTCCGGCTGGCGGTAGATCGGCGCAAAACGCACGCCGATACAGGGAAAATCGAGGCCGGCTTTCTTGAAGCGCAGAACTGGATCGGCATCCGGCTCCGGCCGGGTGATGCGCGGCGTGCGAAAGCGTACCTCGGCTTCACAAACCGCCTTGATAAAGACCCGGCGGGCATTCTGCGTTTCTGGCTCAGCCGTCGCCGAGACGGAAACCTCATAATGCGGCAGGAAAGGCGAATCGTCGGCCAGCAGGATATCATGCTCCAGCTCGCCGATATCGAGGACCATGAAAGCGCCGAAACGCTGCCGCATGACCGCGCCAACGGCCTCAATCAGCGGCGCAGCCTCCTGAATGGTCGACGCGATCAGATAGGAGGCATGGGCGGCGGCGATATCGCGGGCGGCGAGATTTTTCGTGCCGCCCGTCAGATGCAGGCAGAGGAACGGCAGCGGCCGGTCGATATGCAGACGACCGTCTTTGCCGACATCGCGGCGGATGGCCTTGCCGGCTTCGAGGCAGGACACGACGTCATCGACCAGATCGGCGATGGGAGACGGTGCGCTGCGGGCGGAGGAGAGGTTCATCGCCGCGACCTCAGGCACTCTTCGAGTACCGGCTGGAGTGCTGCGATCGCTTGGCGAATATCCGCCACCACACGCGTATCCGGCTTTCCCGTCCACTCGTCCATGAAGAATTTCTTGAACTCGACCGCGATGGCGCAACCATTTTCGGCGAACCTTTCATGGATGAAACGGGTCTGCTCCCCCTTACCCTGAAACGCCACGTTCTCGCGAACATCGAGGCGGCGTCCGCCGATGGTCGCTGACGCGAAATGATGCCCGACCGCGCTCACGATATCGCCCCAGCGGCTGCGATCCATGGAAAAGGTGCCGATATTGATATCGGGCGCCTCCGCCTGCGCCGTCGGCGGCGCGGCGGCGCCCTGCCGGCGATGATTATAGCTGTGCACATCCAGCACCACGAAAGCGCCGTGCCGCCTTTCGATTGCAGAGAGCACGGTCTCCAGCATCGCATAATAGTCGGCGTGAAAATCGAGCGATTGCCGGATGGCTTCCCGCGCCGGCTCCTCTTTCCAGACCTCAAGCCCCCAGGATTGTTCCGGCTTCAGATAGATCGCCTGATCGGCCGCACGGTTGAGATCGATTTCGAATCGCGAATGGTGAACGACGAGACGGTTCGTCAGTCCCGCAACCATCTCACCGGTGAAAGGGTCTTCCTCCCGCAGCCGCTGTTCCGGGGAAAGGGCGATGAGCCCGGATACGTCCGGTCTAATGCGATGACCGTCGTGAATGGCCGTGCCGATAACCGGTGAGTTGCCGAAATCGATCGACCAGAAACCCTTGTTTTCGTTGTCACCGCGGTATTCACCGTCACTCTGTCTGGCTGCCATGCTGCCTCCCCTGCATCGGGGATAAAACAGCGGGACATGCCCGTTTGTTCCGGTAAAAATTGCGCGCGATATATTCGGCTTCGGCAACGACGCCGCTGGAAAAAACTGCGGAACCTTACGGGAAAGCTCACGTTGTTCCAGCAGGAGGGGCCGCCGTGTCAAACGGACGCGATGGCGCTGAAGAACATCGGGATTTTTCCGTTTTCTCCCGGTGGCCAACGAAATGGCAGCCGAGCTTCTTACCCATCCGGCACCCCTCCGTTCCCGCTTTCCACGCACAAGGAGCCGCGACATGGAAAAGACCGAAACACGCAAACTTGCGGAAGAATATTTGCGTCTCGGCGGCACGCGTCAGGTGATGATCGACGACAACAAGACCTTCGTGCGCCAATGGCAGCACGAACCGGCGGAAGCCGAACGGTTCTGGCAAACGCACATCGAAAATCTCGACGCGGAGCGCCTCAAGGACGTGGAATTTTTCCTACCCTCCATGAATTCCGACAAGGGCAAGTGAACCCAGAAGGAGACAGACATGACTGCCATCAACGCTGCAAAAATCCTCATTCTCGCAACGGACGGCTATGAGCGTTCCGAATTGCGCGTGCCCTATGACCGGCTGCAGGCCAAAGGTGCGGACGTCAAGATCGCCTCCATCAAGGAGGGCGAGATCAGGAGCTGGGACAAGAAGAACTGGGGCGACAGCATCGCCGTCGATCTATCCGCCAAGACCGTAAAAACCGAAGATTTTGACGCGCTGGTTCTTCCCGGCGGCCAGATCAATCCGGACGTTCTGCGCCATGACGAGGATGCGATGCGGGTGGTGCGTGATTTCATCAAATCCGGCAAGGTGGTGGCCGCTATCTGCCACGCACCCTGGCTGCTTGTAGAAGCCGACGCCCTGCGTGGCCGCGACGCCACCTCCTATTGGTCGATCAAGACCGACCTCAAGAACGCCGGCGCCAACTGGAAGGATGAAAAAGTGGTGACCGACAAGGGGATCATTACCTCCCGCAGCCCTGACGATCTCGATGCCTTCGTCGCCAAGATCGTGGAAGAGGTCGAGGAAGGCCGCCACGAACGCCGCGCCGCTTAAGACACGCACCCTATTCCCGTGCCGCCGGTTTCCCGGCGGCACTTCTATTTGGGAGGAAGACATGAAAAGCAGATTGCTGGCAAGCGGCGCGGAGCGCACCTTTATCCTCGTCATCGATCCCGAGGAAGAAGCCTTCGAGGCCATCAGGCGCTTTGCCAGGGCCGAGAATATCAACGCCGCCTCGGTGAGCGCGATCGGCGCCTCCGCCACGGCAACACTCGCCTTTTTCGATCTTTCGACGCAGGACTATAAGGAAATACCGGTCACCGACCAGAGCGAGGTTCTGAGCCTGCTCGGCGATATCACCCTTGACGAGAACGACACGCCCAATCCGCACCTGCATGTGGTTCTGGGCTTTGCCGATGGCTCCACCAAGGGCGGCCATTTTCTAAAAGGGGTGGTGCGGCCGACGCTGGAAGTCGTCATCCGCGAAACACCTGCGGAATTGCGGCGCAGCTATCGCCCGGAATTCGGCATCGCTCTCATCGACCCCGCGAAATAAACCCACGGAACCGGAAAAACGCCATTGCGTTATCGCTCTGGACAGGGGGCGGCATGGTGGCGGCGATCAATCGAAGAGATGCGGACGATGACGAGGTCGGGCAATTTCTGATCGGCCTCGCGCGCGGCACGGCGGGTGCATTGCTGTTTGCCCTGCCCATGCTGATGACCATGGAAATGTGGTTTCTCGGCCTTTACGTCAATTCCTGGCGGCTTCTCCTGCTCTGCATCCTCAACCTGCCGCTGCTGTTGCTTCTCGCCCGCCGCATCGGTTTCGAAAATGTTCACTCCTGGAGCCAGGCGCTGCGCGATGCGATAACGGCCTATGGGCTGGGCATTGCGGTCAGTGCCGCCGTGCTGCTGCTGTTCGGCATTCTGAACGACCAGATCACCGCCTCCAACATCGTCGCCAAGATTGCGCTGCAATCCGTTCCAGCCAGCATCGGCGCGTTGCTTGGGCGCAGCCAGCTCGGCCAGCATTCCGACGCGGAGGATGAAGAGGAGGGCGAATATTCCGGCGAGACGGGTTATCTGCACGAACTGTTCATGATGGTGGTCGGCGCGCTTTTCCTCAGCCTCAATGTCGCGCCGACGGAAGAAATGATCCTGATCGCCTATAAGGTGACGCCCTATCACATTCTGGCGCTTTGCCTGCTCTCGGTCGCCATCATGCATGGCTTTGTCTACGCGCTTCACTTCAAGGGCTCGCACCAGCTTCACGAAGGGCAGAAGTGGTGGCAATCCTTCATCCGCTTCACCCTGCCCGGCTATGTCATCGCCATCGCCATCAGCATCTATACGCTCTGGACCTTCGAGCGCCTCGACCACACCTCGCTGTCGCAGATCATGAATGCCGCCGTCATTCTCGGCGTCCCCGCCTCGATCGGCGCGGCCTCCGCCCGGTTGATCCTGTGAGGACAAGATGACGATATCCAAGGGCCGCAAACATACGGAAAGCCCCGAGCCCCACTGGGTGGAATGGCTGACGGGCGCCATCTGCACGCTTCTTGTCGCCGCCATGCTCGGCTGGATCGGCTATGACATTTATCGCTACAGGCCGGAGGATGCCCGCTTCGAAATCGCCGTTACCGGTGTGGAGGCGCAGGCCGGGCAATACCGGGTGCGGTTCGATATCCGCAACCTGTCCATGACGACGGCGGCGCAGGTGCAGGTGCGCGGCGACCTGCAGCAAAACGGCGCAACGCTGGAGAGCGCCGATGTGACATTCGATTACGTCGCCTCGGAGTCTCGCGACACCGGCACGCTTTTCTTCCGCAACGATCCCCGCAGCGCAACGCTCACCATCAATGTCGCCGGCTATACCGAGCCGTGACACCTTTCAGGATGATTTCATGCCGACATCGGAACTGACGAAAGAACGCGACCTCAGGGATTCAAAGCCCGTGTGGGCGGATACGCCGCGCATCGGCGTCCGCAGCAGGCACACGCCGGAGGCCGACCGTTACGACACGATCGTCGTCGGCGCCGGTATCAGCGGCGCGCTGGTGTCCCACGCCCTGCAACGACCGGGTCAATCGATGCTGATCGTCGACCGGCGCGAGCCGGTCATGGGCAGCAGCGTCGCCAGCACCGCGATGATCCAGCACGAAATCGACACGCCGCTGACACAGCTTCGAAAGATGATCGGCAGGCACGCGGCTGACAGGGCATGGCAGCGTTCCGCCCGCGCCGTCCTGCGGCTGGAGGAAATCGTTTCTTCGCTCGGCATTTCCTGCAGCATGAGGCGCAAACAGGCCCTTTATCTGGCTGGAGACGAAATGGGATCGCGCGCGTTGAAGGCCGAAGCGGCAGCCCGCAAAGAAGCGGGCATCGAGGCCCGCTTTCTCACCGCCGCGGAACTGAGAGAGCAATACGGCTTGCACCGGACCGGGGCCATCCTCAGCGATATTTCGGCCTCCGCCAATCCCGCGCAGCTGACGGCCGGCCTGCTGCGCCACACGGCGGGCGCCGGCGCCGAAATCGTCTCCCAGCTTGAGATCACCGATCTCAGAAACCTCGGCGACGAGGTTGTCCTTGCCACCGCCGGCGGCAAAATTCTTTCAGCGCGCAATGTCGTTTTCTGCACCGGCTATGAATTCCTGAAAATGCTGGAGAGCCCGAAACACCAGATCATTTCCACCTGGGCGCTGGCGAGCAGAAAGGGGCTCGACCTACCCGACTGGCTGGAGAACCATATCGTCTGGGAGGCGTCCGATCCCTATCTCTACCTGCGCACCGACCGCGAGGGGCGGATGATCGCCGGAGGCGAGGACGAGGAAAACCCCACCGCCTACCAGTCGGAGCGCAAGCTCGCCGCCAAGGCCGAGACAATCCGCCGCAAGATCGAAAAGCTTCTCGGCATCGATATGGGAAAGCCGGAATATCGCTGGGCAGCCGCCTTCGGCACGACCACCACCGGCCTGCCGCTGATTGGCGCTGTGCCCGGAATGAACAACGTCTATGCCGTGATGGGTTTCGGCGGCAACGGCATCACTTTCAGCCAGATCGCCGCTGAAATCGTGGCCGCCGCCGTCAATGGCGGCAAGGATCCCGACGCCGATCTTTTCCGCTTCGGCTAACGTCGTTCATTCCTCCTTGATGCCCGCCGCCACCTGTATGCGGCGCAGCGTCCACAGAACGACAATGCCCATTACAGAAGCGAGAAGAGCGAGCGGCCACATGCCAAGGCCGGCAGAGAGGCCGATTGCCGCCGAAAGCCACATGCTGGCGCCCGTCGTCAGGCCTTTGACATCGCCTCTGGTATAAACGACCACACCCGCCGCGAGAAAGGCGATGCCCGCCGTCACGGCCTCCACCAGCCGGATGGGGTCGAGCCGCGCGGCCTCATGGCCTTCCGCCATCGTCTCCATCATGTGAATGGTGATGACGCAGAAGGTGACGGCGGCAAGGCCGATCAGCATGTTGGTGCGCAGGCCGGCCGTGTTCTTGTGAAACTCACGTTCCAGACCGATCAAGCCACACAGGATGACCGCACCGAACACGCGCACCAGCAGCACCTCGAAGGGGATGGAAATATTCATGGAAAATTCTTCTGCAAGGCTCTGGGGCACTGTGGCGTCTCCTCCCGAAATTTCTTCACACTAAGTTCGCAGAGGCGCGTTGGTTCCGCGCGGCAATATAAACGTTGCGCGCAACCGAGCCGGAACCATGGGCGCAGCAAAGGGTTTGTCTCCCGTGCGCATGGGCGTACGTCATGCATTTTCACACATGGGAGAAGGAACAATGGCCGAGAAGAAACTCGACGACCTGTTTTACGATACGCTGAAGGATATCTATTACGCCGAGAGGCAGATCCTGAAAGCCCTGCCGAAAATGGCCCGGGCGGCAACCGATCCGAAGCTGAAACAGGCCTTTGAAAAACACAAGGAAGAAACGCAGGGACACATCGAACGCCTGCAGGAAGTGTTCGAGATCATCGGCAGGCGGGCGCAGGGCAAGACCTGCGAAGCGATCCAGGGCATCATTGCCGAGGGTGAGGAGATCATCGACGATTTCAAGGGCACCGCGGCTCTCGATGCCGGTCTCATCTCGTCGGCGCAGGCGGTCGAGCATTACGAGATCGCCCGCTACGGCACGTTGAAGGCCTGGGCGGAAAAGCTTGGACACGGCAATGTCGTTTCCCTGCTGGACGCCACGCTGAAGGAAGAGTCCAAGACCGATGACGCGCTGACTTCGCTCGCCAAGACTTCGATCAATGCGGCGGCCCAGAAAAAGGCGGCATGACGCTGTCTGAAACACAAACAAAAAACCGGAATGGGCGACCATTCCGGTTTTTTATGTGTGTTGAAACCTGCAGAAATTACGGCAGGGTATAGGCGATCACATAGTCGCCCGGCTTGGTTCCGACGGAGCCGTGACCACCCGCAACCATCACCACATATTGCTTGCCGCCATCCAGCGCATAGGTCATCGGCGTCGCCTGACCGCCGGCCGGCAGGCGCGCTTCCCAAAGCTGCCTGCCGGTCGTCAGGTCATAGGCGCGCAGATAGTTGTCGACGGCAGCACCGAGGAAGGCTACGCCGCCCTTGGTGATCATCGGCCCGCCAATGCCCGGCACGCCCAGTTTGAAGGGCAGCGGCAGCGGCGTCATATCATGGACCGTGCCGTTCTTGTGCTTGTAGGCGATATCGCCGGTACGCAGGTCAGCACCCGCGACGTAACCCCATGGCGGGGCCTGGCAGGGGATTTTCAGCGGGCCGAGGAACGGGCCCATGAACACGCCATAGGGCGCGCCGTCGTTGCGGTTCAAGCCCTGTTCGCTACCCTTTTCGTCCTGACCCTTCGGCGGAATGTCGGCGCGCGGCACGAGCCGCGAGGTGAAGGCGAGATAGGTCGGCATGCCGAACATCACCTGACGCTCCGGATCGACCGCCACGCTGCCCCAGTTAAAGGTGCCGAAATTGCCGGGATAGATGATCGAGCCGGTCAGCGAAGGCGGCGTATAGCGGCCCTTGTAGTTCAGCTGATGGAAGCGAATCCGGCAGGCGAGCTGATCGAACATGGAGACGCCCCACATGTCCTTTTCCTGCAATGGCTCCGGCTTGAAGGACAAGGCCGTCGTCGGTTGCGTCGGGGAGGTGAAGTCCTCCGGGATGGCGCCACCCGGCGCGGGTTCTTCGGTGATAGGCAGAAGCGGCTCGCCGGTGCGCCGGTCGAGAACGTAGATATCGCCCTGCTTGGTGGGGCCGACGAGAGCCGGCACGGTCTGGCCATCCTTGGTGATGTCGAGCAGCACCGGCTGGGCCGGCACGTCCATATCCCAGAGATCGTGATGAACCGTCTGGCGCACCCAGCGATCCTTGCCGGTGTTTATATCCAGCGCGACGATGGAGGAGGAATATTTCTCCACATTCTCGCTGCGGCCCATGCCGAGCTGATCCGGCACCTGATTGCCGAGCGGGATATAAACGAGGCCGAGGCCTTCATCGTAACTGAAGACCGACCAGCTGTTGGGCGAATTGGTGGTGTAGGTTTCACCCGCCGCAATCGGTTCGGTTTTCGCCGGGTTGCCGGAATCCCAGTTCCAGACGAGCGCGCCGCTGTTCACATCGAAAGCACGGATGACGCCGGACTGTTCCTGCGTGGAATAGTTGTCGTTCACTGCACCGCCGATGATGATCTTGCCCGCCACGATGACGGGCGGCGAGGTCGAATAATAATAACCGGCGGGATTGTATTTCATGCCCTGCTCAAGATGCAGCACACCCTGATCGGCAAAGGACGTGCAGACCTGACCGGTGGCGGCGTCAAGCGCGATCAGCCGCGCATCCGAGGTCGGCAGGTAGACGCGCTCGGCGCAGGCCGTGCCTTGAGCGGCATTCGGCTCGGCATAATAGGAAACGCCGCGGCAGGTCTGGTGCTGGCGATCCGGATTGAGGCCGACATTCGGGTCGTATTTCCACTTTTCCTTGCCGGTGGCGGCATCGATTGCAATCGCCCAATTATGCGGCGTGCAGATATAAAGCGTGTTGCCGATCTTGAGCGGCGTCACCTGATAGGTGGTTTCGCCCACATCATCGGGCAACTTCACATCGCCCGTCTGGTAACGCCAGGCTTCCTTGAGCTGCGAGACATTGTCGACATTGACCTGGGTGAGCGGCGAATAACGCTGGCCATAGGGCGTGCGGCCATATTGATGCCAGTCACCGTCAGGCACATTGCCGCCATAGGCGGGCGTGGCAGAGGCCGTTTCCTGAGGCAGGGAACCTGCCGTATCGTGCGGATCCTGCGCCATGGAATATCCGGCCACGACGATGGAGGCAAGGACGGAAAGGGCAAGCGGCCAGGCATTCGGCCCGTAGCTAAGCCCGGTCGGGCTCGAAAAACCGAGCGGCTTTCTGACCCAGGGAACCAGAAGCCAGAGACCGATGAGAATGATGATGCCGCCGCGCGGACCAAGTTGCCACCAGTCGAAGCCGACTTCCCAGATGGCCCAGGCAAGCGTCGCGACAATGAAGACGGCATAGACGTGAAGGGCTGCGCGATTGCGCTTGAACAGCAGAATGGCCGTCAGCAGAAAGGCCAGTCCGGAAAGCACGTAATAGAAGCTCCCGCCCAGCATGACGAGCTGAGAGCCGAAACCGAACAGCGCAAGACCGATCAGCGTGAGAACAACTGCAGTGACGGTGACTGCCATGAATGAAACCCCCGATTCCTGTCACTTTGCGTGAAATGAAATCGGGCGCGATCTGGTTCCATGAAAATTATCACCGGTGCGAAAAAACTTCACGCCATGGTGGTCACGGGTTTTGCGGTGCTCCGGTCGAATCCTGCGGGGCGGGCGCAGTCTCAGTCTGCGGGTTCTGCGGGTTCTGCGGCAGGTTCTCGTCGGGTTCGAAAACCGAATATTCGACAACGGCCCAAACCACCAATGCAAGAAGCACGCTGACGATCAGAATGACAAGCACGGGACGGCCGCGCGATCCCTGCCGCGCACGCATTGCCGTTTCGCTTTTCGGCGCATCCCGACCGTCGAGATAGCTGGCATTTTCTCTGGCCATGTCGTTCACTCCCTGTAACCCTGTTGATCTAATCATTGAGGTCAGGGTTTTGTTCCAGACTTGGAAAAACGACGTTAGCCTCACTCGGCCGGCAAACGCGCCCTGTCACAGTCCGCCATATCCACCGCACTAAAGCTTTGCCCAAGGCCGAGCCAGGAAACCGGCCGCCGCGCTCCATCATCCGTTTCCGATGGATCGTCTGCGGGGCTGTCTGAATTCGCCAATGGCAGGGGTGATGGCCGCCTGCGAAATCGGGGGCCGGAAAAGGAGAGGTGTTGTTTCAACGCATGGCGCCATTGGCGACACAGGTCCAGAAAAGCGAGGATTCTCAGCATCATGATTGTCAGGCAATATATTGATAAAAATAACCTGCCCTGTTTGGCACGTCTGGAAGATATGCGCATCCCCATCGCGCCGCAGCCTCAGCGAATGGTCGGATTGTGCCAACAAACCCGCATAAAGTGTCAGAAGGGCATCCGAAAAAGCGTGGTCAGCGGCCGAGCTGCACGATCCAGCGGGTCCATTCCGCGCTATCCGGCTTCACAATATCCGACGTGAGGTCGCGGTTTTCCGAAGCGAAATGCCGCATCTGACGCGGCGAAAGGCCGAAGGTCTTCTTGAAGACGCGGCTGAAATTTTCCGGATTGGTGAAACCATAAGACGCCGCCACCTCGGCAATCGTCATATGCGCCGATTGCGGTGCCCGCAGAAAATCCATCGCGCGTTCAAGACGCCGATGGGTGATGCAGGCCGAAAACCCACCCAGCGGCTCGAAAAGCCGATAGACGGTGCGTCGCGACACGCCGAATTCGCCCATGACCCTTTCCACCGACAGCGCCGGATCGAGCAGGTGATTGTCGATATAGCGCCGGATGGATGCCCTGAGCGCCCGCTGCACGCCCTGCGCATTGTCGTGCCCGACATGATTGTTGATGGCGGCTGCGGCAAGGTCCAGAAGCGGCGAGACCGTCGCTGCGCCTTCACTGGCGTTCATCAGGTCGAAATGGCGATAGATGCTCGTCATCGTTTCGCGCAGCAGCGATACCAGCGGCAAACCGGCTGGCAGAACACGTTCATGATGATTGCCGGAACCGACAAGCCTGCCCTCCAGCAGCCGGCGCGGCACGACGAGGCTGAGATGGTCGTGATCGGTCGTTGCAGTGGCAAGCGGCTGCGCCATATCGATGAGATAGAGGTCGCCGGGGCCTGCGGTCTCGCCCGATCCGCGCCGCGACATGCTCTGTCCGCTGGCGTAAAATTGCAGGAGAAAACCGTCCATGCCGTCGCGGGCAAGCTTGTGGCGCGAACGGTCGAAATCCTGCGCCGAGGACTGGGTGCGGCCGAGCGCGACATTGCCGATGAAAGCCGCATCGACGCTGGCGAAGAAACTGTCATCCTGCGGGCGACGCAGGCGGGCATCGAACAGCACGTTGATCGAATCCCGCCAGAGCCCCATGGCGTCGCGTTTCGGCACCTGGCGCGTATCGAAGCGGGAGCGCGCCAGCGGCGCTTCAAAAGACCCTGTGTTCATCATGACGCTTTTCCGTGAACACGGCGCTGACCCCGCCGTTCACGAAAACTATACAGGATTGAAACCGCTCAACAATGCCGGAAGCCGATGAGACGGTTCGCTTCAAGCGCGTGCGCGAGAATTATTTCGCGGTCCAGCCGCCATCGATGGAGATGGTGGTGCCGGTGATGGAGCGCGCCATATCGCCCGCGAGATAAAGCGCCATTTCCGCCACTTCTTCCGGTTGCACGAACCGCCTTGTCGGCTGCGGCGCAAGCATCACCTTCTTCACCACCTCCTCCTCGCTCATGCCATGCACGCGCGCCTGATCGGCAACCTGGGCGGCGACAAGCGGCGTCCAGACATAGCCGGGGCAGATGGCGTTGCAGGTAATGCCGAGTTCGGCCACTTCCAGCGCCACGCTTTTCGTCAGGCCCACCACCGCATGTTTGGTCGCCACATAAGGCCCCTTGAAGGGCGAGGCGCGCAGGCCATGCGCGGAAGCGATGTTGACGATGCGGCCCCAGCCTCTTTCCTTCATGCCCGGCAGCGCCGCATGGATGGTGTGAAACGCGCTGTCGAGCGAGATGGCGACGATGCGGGAGAAATCGGCGAAATCGAACTCGTCGATCGCCGCGACCTTCTGAATGCCGGCATTGTTGACGAGGACGTCGATATGACCGAATTCGGCGATGACGGTTTCCGGCAGATGGGCGCTTTCATCGTAATTGGCGAGGTTGGCGGCAAAATAGACCGGCCTGTGCCGCGCCACCTTCGCAACCGCCTCCAGCGCCTGCGTCGCCTCCTCCGCCGTCTCTATGCCATGCACCGCGACCAGATACCCCGCCTCGGCGAAACGCCTGGCGATGGCAAGCCCGATGCCGCTGGTGGAACCCGTGACGAGCACGGTTTTCGGTTGATCCTCCATCGGCCTAGTCCTTCAGCTGCGGCAGGTTGCGGAAAAGTTCGAGCGCTTCAGGATTGGCGAGCGCATCGGCATTCTTCACCGGCCGGCCATGGATGGTGTCGCGCACCGCGATTTCGGAAATCTTGCCCGAACGGGTGCGGGGAATGGCGCTGACGGCAATGATCCTTGCCGGCACATGCCGCGGCGTGGCGCCCGAACGGATGCGGCTGCGGATGGTCTTTTCCAGCTCTTCCGTCAGGGCCGCGCCGCCCTTCATGCGCAGGAAGAGGATGACCCGCTGGTCGCCGTCGATATCCTGCCCCACGGCAATCGCCTCCTCGACTTCAGGCACGGTTTCCACCTGCCGGTAGATTTCCGCAGTCCCGATGCGCACCCCCCCGGGATTGAGCGTCGTATCCGAGCGTCCATGGATGACATAACCGCCGGAGGGGCGCATTTCGGCAAAATCACCATGCGCCCAGATGCCGGGAAACCGGTCGAAATAGGCAGCCTGATAGCGCGAACCGTCCTCATCGCCCCAGAATTTGACCGGCATGGACAGATGCGCATTGCGGCAGACGAGTTCGCCGGCAACACCGCGAACGGAACGGCCCTCATCGTCCAGCGTGTCGATATCCATGCCGAGCATCGCACCCTGCAATTCGCCGCGATGCACCGGCTGCAAAGGGTTGCCGCCGAGGAAACAGGCGCAGATATCCGTGCCGCCGGAAATGGAGGCAAGGTGCACGTCTGCCTTCCAGTCGCGATAGATATAATCGAAGGATTGCGGGATGAGCGGCGAGCCGGTGGAGAGAATTGTCCGCAGCGGTGAAAGATCGTGGCTTTCGCGCGGCTTCAGCCCGGCCTTCAGGCAGGCGTCGATAAACTTCGCCGACGTGCCGAAAGTGGCGATCCGTTCGGCGTCGATGAGATCGATCAGCCGCGCGGATGTCGGATAACCGGGATTGCCGTCATAGGTGACGAGCGTAGCGCCAAGCGCCAGACCGGAGACCTGCCAGTTCCACATCATCCAGCCGCAGGTGGTGAAATAGAAAAAGCGCTCCCCTTCCTGAATATCGCATTGCAGCTTCAGCTCCTTCATGTGCTGAATAAGCAAACCGCCGCCGGAATGGGTGATGCATTTCGGCTTGCCGGTGGTGCCGGAGGAATAGAGGATCGCCAGCGGCGCCTTGATGGGCAGACGGTTGAAGGCAATCTCGCCCGCCGCATAAGGCGCGACGAAATCCTTAAGCGTCACGCAGCCGAGATCGGCAAGGCTTTCGGGAACGGCATCGCCGATCAGCACGATCTTTTCAGGAGCCGCACTTTCCGCCACGGCGCGAATGGTCGGGCCGACATCGATGCGTTTGCCGGCATAACCATATTCCGGCACGGCGATGAGGATTTTCGGACCGATCTGCGACAGGCGGTCGGAGGCTCCCGCCGGGCCGAAATCCGGCGAGCAGGACGACCAGATCGCCCCGATGGCGCTCGCGGCCAGATAGCTGACAATCGCCTCGATATCATGGGTGACGATGGCCCCGACGCGGTCGCCTTGCCTCACACCGGCATGGGCAAGCGCCTGCACCATGCGGGACACGTCGTCGTAAAGCTCTCTGCGGCTAATCTCGCGCCTTGTGCCATCGTCGCGATGGGCGATGATGGCCAGCCGCTCATCGGCATCGCGCAGCAGGTTTTCAGCGTAATTGAGCCTCGCGCCCGGATAGAACTCGGCCTCCCGGATCGTCGCGCCCGGTTTGAATGCGGTTTCGCCGCGTGTGCCGATCATGCCGAGTTCGTCCCACAGCGCATCGTAAAATTCATCCGGCGCGTTGATGGACCAGCGCAGCAGGCCGGCATAGTCATTGGCGGCCTGCCCGTGCAGCTTTGCCGTTTTCGTCGCGAAGGCGAAAAGCGCGGAGCGCTCCAGCCTCTTCTCCGGCGGAACCCATAAGATGTCGGATGGCGCGGCGTCCGTCATGCTTCGCTCCCGCGCAGCATTTCGACGATGGCGGAAAAATCACGCCCGCCGCTTCCTTCGCCGACGAAGTTCTCGTAAAGCGCCGCCGCCGCCGCACCGAGCGGAGTGGAAGCCCCCGCTCCATTGGCGGCCTCCTGCGAAAGCTTCAGATCCTTCAGCATCAGGGCCGCGGCAAATCCGGGCTGGTAATCCTTGTTGGCGGGCGATGTCGGCACCGGTCCCGGCACCGGGCAATAGGTGGTGAGCGACCAGCATTGCCCGGAAGAGGTGGAGGCGACGTCGAACAGCGCCTGATGCGAGAGGCCGAGTTTTTCGCCCAGAACAAAAGCTTCCGAAACGGCGATCATGGAAATGCCGAGGATCATGTTGTTGCAAATCTTCGCCGCCTGGCCGTTGCCGCCCTTGCCGCAATGCACGATCTTCTTGCCCATCGCCTCCAGCACCGGCTTTGCCGCAGCGAAGGCCGCAGCCTCGCCGCCGCACATGAAGGTCAGGGTACCCGCCGCAGCCCCGCCCGTCCCGCCGGAAACGGGCGCATCGACCGAGGGGCAACCGGCGGAAGCGGCCAGCTCATGCGCCTTCAGCGCGCTTTCCATATCCACCGTCGAGCAATCGATGAGAAGCGTGCCGGCAGGGATTTTCCGAACCAGATCGCCATAGACCGACACGACATGTTCGCCCTTCGGCAGCATGGTGATGATCACGTCAGCCGCTTCGATGGCCTCGGCAGAATCCGCGGCAACGGGAACGCCCGCCTCTCTCGCCGCCGCGCGGCAGGCGTCGGAAAGATCGTGACCCCTGACGGCATATCCGGCCTTGACGAGATTGGCGGCCATGGGCAGGCCCATATGTCCCAGCCCGATAAAAGCGACGGTCTTCATCGGAGCGCTCCTTTCAGCGATTATCCGCAAGGATCATGTCGGCGGCCTTTTCGGCAATCATGATCGTCGGGGAATTGGTATTTCCGGATGTGATGCGCGGCATCACCGATGCGTCGGCGACGCGCAGCCCGGCGAGCCTGCGGAATTTCAGCCGCGCATCGACCACGCTTTCCATGTCCGAACCCATGCGCAGCGTGCCAACGGGATGGAAGATGGTGGTGCCGATATCGCCCGCCGCCTTGGCGAGATCATTGTCGTTTTCGAAGGAGGGACCCGGCTTGTATTCCTGCGGCTTGAAGCGCGCGAAGGCCGGCTGGGCGACGATGCGGCGCGTCAGCCGCATGGCGTCGATGGCCACCTGGCGGTCGCCTTCGGTGGAAAGATAGTTCGGGCGGATTTCCGGCTGCATGGCGAAATCCGGTCCTTTCACATGCACTGAGCCCCGGCTTTCCGGCCGCAGATTGCAGACACTTGCGGTAATGGCCGGAAAAGTGTGAACCGGATCGCCGAACTTGTCGAGCGAAACCGGCTGGACATGATACTCCAGATCGGCGGTTTCCTTTTCCGGCGAAGATCGGGTGAAAACACCAAGCTGGCTCGGCGCCATCGACATCGGCCCGGAGCGCGTCAGCGCATATTCGAGGCCGATCCTAGCCTTGCCGAACAGGGTGGAGGCCCTTTCATTCAGCGTCAGGACGCCGGAGACCTTGTAGACCATGCGCAATTGCAGATGATCCTGCAGGTTCTCGCCCACACCCTGAACCTCGGCCACCGTGTCGATACCGGCCGCCTGCAACACATCGCCACGGCCGACACCGGAAAGCTCCAGAATATGCGGCGAGCCGATGGCACCGGCGGACAGCACCGTCTCGCGCCGCGCCCGCATCTTTTTCAGGACGCCGTCATGGTGAAACTCGACGCCGGTAACACGGCCTTCTTCGATGATGAGGCGCTTGACATGGGCCTTGGTCAGAACCGTCAGGTTCTTGCGGCCGAGCGCCGGTTTCAGGAAGGCTTTCGCCGTGTTCCAGCGCCAGCCGGCCCGCTGGTTGACGTCGAAATAACCGGCGCCTTCATTGTCACCCCGGTTGAAATCATCGGTCGCAGGAATACCCGCCTCGCCCGCCGCCTTCTGGAAGGCATCCAGCACATCCCAGCGCACGCGCGCCTTCTCCACCCGCCATTCGCCGCCGGCGGAATGCATCTCGTTTTTGCCGCGATAAAAGTCTTCCGACTTCAGGAAATAGGGCAGGATATCGTTCCACCCCCAGCCCTCGCAGCCGAGCTGCCGCCACATATCATAATCGCGCGCCTGGCCGCGCATATAGATCATGCCGTTGATGGAGGAGCAGCCACCAAGCACCTTGCCGCGCGGATAGATCAGCGAGCGGCCGTTAAGCCCCGGCTCTTCCGCCGTCTTGAAACACCAGTCGGTGCGCGGATTGTTGATGCAATAGAGATAACCGACCGGAATGTGGATCCAGTGGTAATTGTCGTTGCCGCCCGCTTCCAGAAGCAGCACGCGGTTGTTCGGATCTTTCGAAAGGCGGTTGGCGAGAACGCATCCGGCACTCCCCGCTCCGATGACGATATAGTCATATTCGCCCATGCTCTTCTCCATGCGCCGCCCTTGCCGCACCGTCCCGGACGCGGAGGAGGCCTTTTCCAGTGTTTTCAAAAATGTCTAGCTGCGGTGCTGAAAGCCGAGTTTTCTCCCGAGCCGCGACGCGTAAAATTCGCCGATCAAACCGCGCCGGAACACCAGAACGCAGGCCATGAACACGAGGCCGGTGATGATGGTGACCGGGAAATCGGATGTCGCGAGATAATTCTGTAGCGTGACGACGAGACCCGCGCCAAAAATCGGGCCAATCATGGTGGCGATGCCGCCGAGCAGCGTCATCAAGATTACTTCGCCCGACATCTGCCAGGTCACATCCGTCAGCGTCGCGAACTGGAAGACCAGCGCCTTCAGACCGCCCGCGAGACCGGCCAGCGTCGCCGACATTACGAAAGCACCGAGCTTGTAGCGCTGCACGCTGTAGCCCAGCGAAATGGCGCGCTGCTCGTTTTCGCGGATCGATTTCAGGATCATGCCGAAGGGCGAATTGACGAAACGCCAGATGACAAGAAGCGCCAACACAAAGGCGGCAAGCACCGTGTAATAGATATTGAGCGGCGCATTGAGGTCGAGAAGGCCGAAGAGATGGCCGCGCGGCACGCCCTGCAGACCATCCTCGCCATGGGTGAACGGCGCCTGAAGGCAGAAGAAATAAAACATCTGCGACAGCGCGAGCGTGATCATGGCGAAATAGATGCCCTGGCGGCGAATGGCGAAAAAGCCGATGACGAGACCGAGCAGCGCCGCACCCGCCATGCCGATGACAAGGCCGATCTCCGGCGTGACGCCCCACTCCTTCACCGAATAGGCGGTGAAATAAGCGGCACCACCGAAAAACGCCGCATGGCCGAAGGAAAGCAGCCCGGTGTAACCGATCAGGAGGTTGAAGGCACAGGCAAACAGCGCAAAGCACAGAAGCTTCATCAGAAAGATCGGATAAACGAACATCGGCGCGGCGATGAGAACGGCGAGCCCTGCGAGAATAAGCACGGTCTTGATGGTGCCGGCAGTCGTCGAAACCTCCGTCTGCGGCATTGCTCCGGCAGTGGGGCTATGGGTGGCTTTGGACATATCAGGCGTCCTTTCCGAAAAGTCCGGCGGGGCGGATGAGCAGCACAAAGGCCATGATGACGAAGATGACGATGTTGGAGGCTTCCGGGTAGAACACCTTGGTCAAGCCTTCGGCGACGCCCAGCATATAACCGGTGACGATGGCGCCCATGATCGACCCCATGCCGCCGACCACGACCACCGCGAAGACGACGATGATGAGGTTCGTGCCCATCAGCGGCGAGACCTGATAGATCGGCGCGGCGAGAACCCCGGTGAAACCGGCAAGGCCGGCACCCAGCGCGTAGGTCAGCGTCAACAGCACCGGCACGTTGATGCCGAAAGCCTGCACCAGCGTCGGGTTTTCCGTCGCAGCGCGCAGATAGGAGCCAAGCCGCGTCTTTTCGATCAACGCCCAGGTGGCGATGCAGACGATGAGCGAGATGACGACGACGAAAGCGCGGTAATTCGGCAGAAACATGAAGCCGAGATTGGTACCGCCGGCAAGCTCGCGCGGCACCGAATAGGGTTGGCCCGCCGCGCCGTAAAGCCAGCGGAACGTGCCTTCCACCACCAGCGCCAGACCGAAGGTGAACAGCAGCCCGTAAAGCGGATCGAGATCGTAAAGCCGCGACAGCAGGAAGCGTTCGACAATCGCACCGAACAACGCCACGACGAAAGGTGTGACGATGAGCGCCACCCAGAAATTGATACCGAAATATTGCAGGCCGAGGAAGGCGACGAAAGCGCCGAGCATATATTGCGCGCCATGGGCAAAATTGATGACGCGCAGCAGGCCGAAAATGACGGCAAGGCCAAGCGACAGCAGCGCATAAAACGACCCGTTGATAAGGCCCACCAGCAATTGCCCGAGCAGTGCCTGAATTGGAACGCCGAAGATCATCGTCATCATTAAACCCCCAGCACCTTGTTGAGCTCGCCCATGCGGCCGGAAAGCTCGCGGACCGGAAAATTGCTGACCATCTGACCATGATCCATCAGGTAGAAACGGTCGGCGATACGGCTGGCAAAACGGAAATTCTGTTCGACCAGAACAACGGTCATGCCGCGGCTCTTCAGCTTTTGCAGCACCTCGCCGATGCGCTGAACGATGACCGGGGCAAGCCCCTCGGTCGGTTCGTCAAGCAGCAGCACCTTCACCCCGGTGCGCAGGATGCGCGCCATGGCGAGCATCTGCTGCTCGCCGCCGGAAAGCTTGGTGCCGGGGCTGGTGCGGCGTTCGTAGAGATTGGGAAACAACTCGTATATCTCATCGAGCGTCATGCCGCCGGATGCGACGACAGGCGGCAGCTTCAGATTTTCCTCGACGCTCAGTGTCGCGAAGATGCCGCGCTCTTCCGGCACAAAACCGAGGCCGTATTTCGCCGTGCGATGCAGCGGCACCGGCATCAGATCCTTACCGCCGAGCTTAATGGAACCCTTGCGGTTGCGGATGATGCCCATGATGGTGCGCAGCGTCGTGGTCTTGCCCACACCGTTGCGACCGAGAATGGTGATGGTTTCGCCCTCGCCGACGGTGAGATCGACACCGTGCAGCGCCTGGCTTTCACCGTACCAGGATTTCAGGTTGGAGACTTCGAGCATTGCCGCCATATCAAGCCTCCTCCGTGCCCATATAGGCCGTGCGCACGCGTGGATCGGCGGCAACGGCGGCATAATCGCCCTCCGCCAGAATTTCACCGCGTTGCAAGACCGTGACGTGGTGGCAGATATCGGCCACGACTTTCAGATTATGTTCGACCATCAGCACCGCGCGTGTCTTTGCCACCTCACGGATGAGTTCGGCGACGTGGGAGACATCCTCGCCGCCCATGCCTGCCATCGGCTCATCGAGCAGCAGAACCTTCGGATCGAGCGCCAGCGTGGTGGCGATTTCAAGCACACGCTTGCGGCCGTAAGAAAGATCGGCCGCAAGCGCATGTTTTTCCCGTGTCAGGCCGACCATGGCGATCAGCTCCTCGGCGCGGGCGTTCAGCCTGTCGAGCGAGGAGAGCGGCAGCCAGAACTGCGTGGCGAGGCTGTTCGGCCGCTGCAACGCCACCCGCACGTTTTCCAGAACCGTCAGATGCGGAAACACCGCCGATATCTGGAAAGACCTGACGAGGCCGAGACGCGCCACCTTGTCCGGCGGCGTCCTTGTTATGTCCGTTCCCATGAAGGTGATCGCCCCGCCTGTCGGCTGGAGAAACTTGGTCAACAGGTTGAAGACCGTGGTTTTGCCGGCACCGTTCGGACCGATAAGCGCATGCACGCGGGCATGGTGGACGTCGAGATCGACGTTTTTCACGGCTGCGAATGCGCCGAAGGTCTTGGAGAGACCACGCGCCGAAAGAACGACGCGAGGTTCGGCCTGCCCGGCAAGGGCGGGAGCGATCGTCATCAAGCTTTCCCCTTTTTATTCTTCTTTACTGCGTTACCAGCGGGCAACCGCTCTTTGCGGGGTCCATGAAGGCTTCCTTGCCGGGGATGGTGGCAAGTACCTTGTAATAATCCCACGGCTGCTTGCTTTCGTCCGGCTTCTTCACTTCCATGAGATACATGTCATGGATCATGCGGCCGTTGGCAGCCACATGGCCATCCTTCGAGAACACATCGTTGACCGGCATTTCCTTCATGGCCTTGGCGACGGCATCGGCATCGTCGGTGCCGGCCTTTTCGATGGCTTTCAGGTAGTGCAGCACGGCGGAATAGGTGCCTGCATGAACCATGTTCGGCATGGCGCCGGTGCGTTCCTTGAAGCGTTCGCCGAACTTGCGCGATTCATCGTCGCGGTCCCAATAAAAACCTTCCGTCAGCGTCAACCCTTGAGCCGCTTCGAGACCGAGGCCGTGGACTTCGGCAAGCGTGAAGAGAAGCGCCGCAAGCCGCTGGCCACCGGCCACGATGCCGAATTCGGCTGCCTGCTTGATGGCGTTGGAGGTGTCGAGACCGGCATTGGCAAGGCCGATGACCTTCGCGCCCGAGGACTGCGCCTGCAGCAGGAAAGAGGAGTAGTCCGTCGTTGCGAGCGGATGGCGCACGGAACCCAGAACCTTACCGCCATTGGACTTGACGAAATTGGCGGTATTTTCTTCCAGCGAATAACCGAAGGCATAGTCGGCGGTCAGGAAGAACCAACTGTCGCCGCCCTGCTTGACGAGCGCGCCGCCGGTGCCGACCGCCAGCGAATAGGTGTCATAGGCCCAGTGGAAACCATAGGGGCTGCACTGCTTGCCGGTGAGCTCGGTGGTTGCCGCACCCGTATTGATGGTGATCTTCTTCTTGTCCTTCGACAGCGCCTGCACGGCAAGGCCGACCGACGAGGAGGTCAGTTCCATGATCGAATCGACCTGTTCGGTATCGTACCATTGGCGGGCGATATTGGAGGCGACGTCCGCCTTGTTCTGGTGGTCGGCGGTCACCACTTCCACCGGCGCATCGAGCACCTTGCCGCCGAAATCCTCGACCGCCATCTTCGCGGCTTCATAAGAGTATTTGCCGCCGAAATTGGCGTAGACGCCAGACTGGTCGTTCAAAATGCCGATCTTGACCTTGCCGTCCGAAATCTCGGCGGCATAAGCGGCGGTGCCAGCGGCCAGCGCCATGGCCGTGGATAAAACGATACTCTTGCGCATGACTTCTCCTCCCAGAGATGATTGCGAGCCTCAGATTGTCTGTGCAACGGTGAACGAACCGCGTGGGGGACTTGCATGCCATTGCACCTGAACGGTCACACCGCCCTCCTCAAAGCGATGCATCCTGAGCCTAGACTTCTCGAATTCGGCCGTTGACACAAGAGCGGGGCATCATCAAATTGCGAACAGGAACTGTTCATTTTTGAACAGAACTCTTGATGGGAGACAAATATGGCCACCCCTTTCACCTGGGACGACCTGCAATATTTTCTGGCCGTGGCCCGCACCGGACAGCTCTCATCGGCAGCCAGAAGCCTGCGCACCAGCCACGCCACCGTCTCCCGCCATATCGACCGGCTGGAATTCTCGCTTAAAACCAAGCTGTTCGAGCGAAACCCGCGCGGTTATGAACTCACGACCGTCGGGCGGCGGCTGGTGGATACGGTCGAGCGTATCGAGGCGGAAGCCGAAAGGCTGCAATCGGATATTTCCGAAAGCGGCAGCCTGCTGCGCGGCGTGGTGCGCCTTAGCGCGCCTGAAGGTTTTTCCAATTTTTTCTTCGTGGAAAGGCTGAAAGACTTCGCCGTCACCCATCCGCACATCATGGTGGAAATGGTGACGATCCAGCAGATCATGGCGCTTTCCCGAAAGGAGGCGGATGTCGCCGTCACGCTCGATCCGCCGAAGGCCGGTCCCTATATCAACGAACAGATCATCGATTATACGCTGCATATCTATGCCTCGCGTTCCTATCTCGCCGGGCGGCCGAAAATCACCAAGCGCGAGGACCTGCTCGATCATTTCTTCATCGGTTACGTGCAGGACCTGATCTTCTCGCCCGGCCTTGATTATATGCGCGATGTGCTTCCCGGCCTGCGTCCGGGCTTTCAGTCCTCCAGTATTTTCGCGCAGCTGACGGCCACGCTGAGCGGCCGGGGCCTGTGCATCCTGCCGAATTTCATCGCCGCGCGTTTTCCGGACCTGCAGATGGTGCTTGCCGGTGAGGTGGAACTGCGGCGGGGCTACTGGCTAACCAGCCATCAAGACCTTGCCAATGTGCCGCGTGTGCGCTCGCTGATGGACTTCATTCTCACCACGGCGCGCGCGCATGAAAAACTCTTCATCCTCGACCGCAGGACGATGGTCTGAACAGCCATCGTTCACATTTCGGCGACACCGTGTCTACGCGTGGCCGGTTGGAGGATGCGCGTGCCAGCCTATATGACTGACAACAACGAAGCCGGTTTGTGAAAGCCGGCATCCTCCGACATCTGGAAGGTCATCATGAAAAAAATCGGATTCCTGTCCTTCGGCCACTGGACGCCCTCGCCCCAGTCGCAGACCCGCTCGGCTGCGGACACGCTGCTGCAATCGATAGACCTCGCCGTCGCGGCGGAAGAGCTGGGCGCCGACGGCGCTTATTTCCGCGTGCACCATTTCGCCCGCCAGCTTGCCTCGCCCTTTCCGCTGCTGGCTGCCGTCGGCGCGCGCACGAAAAAGATCGAGATCGGCACCGGCGTCATCGACATGCGTTATGAAAACCCGTTCTACATGGCGGAGGACGCCGGTTCGGCCGACCTCATCGCCGGCGGCCGCCTGCAACTCGGCATCAGCCGTGGCTCGCCGGAGCAGGTGATCGATGGCTGGCGTTATTTCGGTTACCGCCCGGCCGAGGGCCAGAGCGAAGAAGACATGGCGCGTCAGCACACCGAAGTCTTCCTCGAGCTTTTGAAGGGTGAAGGTTTCGCTGAGCCGAATCCGCGCCCGATGTTCCCGAACCCGCCCGGCCTTTTGCGGCTGGAGCCGCATTCCGAAGGGCTGCGCGAGCGCATCTGGTGGGGTTCGAGTTCCAATGCAACGGCGGTGTGGGCGGCAAAGCTCGGCATGAATTTGCAAAGCTCCACCCTGAAGACGGACGAAACGGGCGAGCCTTTCCATGTTCAGCAGGCGCAGCAGATCCGCACCTTCCGGGAAGCATGGAAGGAAGCAGGCCACACCCGCGAGCCGCGTGTGTCGGTCAGCCGCAGCATCTTCGCCCTCGTCAACGACCGCGACCGGTCCTATTTCGGTTACGGCAACGAAGGCGACGACAAGATCGGTTATATCGACGACAAGACACGCGCGATCTTCGGGCGCAGCTATGCCGCGAGCCGGAAAAACTGATCGAACAGCTGAAAGCCGACGAGGCCATCGCCGAAGCCGATACGCTGCTCCTGACCGTGCCGAACCAGCTGGGCGTCGATTACAACGCCCATGTGATCGAGACGATCCTCAAGCAGGTAGCGCCGGCTCTCGGCTGGCGCTAACGGCAACGCTTGAAAATGAGGGCGGCGCATTCCATGCGCCGCCTTTTTATTTCACCGCCTTGCCGTAGCGGGCGAAGCTTTCCGCGAGAGGCGTGGTGCTGGCGCCGGGGCGCTCCGGACGTTTGTAGACACCGTCCCGCACATGGATCGGCTCTTCGAAATGATCCTTGATCCACGGAATATATTCGAGAATGGTCGAAGCCGGGTGCCAGTAGCTCAGATGCACATGCACCTGGCTCATCTCACCGGCATGCGGCACCACGGGCAGGCGATGGGCGAGCGCGAGATCGGCAACCTGAATATATTCGGTGATGCCGCCAAGTCGGGTCACATCCGGCTGGACATAGGCAACCGCGCCGGCATCGATAAATGAGCGGAACGCATCCACCGTGTAGAGCTGTTCCCCGAGCGCAATCGGAATCGACGTATTGCGCGCCAGCCGCGCATGGCTCGTCACATCGTCATACCAGAGCGGTTCCTCGAACCAGTAAATGTCCAGATCTTTCGCCGCCGCGCAGAAACGCTGGCATGTGGGTAAATCCCACTTGCCGTTGCCGTCGATGGCGATGCGGATGGACGAACCGACACGCTTGCGCACGGCCGCAAGGCGGGCAATATCGATATTCGGATCGTCATGCCCGACCTTGATCTTCAGCCGGGTGAAACCTTCTTCCTCCACCGCCCTTGCGCTGCCCGCGAGCAAATCCTCCAGCGTGAAGGAAAGCCAGCCGATATCGGTATTATAGGCCTCCACCGCCGCCGTGCGCGCGCCGCCGAGATAGTGCCAGAGCGGCACGCCCGCCTTTTTCGCCTTCAGGTCCCAGAGCGCAACGTCGACTGCGGCCAGCGCCAGATGGGTGATGCCCGCCCTGCCGACCCATTGCAGCGCCGGATAACGGGCCAGTTTCGTCCAGAGCCTCGAATGCTCCGACGCATCCTCCCCTAGAAGCAAGGGCGCGTAACAATCGCTGATGCAGGATGTGATCAGCCTGTCCGACGGCAGATGCGCGTGGGTGCCGGTAAAACCATAGCCCTCAAGGCCATCGCTCGTGGTGATCTTTGCGCCGACGACGCCCCAATGGGTGATGCTGTGGGTGGAATCGGAAATGGACTCCGATGTCAGCGGCAGGTGCAGGATAAAAGGTTCGACAGCGGTAATTTTCATGATCGGTCATTCCTCGATGCTTGATCGCTTCCGGGGAGGAATAGACGCCGCGTCCCCGCGACCATGGCCGCGAAGATGGCTTTCGGGAAATCGCCAGACCGCCCTCCTCCAGCAGCCTGCTTCCGATGAGGGATAGAGCTAAAGGAAAAACGGCCTTTGTAAAATAAAAAATTTTTTATTTTTAATATTCAGCCATTGCCAGCCCTTCGAAGCTGGGCAATGATGTCGCCATGAACTCGCTGGTCAAAGTCACGCTCGCCGAACAGGCGCATCAGGAACTGCGCGCGCGCATCGTCAGCGGCAGATTGCGCGGCGGCGAACGCCTGCTGCCCAATGAGCTTGCCGCCGATCTCGGCATCAGCCCCACGCCGGTGAAGGAAGCCTGCCTGAAACTCGAGGCCGATGGGCTGGTGGTCAATTCCTCCCGGCGCGGCATGGTGGTGCGCGATTTCACCGTGGAGGATGTGGAGGAACTTTACGCCGCTAGAATGCTGCTCGAAAAAGGCGCGGTGGAAGTGGCCTTCGACGCCGGGCAACTGGATGAAGCGCTGCACGCGGAACTTCTGGAAAGCCTGGCGAAACATCGCGAATTCGCCAAAGGCTCGACGCTCGACGAATTGTCGAAAGCGCTTTTTTACGACCGCAGCTTCCATACGACCCTTGTGTCGGCCGCGCGCATTCCGGTCATTTCCGGCTCGCACGAGCGCATTCTCGACCAGACGCACACGGTTTTCGTCTCGATCCTTGGCGACTACGCCCGCTCGGTCGAGGAGCACCAGAATATCGCCGATGCCATCGCCGCCGGCAGCAAGGCCCAGATCGTCGATGCCCTGTGGCGGCACCTCGAGCGCAGCCGCCAGAATACGCTGCGCCAGGTCAGGCTGCTCAAAGAGGCCGGCGCCTGATCATTCCGCATATTAGGGGAGGAACCGACATGATGCGCCACAAGCCGGACGCCGCAATGAGAGCGGCGCGAGCCACAACCGTCCCGTTCCGCATGGGGATTTCGCATCGATGACAGACCGGCTTTCCGCTGCAACCCTGCCCCGCCTGCCGCAATCCGTCACGACACCGGCCTATAATCGCCAAAGCGTCACGCCCGGCATCGTCCATCTCGGCGTCGGGGCCTTTCATCGGGCGCATCAGGCGGTTTTCATCGACGATTGCCTTAATCGTGGTGAAACCCGATGGGGCATCGTAGCCGCATCGCTGCGCAGCCCGGATACGCGCGACGCCATCGAGCCGCAGGATAATCTCTACACCTTTTGCCTGCGAGACGGTGAGAGTGAGCGCCTGCGCATCATCGGTTCGATTCTCGAAACCATCGTCGCCCCGGAAGAGCCTGAACGGCTGGTGGAGCGAATGGCCGATCCGCGCGTCCTCATCGTCACACTGACCGTGACGGAAAAAGGTTACCTGACCAATCTCGCGTCCCGCAGCCTGCTGCGCGATCATCCCGATATCGTCCATGACCTTGAAAACCCGGAGCGGCCGCGCTCCATCTTCGGCTTCATCCTTGCCGCCACACGGCGCAGGCGCAGGCAAGGTTCTCAGCCCCTGACGCTCCTGTCCTGCGACAACCTGCCCGCCAACGGCCATGTGCTGCAAAAGCTTCTGCTGGAATTTGCGGAACTGGCAGATCCGGAACTGGCATCCTTCATCGAAACAAACATTGCCTGCCCCTGCTCGATGGTGGACCGGATCGTTCCCGCTACCACGGATGCGGACCGGGAGGCGATTTCGGCCGCACTCGGCTTCAGCGATGCCTGGCCGGTGGTGGCCGAGCCCTATTTCCGTTTCGTCATTGAGGACCGTTTTCCGCACGGAAGGCCGGCGCTCGAGAAGTCAGGCGTGGAATTCGTCGGCAATGTCGAACCATACGAGCATATGAAGCTCAGAATGCTGAACGGCTCCCACAGCGCCATCGCCGCCATCGGCCAGATTGCCGGCCTTGCGACGGTGGCGGATGCTTGGGGTGAAAAGCCCGTGCGCGATTTCATCGACGCCTATTGGCGCGAGATCGAACGGACGCTCGATCCCGCCGTCGACGGGGCGGAATTCGCAGCCGGCCTGCGGGAACGTTTCGCCAATCCCTCATTGCAGCACAAGACCATGCAGATCGCCTCCGATGCGTCGCAGAAAGTACCGCTGCGTATTCTTGGCCCCTTGCGCGAATTGCTTGCGGCGAAGGCTGAAAGCCGGACGGTCATTTTCGCCGTCGCACTCTGGATCAGGTCCTGCGCGGACAAAAATGAAAAGGGGCAGCCGATTGCCATTCTCGATCCCGCTTTCAAGGAGTGGGATGCGCCGGATCAACTGGCAATGACGCCGGATGCGGTGGTCGACCGTTTTCTGACTTTCGAGCGCACATTTGGCAGCGACCTGCCCAGGAATGAAACCTTCGTCTCTACCCTGAAAGCCGCCTATAGCGACATTCGGGAACACGGCGCACTTGCGGCAATCGAGCGTTTCCTGAAGTCCTGAAAAAGAACAGGCCGGAAATCCGGCCTGTTCCTAACCTCGGTCGTCAGCCTTCAGGCTGTCGCTGCCAGCCGTGCCGCCTTGCGGCGTTCCACGCGGGCGCGGATGGCATCGACATCCGTGATCGGTGTCGCGGCGAAAAGCTGGCGCGTATAGGGATGCTTCGGATCGGCGAAGAGTTCCTCGCGCGTGCCCTGCTCCACCGCCACGCCCTTCGAAATGACCATCACATCGTCGGCGATGTAACGCACCACCGAAAGATCGTGGCTGACGAAAACATAGGTCAGCTCGAATTCTTCCTGAAGGTCGGCGAGAAGGTTCAGCACCTGCGCCTGCACGGAAAGATCGAGCGCGGAGACCGGCTCGTCCAGCACCAGCAGCGCCGGGTTCAGCATCAGTGCGCGCGCAATGGCGATGCGCTGGCGCTGGCCGCCGGAGAACATGTGCGGATAACGGTTGAAATGCTCAGGACCGAGACCGACCTTCACCAGCATGGCTTCGGCCCGCTCGCGCCGTTCGGAAGCCGGTATTTTGGTATTGATGACCAGCGGCTCCATCAGCACGTCGCCCACCTTCTGGCGCGGATTGAGGCTGCCATAGGGGTTCTGGAACACCATCTGCACCTTGGAGCGCATCTCCGTATCGGGACGGCGTCTGGCGATATCGACAGGCTTGCCTTCGATCTTCAGTTCGCCGCCGGATGCCGGGTCGATCAGCGCGATGATGCGGGCCAGCGTCGATTTACCGGAGCCGGATTCACCGACGATGGCGAGCGTCTTGCCGCGCTCGACGGTAAAGTCGATGCCTTTAAGGGCCTGCACCGTCTTGGCCCCACCGAACAGGCCGCCGGGAACGTGATAGTCGCGGGTAATGCCCTTGCCTTCGACAACGATACTCATTGAACGCCCTCCTTGCCGAAGAAATCGGAAACCGTGGGCAAACGGTCGCCGGTGGCATTTTCCGGCAGGGCCGAAAGCAGTGCCTTGGTATAGGGATGCTGCGGGGCCTCGAACAGGCTCAAGACATCCGCCTCCTCCATCTTGCGGCCCTTATATTGCACGACGACGCGGTCTGCGGTTTCCGCCACCACGCCCATGTCATGGGTGATGAGGATCAGCGCCATCCCATATTCCGCCTGCAGGTTCATCAGCAGATCGAGGATCTGCTTCTGGATCGTCACATCGAGCGCAGTGGTCGGCTCGTCGGCAATCAGCAGGCGCGGTTTGGAGGCGATAGCGATGGCGATCATCACGCGCTGGCACTGGCCACCCGACATCTGGTGCGGATAGGCCTTGAGCTTGGTTTCCGGCTCGGGAATGCCGACAGCCCGGAACAGCTCCAGGGCGCGGGCGCGGGCGGCAGCGCCGCTCATGCCGAGATTGAGGCGCAGAACCTCCTCGATCTGGAAACCGACCGTGAAGGACGGGTTGAGCGAGGCGACCGGCTCCTGGAAGATCATGGTGATCTCGCGACCGATCACCCGGCGGCGCTCCTGCGGCGACATGGCCAAAAGGTTCTTGCCGTCGAAGGTCATCTCGTCGGCGGTAATCGTCGCCGTATCGGGCAGAAGCCCCATGACGGCGAGCATCGATACCGACTTGCCGGAACCGGACTCGCCGACGATGGCCAGCACCTCGTGTTTGTCCACGGAGACATCGATGCCGTTGACGGCCGTGAACGCGCCGGTGGCGGTGGCGAATTTGACGGTGAGGTTCTTGATTTTCAGCAGGCTCATCGCTCAGCTCCGCTTCAGTTTGGGATCGAGCGCATCGCGCAGGCCGTCACCCATGAGGTTGATGGCGAGCACCGAGATCAGGATCGTCAGGCCCGGAAGGGTCACGACCCACCAGGCGCGCAGGATGAATTCACGTGCTTCCGCCAGCATCGTGCCCCATTCGGAGGCGGGCGGCTGCGCGCCCATGCCGAGGAAGCCGAGAGCGGCGGCATCGAGAACCGCGGACGAGAAGGAAAGCGTCGCCTGAACGATCAGCGGCGCAAGGCAGTTCGGCAGGATGGTCTTGAACATCAGCCGGATATTGCCGGCGCCGGCCACGCGGGCGGCGGTGACATATTCGCGCCTGAGTTCGCTCATGACCGCCGCACGTGTCAGACGCGCGAAATGCGGCTGGTAGACGATGGCAATCGCGATCATGGCATTGGTGAGACCCGGCCCGAGGACCGCCACCAGCACCAGTGCCAGAAGCAGCGACGGAAACGCCAGAATGACGTCCATCACGCGCATGATGACGGTATCCACCCAGCCGCCGAAGAAGCCGGCGACGAGACCGATGACGATACCGCCGACAAGGGCGATGGAGACGACGACGACGCCGATGAACAGCGAATATTGCGCGCCGTAGATCAGCCGGGACAGCATGTCGCGGCCCACCGCATCGGTGCCGAAGAAGAAGCCGGCGCGGCCGCCTTCCTGCCAGACCGGCGGGACGAGCAGCGCATCGCGATATTGTTGTGTCGGATCATGCGGGGCCAGGATGGGCGCGAAGATCGCCACCAGCACAAGCAGGATGAAGACGGCAAGCCCGATGACGGCGCCGCGGTTCTGGCGGAAATAGAACCAGAAATCGGCAAGCATCCGGCGGCGGATGGCGGCGTCCGAAAGGCGGACGCCGGGGGTGGTGGTCACATCGGTCATTTGTGACGGATCCTCGGATTGATGAGGCCATAGGTCAGATCGACGAGCAGGTTGACGATCATCACCAGGCCCGCGATCAGGAGCAGGCCGCTCTGCACGACCGGATAATCACGGCGCGAGATGGAATCGATCATCCACTTGCCGATGCCCGGCCAGGAAAAGATGGTTTCAGTCAGGATGGCGCCAGCCATCAGCACGCCGATCTGCAGGCCGATGGTGGTGATGACCGGGATCATGGCGTTGCGCAGCGCATGAATGCCGACGACGCGGGCGGACGACATACCCTTGGCGCGGGCGGTGCGCACATAATCCTCACCCATGACTTCCAGCATGGCCGAGCGCGTCTGGCGCGCAATCACCGCCAGCGGAATGGTGGCGAGCACGACGGAGGGCAGGATGAGATGCGAAAAGGCCGACGCGAAGGCGCCCTTCTGGCCCGAAATCAGGCTGTCGATCAGCATGAAACCGGTGACGGAGGGGAAGAAATACATCAGCGAGATGCGGCCCGACACCGGCGTCCATTGCAGGATGCCGGAGAACATGATGATGAGCAGCAGCCCCCACCAGAAGATCGGCATGGAGAAGCCGACGAGCGCGGTCGTCATGGAAATCTGGTCGAACCAGGAACCGCGACGGATGGCGGCGATGACGCCGACCGGCACGCCGATCAAGGTTGCGATGATGATGGCGACGAGACCAAGCTCGACCGTCGCGGGGAAGAGCGACAGGAACTCGGTGAGAACCGGCTTCTTGGTGACTAGCGAATTGCCGAGATCGCCCTGAAGCAGCCGTCCGAGGAAATGAAGATATTGCTGCCAGATGGGCTGGCTGAAGCCGAGCTGTTCGGCAAGCTGCGCATGCCGTTCGGGTGAAATGCCGCGTTCGCCCGCCATCAGCAGCACGGGATCTCCCGGCAGGACGCGCACGAAGGAGAAGGCGACAAAGGTGATCCCGAGAAATGTCGGAACGAGATAGAGAAGTTTGCCGAGAATGAACCGGATCATGGCTTTTTCCTGAAAAGACGCGCGGAAGAACAGGGTCCTTCCGCGCGTCCGTTGTTTGGGATTATTCCGCGATGTCGACGTTTTCGAAGGTGAAGTCGCCAAGCGGGCTCATGGTGAAGCCGGAAACCTTGGCGGACATCGGAACGAACTGCGTGGAATGCGCAAGCGTCGCCCACGGAGCCTGTTCCTTGAAGATCACCTGCGCCTGCTCATAAAGCTTGGTGCGCTCGGCAACGTCAGTCGCCTGCTTCGCCTTGGAAATCAGCTCGGAGAACTCCTTGTTGCACCACTGCGCACGGTTCGTGCCGCCTTCGCCTGCCGAAGCGCAGGAGAGCAGAACGCCCATGAAGTTGTCCGGGTCACCGTTGTCACCGGTCCAGCCGAGGATGACGGCGCCGTCGCGGTTCACTTCGGTCGACTTCTTGAGGTATTCACCCCATTCATAGGAGACGATCTCGGCCTTGACGCCAACCTTTGCGAAATCCGCCTGGATGAGTTCGGCGGTGCGGCGTGCGTTCGGCATGTAAGGACGCTGAACCGGCATTGCCCAGATCTTCATCGACAGATCCTTGACGCCAGCGGCTTCGAGAGCCTTCTTGGCCGCTTCCGGATCGTACGCATCGTCCTTGATGCTGTCGTTATAGGACCACATCGTCGGCGGGATCGGGTTCTTGGCAACCTGACCGGCGCCCTGGAACACGGCGTCGATGATCGCCTGCTTGTTCATCGCCATGTTCAGCGCCTTGCGGACTTCCGGCTTGTCGAAAGGTGCAACGGTGGTGTTATAGGCGAAGTAGGCGACGTTCAGACCCGACTGTTCATCGAGCTTGAGGTTGGAATCGGCGCGGATGGCGGCAAGGTCAGCCGGTGCCGGATAAGGCATCAGGTGGCATTCGCCGGCCTTCAGCTTCTGCAGACGAACGGCGGCGTCCGGCGTGATCGCGAAGATCAGATCGTCGATCTTCGGTGCTTCACCCCAGTAGTCGGCGTTCTTCTGGTAGCGGATGACCGCGTCCTTCTGATAGGCGACGAACTTGAACGGGCCCGTGCCGATCGGCAGGTTGTTGAAGTCTTCCTTGGTGCCGGCCTTTTCCAGCGTATCGGCATATTCCTTCGATACGATGGAGGCGAAAGGCATGGCGATGTTGGCGAGGAACGGCGCTTCCGGACGCGTCAGCACGAACTTGACGGTGTAATCGTCGACCTTGACGATTTCCTTGATCAGCGACGGCATTTCCATGGAGTTGAAATATTCGTAGGTGATGCCTGCGATATACTGGTTCCACGGGTTCTTCGCATCGCGCTGGCGGTCGTAGCTGAAGATCACGTCATCGGCGTTGAATTCGCGGCTCGGCGTGAACTTGTCGTTGGAGTGCCACTTCACGCCCTTGCGCAGGTGGAAGGTATATTCCAGACCGTCGCTCGAAACTTCCCATTTTTCGGCAAGGCCGGGCTCAACTTCGGTCGTGCCCTTCTTGAACTCGGTCAGGCGGTTGTAGACCGGATGCGCGGAAGCGTCGAAGGTGCCGCCAGCGGTGTAGGGCGACGGATCGAAGCCTTCCGGCGATGCCTCGGAGCAATAAACGAAGGTCTTCGCCATGGCGGGCATGGCGGAAGTGATCGCAATCGCAGAGGCGATAAGCAAACTGCGGGTCAGCGTTTTCATCTGGTGGTCCTTTCCCTCTTTTTCTGAGTTCCTGCGGCCCCGTCCGGGGGCCTACCTCTTCTGGTCAGCAGCGACATGGGAGCCCCGTGTCGCCGTTCGGTCCTTTGCCTCCCGACCAATTACCCGGCGACCGGCTGAAACAACCGGTCGAGGTTCTTCTCCGGTGGGCAGAACCAGCGCGGTCCCGCCTCCGTCATATAGGCTATATCCTCGAGACGGACGCCGCATTCGCCATAAACGCACAGCATCGGCTCGATGGAAAAACACATGCCCGGCTCCAGCGCCGTGGCATTTCCTGCAACGATATAGGGTTCTTCGTGAATATCCAGCCCAAGCCCGTGGCCGGTGCGGTGCGGCAGGCCGGGAAGCTGATAATCCGGGCCGAAACCGGCCGCTTTCAAGCTGTCGCGCGCGGCCCTGTCCACATCCGAGCAGGCAGCGCCGACCTTTGCCGCGGCAAAGGCCGCCGCCTGCGCGTCACGCTCGGCGTTCCAGAGGAAACGCTGCCGTTCCGTCGGTTTGCCGAAGACATAGGTGCGGGTGATATCGGAACGATAGCCATGAAGAATGCCGCCGAGATCGACCAGCACCATCTCGCCTTCGCTGAGCGTCTGCGCATGGGGCACACCATGCGGATAGGCCGTCGCCTCGCCGAACTGCACCGCCACGAAAAGCGGCTTCAGGCCAAGGGCGACATGCGCCGCATTAACGAAATCAGCGACTTCCGTGGTGGAAACGCCGGGACGCAGCCCTTCGAACACGGCCTTCTGCACGCCGTAACTCGCATCCATCGCCGTCTGGATGATGGCGATCTCGGCTGCGGATTTGACCTGCCGCTGGGCGACGATCATCGGCTGGGCGGAAATGATGCGCCCTTCAAGACGCTGCATGAGGGCCGATGCAAAGACAAAGGGGGTAGCGGGATCGATGGCGACAAGATGACCGGGACAGGCCAGCGCCTCAATGCGCCTTGCCATCAGGTCGAAGGGGCTTTCATCCTCTTCCCAGACGGCAACCTCACCCGGAATGCGGATGAGCGTCTGAAGCTTCGGCTCCTCGAAGGTCGGGCTGACATAGACCGGCGCACCTTCCGCCGGCACCAGGGCGCCGTGAATGCGCTCGGAAAGGCCAAGCGACAGGCCGGTATAATAGGTCAGCGACGATGATGCATCGAGCCAGACCGCCTTGATATTTTGCTGGATCATTCGCGCCTGCAGGCCGCGTAGTCGCAACCTGAGCTCGTCTTCAGCGATCGATGAAACCGCGATCGGCTGAAACCGCTTCAGCGCCTCTTGAAAGTCTGCCATTCTCTCCCCGCCGCTTTCGGGCCGCAGACACAGGCGTGCCGACAACCTCCCAAGCGTTCTTTTGCCCATGCTTAAACACAGGGCGGGGGGTAAGCAATGGCCCGGCAGGGCACGCCACCACAAAACTGTGCAAATTTATCTAGACATAACGAAAATGTGATCGACGCACGCCTGATTTCAACATTCGTTGCCTTGACGCAGAAATTCAAAATCCCCCGGAAATCCAAGGGGGAGACTGCGGCCCGCCTTCAGCACCGAGCCGGTGCGCTGGAAATCGACAGCCAAAAATATTCAAGGAAAAGACGCCCAGAAAAGGAAAAAGCCTGCCGCGGGAGGAGGTGCGGCAGGCTTCAAACTTGATCGGTGATTGGGAGGAGGAGTACCACCGATCCACATCGAGCGACGCTGGGAGGAGGAGTGCGTCGCTTCGACGATTTGAATATAGCGGTATCTGTGATTTTTAACAGAGCAAGTCTCGCAATGCAGCATTGCATTTCTGCATAGCTCGAAAATTCCTGCCCGGTTTTTCAGCACTCCCCAAAATCGCGGGAAAATCAGCTGTCCCGATAGACCTGGAAACCGGCGAAGGACTGGTTGACCGGCATGAGTTCGAGGCTGTTGATGTTGATGTGCTTGGGCTGCGAGGCGACCCAGTGGATGGTGTTGGCAATATCGTCCGCCGTGATCGGATTGACGCCCTTGTAGAGATTGTCCGAGGCTTCCTGATTGCCGCCGGTGCGCACCAGCGTAAATTCCGTTTCGCACATGCCGGGCTCGATGGATGTCACCCGCACGCCTTTGCCATGCAGGTCGGAACGCAGCCCGAGCGAAAACTGCCGCAGGAACGCTTTGGTACCGCCATACACATTGCCGCCCGTATAGGGGTAGTGCGCAGCCACAGACGAGAGGTTGACGACAATACCCTTGCGCCCGATCAGCGTCGGCAACAGATGGTGGGTGATGTTCAGGAGACCGGTGATGTTGGTGTCCACCATGGTCTGCCAGTCTTTCAAGGGCACCTGCGGTGCGGGCGCGGTGCCAAGTGCGAGACCGGCATTGTTGACGAGAACGTCGATATCCCGGAAGCCTTCCGGCAATCCGGACAGCGCCTTTCCTGTCGCCTCCTCGTCGGTGATATCGAAGGCGAGGCCATGAAAGGCGGAACCGAGCTCGGCGGAAAGCGCCTCCAGCCGTTCCGCCCGCCGGCCCGTGCCGATGACCTTCCAGCCCTCCTTAACGAAGCGCCGCGCCGTGGCCTGTCCGAAGCCGGATGTCGCGCCGGTGATGAGGATGGTTCCGCTCATGATGATGCCTCCACTCTATTCGTTTTTTCAGGGTCAATCGGTGTCAGTAATTTTTCGGCCGCCGCCGCGAGACAGCGCCTGTAGGCCTCGAGATCCGTATACAAAGCCTCTTCGGGAGCATCGCCAACGATGATGACGCCGCCGCGCCGCAAAATCCCGCCATGCAGCATGAGATTGTCGACCATGTCGAAATTCTCGATCGACAGCCCGTCCGGCCCGCGATAACGGCCCGTTTCATCCAGGGTGGCGACGCCACCATAATGCGCCTTGATGCGGGTGAAGTGATTGGCCGCGACATTGGTATAGGCGAAAACCGGCTTGCCCAGCGCACACATGAAGCCCAGCTCATAGCTGGTTCCCGTATCGGCGGCGATGCCGCGAAACGGCGTGAGGTTGGCGATCACCGCATCCGCTTCCAGCATCATCCGCTCATCGACGGCATTGATGTTGCAGCCGTGACCGACCCTGGTATCCGCCGGCGGAATTTGCAGATCGCCCGGCGAAAGCGGCGTGAAACCGGCTTCCCGCGCCAGCGAGGCCTTGAGATCGAGCATTTCGCGCGCGTTCGGGAGGAAGACTTCCGGTCCGGCGAGATAGATTTTCTTTGTCATCGGGAATTCATGCGATTTGTCAGGAAAGGATTTCCCGACCCTAACCCGGGGACTTTCGCAAAGGCAAGTGCCAAGGGCGTGCAGCGTGACGCACCGGGCGAGCCGATAAAACGGTATCGTCCCGCCGCTCTTTCCGTTATAGCCGGAGCAAGAAACTGGAATTTCTGGAGCAGGACATGGCAGCACCCATCCGTTACCACGAAGGCGATATTTCCGCCGAAGATGCAGCGCGTTACACCGGCGCCATCGCAATCGATACGGAAACGCTGGGACTGGTGCCGCGCCGCGACCGCCTCTGTGTCGTTCAGCTTTCGCCGGGCGACGGCACGGCGGACGTCATTCGCATCGCCGCCGGTCAGAAGCAAGCGCCAAACCTCGTGCGGATGCTTGCGGATCCTGCCCGCCAGAAGATCTTTCACTATGGCCGTTTCGATATCGCCGTCCTGTTCCACACCTTCGGCGTGACGACCACGCCGGTCTTCTGCACCAAGATCGCCTCGCGGCTGACCCGCACATATACGGACCGGCACGGGCTGAAGGATAACCTCAAGGAAATGCTGGAAGTCGATATTTCCAAGGCCCAGCAATCTTCCGACTGGGCGGCCGAGACCCTGTCGCCGGCGCAGCTCGAATATGCCGCCTCCGACGTGCTGCACCTGCACGCGCTGCGCGACAAGCTGACAGGTCGTCTCGTGCGTGACGGCCGCCTCGACCATGCCGACGCCTGTTTCGCCTTTCTGCCGACCCGCGCAAAGCTCGACCTCCTCGGCTGGGAAGAAACCGATATTTTCGCCCATAGCTGAGCGAGCCCACATCCGGTTTAAGCACTGATTTACCAGAATTGCCTATTCTCGGCCGCAACTTTGGGCGGCCGGGGACTTTGAGGGATGATTACTCCGCTACAGCAGACGGCGGGCATTGCAGTCAGCGACCTCATACGCTCGATGGTCGAAACCATCGAGGAACGCCAGCGCGAAGAGCAGGAAAAGGCCAACGGCACCAAAAAGGACGATGCGGTCAAGACAAACCCGCAGCCGGACGAAAGCCAGCGCGCCGCCAATGAGAAGATAAGCGCCTATCTCTTCGGCGTCATGAAGCCGGATGCCGATGCTTTCGCCTCGCTCGTCTCCCGCTTTTCCTCCGCGCTGGGCATCACACAGGAAAAGGACGAATCGAGCTTTTCCTTCGCACGAAGACTTCAGGATGCGCTGACCCTGACCGACAGCTTCGAAAAAACCGATGCTCAGGGGAAAGCCACAAAGATTTCCCTGAAATCCTTCGGCGTTTCGGAGGCTGAGGTCGTGGACGTGCTGAACAATGGCGTCAACAGCAAGACCGATCCCATGGCCGCCCTTGCCGCCCGCATCGCGAAGGGTGCAGGCCTCACAGGCACGGAAGAGGATTTCGGCGAGCAGATGTCGAAAGCCATCATGGCGGCGCGCGCGACCCTGCCGAAAAACGTCGACGATCTGGAAGAATCGACCGGCCTCAAACAACTCGGCGTCTCCGCGCGGCAGATGATCTCCGCCATCGCCAACCCCTATGGCGATGAGGCGCGCGCGGTGAAGGAGGCCTTGGACGAACAGGCGCAGGGCACCCGCTTCATGACGCGTGAAACCCTGAAGGTCATTCAGCGTCTCGAAGATGTCGCCGATCCCAAAACCAGGGAAGAGCTGCAGGCCGAACGCGGTAAAGATCGTATCGGCGAAATCAACGATGCCGAGGTGAAGGCCGAGCGGGAACAGGATATCCAGACGCGCGATGCGCAGGGCAAGCTTGAAGACGTGCAGGAGCTTCAGGACGTCGTGAAGGAGCATATCGATGCTTCCGGCGACGAAAAAACGGAAAGCGTCGATCCGCAGGCGCCGGCCGACACATCGTCGGAAACGGCCCTGATCGCCGTGCTTGCGGCTGCGCCGGCTGAGCAAGCCGCCCCAACGGAAAACGAAAATGAGCCTGCGGATACAGACGCGGGCACCGATCCGGCCGATGCGGAAGACGACGGCGAAAAACTGCTCGATGCGCAGGCGCTTGTCGAAGACACCCGCAACGCCATTTTGCCGATCTCGATCGACGACAACGGCCTTTATGAACTGCTGAAGAAAAAGGCGGCATGATTGCCGCTTCCGATCGTCACTTGAGCGAAACATGATGTGAGTTCAGACATGACCGATATTTCCGGCCTATCCGGCAGCGCCGTTTACGACACAGAACCCAATGCCGCGCAGGCGCTGCTATCCATGGCCGCCCCGTCGCTCATTCCGGATGATGCGGCCTTCACCGCGCCCGCTGAGGAAGACAGCCTCATCGACCCGGTGAACATTCAACCGGAACGAAATCTTCCCAAGGCAAGCTGGCTCGATGCCATGCCGCCGGAAGCTTTTGAGACGGCTCCCAGCGATCCCGACCATATTTCCTCGGTCAATTCCGACGATAACGGCCTTTACCGCATGTTCATCGGCGTTTCGCCCTGACCGGACGCGCAATTCCTTGGTTAGCCAAATCTTAATATCTGCAAGCCAAGATTGAGCTTGATGATTCTGTATGCGCTGCAACCGGCATTGCGGCCAGAGGCGTATACGGCGCTCCCGCATGAGCGGGCGAGATGACACCTGTCCATCACCGGCGCGGCGATTTTTCAACATTCAAGCCAGATGCGGATCACAGAGCCAATGGGGATTGGCCCTTTCGCAGCCAGCGGCGGTCACCGATAGAAACGGAGCGCAGCATGTTACCGCCTGTACCGAAAATTGCGGCAACCGATGCCGCCTATGGAACCACGGTTTCACTGACACCGCGCGAGCAGGTGAAACAGACTGCACCGCCGCAACCGAACACTCCCGCCCCTGAAAACAGCAGCCTTTTTGCCCGCGCGGCAATCGCCTCCCTCACCAGCGAATTTCAGCTCTCGCGCAGCACCGCCGTTCTCGCGGAAGCGCTCGGCAAGCTGATGAACCTGCCCCGGCGGGATGGCGAAGCCATAGAGACCTACGTGACGCGGCTGACGGAGGCGCTCCGCACCCTGCCCGCGCCACAACGCCTGGCGCTGGAACAGCAGGTCGGCAAGGCCCTGCAGGGCCTGACCCTTTCGATGCTTGCCGAAATCCTGAAACAGCCGACCGGACCGGATGCTGCCCGCCTCGCGTTGTTGATCGAGCTTTCCCGTTACAAGGGAACGGATCTTGCGGCAAAGGCGGTGGTTTCCTCCTATCAGCAGAACAATTCCTCCAATCCTGCCCCTGCGCAATCGGCCCAGCCGAAACAGCAGAACGCACCGAGCCAGAATGCGGAAGCTCGCCCGTCTCCGGCCGCGACAGCGCAGGCGGCAAATTCCGCCACCGTCAGCCGGCTCCTGCCGCTGCTCATCGGGCCGCTCGCCCTCAGTGGCGCAGCGATGAAAGCCACGGTGGCGGCGCTAACGGCGCAACTGGACCCCCGGCCCACGCTTTCCACCCCACCTTCCGACACACATGATACGCCGACCAATGCCGCAAAGCCGGATGGAAGAGCCGAAAACACGGCACGTCCGCTTCCGCCACAAACCGGCAGCGTGATGAAGGAAGTGTCGGCCGAGATCCGCCCGGCAAATCCGCCCCGCGCTGAGACCGGCGAAGCCCACCCTGCCCTTGCGCATCGGGAGACGATGAAGCCGGAGCAGAAAGAAATCCGCACGGGCCTTACCCCGCCATCCGGTTTGTTCGCAGACGACGCCGAGACCGTGAACAGTCTGCTGCTTGCCGCCACCGCCGGCAAACTTCCGCTCAAGCCGACCGGCACGCAAGAGCCTCCACCCGCGCCGCAGGGTGTTACGCAGCAACCGTCCGATGATCAGCCCGCCGAAAAATCGGCCCTCGCAACAGCCGCTGCCCGCCCCTCGAGTGAGGAAACGGAAACTGCGGCCCATCGCCCCGAAACCCAACCGCTGCCGCGGGCCATGCTGGACCCGGAAGCGAGAATGGCGATGCTGGAGCAATCGGCTTCGCAATCGTTGATCGCCGCGGCTCTGGTAAAAGACGGCACACCGCTGCCGCTCGTCGCCTATCCGCCGGCGGATGAGGACTATGAATCGGAAACGCCGCCGCGCGGAGGCGGCCCATTTTCCGAGGATGAGGCAAACGACGAGGCCGAAGCCGGCGCTGATAATTCTGACAGTCAGGACGAAAAAGAAGAGCGCATCGCCGCCAATGACGGGATCGACACGCAGGAAAGCCCGACGGCGGTGGCTTCCGACGACAGCGCGGAAAATTATTATCTGAAGATGAGCGGCATGCTCTGAATTCGGCGTGGTCAGATTGGAATGTAAGTCGCGCCAATCACGCCGACGTCATCCTCGGCCCTGTCCCGAGGATCTGCGACCGATTGATTTTATTCGACGTGATTAAATCCTCGGCACAGGGCCGAGGATGACGTCGAGAGAAGCCTTACCCTTCGCGCTCAAGCGGGCAAGGCCCGTTGAACCCAACAAAAAACCCGCCGGAAATTCCGGCGGGTTCTTCATTTCAAAGATCGGAGCGATTATTCGCCGCGGTTCTTCAGAGCCGCGCCGAGGATGTCGCCGAGCGAAGCGCCCGAGTCGGACGAACCGAACTGTGCGACGGCTTCCTTCTCTTCAGCGATTTCCAGAGCCTTGATCGAAAGCATGACCTTGCGGTCCTTCTTCGAGAAGTTGACGACGCGGGCGTCGACAACCTGGCCAACCGAGAAGCGCTCGGGGCGCTGCTCGTCGCGGTCACGGGAAAGGTCAGCGCGACGGATGAACGAGGTGAGGTCTTCGTGGTTGACGAGCTTCACTTCGATGCCGCCATCGTTGACGCCGATGACTTCAGCGGAAACGACTGCGTTCTTGCGCAGGTCGCCGGAAGAAGCGGCTTCGCCGACAGCATCCTTGCCGAGCTGCTTGATGCCGAGCGAGATGCGTTCCTTCTCGACGTCAACGTCGAGAACAACAGCCTTGACGACGTCACCCTTGTTGTACTCTTCGATGACCTGCTCGCCCGGACGGTTCCAGTCGAGATCCGACAGGTGAACCATGCCGTCGACATCGCCTTCGAGGCCGATGAACAGACCGAATTCGGTCTTGTTCTTGACTTCGCCTTCAACTTCAGTGCCGGCCGGATGGCTGTAGGCAAATGCCTGCCACGGGTTTTCCAGCGTCTGCTTGAGGCCGAGCGAGATACGGCGCTTGGACGGATCGACTTCGAGAACGACAACGTCGACTTCCTGGCTCGTGGACAGGATCTTGCCGGGATGTACGTTCTTCTTGGTCCAGGACATTTCGGAAATGTGGATCAGGCCTTCGATGCCCGGCTCCAGCTCGACGAATGCACCGTAGTCGGTGATGTTCGTGACCGTACCGGAGATCTTCTTGCCAACCGGGTACTTGGCGGAGATGCCATCCCACGGATCGGACTCGAGCTGCTTCATGCCGAGCGAGATGCGGTGGGTTTCCTGGTTGATGCGGATGATCTGAACCTTGACCTGCTGGCCAATGTTGAGGATTTCCGAAGGATGGTTGACGCGGCGCCATGCCATGTCGGTGACGTGCAGCAGGCCGTCGATGCCGCCGAGGTCAACGAACGCACCGTAATCGGTGATGTTCTTGACGACGCCGTCAACAACCTGGCCTTCTTCGAGGTTCTGAACGATTTCAGAACGCTGCTCGGCACGCGACTCTTCGAGAACCGTACGACGCGAAACAACGATGTTGCCGCGACGCTTGTCCATCTTGAGGATTTCGAAGGGCTGCGGGTTGTGCATCAGCGGGGTAACGTCGCGGATCGGACGGATGTCGACCTGCGAACGCGGAAGGAAGGCAACAGCGCCGTCCAGATCGACGGTGAAACCACCCTTGACCTGGTTGAAGATAACGCCTTCGACGCGCTCGCCAGCTTCGAACTTGGCTTCGAGCTTGACCCAGCTTTCTTCGCGGCGAGCCTTCTCGCGCGACAGAACGGCTTCGCCGAGGGCGTTTTCGATGCGCTCGACGTAAACTTCGACTTCGTCGCCGACCTTCAGCGTGCCGTCCTTGGACTTCGCGCCGAATTCCTTCAACGGTACGCGGCCTTCAACCTTGAGGCCGACGTCGACGATGGCAACGTCCTTCTCGATTGCCGTTACGATACCCTTGGCAACATAGCCTTCGGCAAGATCGTTGGAGGCAAAGGATTCTTCGAGAAGCGCTGCGAAATCTTCGCGCGTGGGGGTAGATACTGACATGAAATCTCCTGATTGCATCCGCGCAATGGCGAATACAAAAGCGCCGGTGGGCTAGTGTTGTTGATACCCGACCCCATGCCCGCCTTTTCAAAAGGCTTTCCGGCGCAAGGACATGTCTTCGGGCAATTCCGGACTAAACGCAGACGGCAGGAAGCCGTTCCGCGAGAAACCTATCTCTTCAGGGCGGCGTCGATGATCGTCCGCGCGGCCTGAAACGCCGCCTCTATACTCATTTCCGACGTATCTAGCAAGTGCGCGTCTTCAGCCAGCTTCAACGGGCTGTCGGCGCGGCCCATGTCGCGCTCGTCGCGTTTTTTCACTTCAGCGAAAATGGCATCATAATCGCCGCTGCCGCCATTGGCCAGAATTTCATCGTAACGGCGTCGCGCCCGCACATCCGCAGAGGCCGTGACGTAAAGCTTCACCGGCGCGTCAGGGCATACCACCGTGCCGATGTCGCGTCCGTCAAGCACCGTGCCCGGCTCCTTTGCGGCAAAACGCTGCTGCGCCTTCACGAGCGCGCGCCTCACCGGCGTCATCACCGCGATTTTGGATGCGGCCTCACCGATATCGTGCCGGGAAAGAACGGTGCGATCGAGCCCCGCAAGATCGACTTCCAGCGCGATCTTCTCAGCCACGGCCTCATCATCGAGCGGCAGGCCCGCATCCAGAAGCGCCTTGGCGGTCGCCCTGTAGGTCAGCCCGGTATCGAGATGGTGGAAACCATAGGTCTCGGCAATCCTGCGCGACAGGGTTCCTTTGCCCGCCGCAGCCGGCCCGTCTATGGCGATCGTGAAGGTCATGAAGCTTTCCGCCTGTGCATTCGTCATTCATATAATAGAGTGCGCAACGCCTTCCTATTTATATCAGCATCCCCGCATAGGGGTTGCGCCGAGGCGGGCGGCACCCGAAGTTTGTCTTTGACACGAAAGAGCGCAACGATTAAGGGGACCGGCTATAAATTTTACCGTCTATGCCGGTTTTACGGCGTACACACCGAAACTCATTCGACAATTTGAGGCTTAGACAGTGGCAAAAGCGGAACTTGGTACCAAGCGCACAGACCCCGATACCGGCAAGAAGTTCTACGATCTGAACCGCGATCCGGTCGTTTCTCCCTACACCGGCAAGTCCTGGCCGCTCTCCTTCTTCGAGGAAAGCACCGCCCAGGCCAAGATGGAGCAGGCTGAAGAAGAGGAAGTGGCGGAAGTCGATACCGAAAACACGGAAGTCGAACTCGTCTCGCTGGAAGATGCCGATGGCGACAACAACGGCGACGATATCCCCGATCTCGGCGACGACGATGACGTCGAAATCGATGACGACGACGACACCTTCCTCGAAACCGACGACGAAGATGACGACGACGACATGTCCGGCATCATCGGCGTATCGGGCGACGACGAAGAAGCTTGATTTTACTTGATAATTCGGCCCGACGACAAAAAAATGACGCCGGGCCGTTTTTTATGCTTGCACTCGTCGGAAAGCCGCAGTAGTAAGCCGCCACCGAACGGAACAACAACCGCTTCGGTTCCCGGAACCGGAAGAAATGCCGGAACCCTTATGGGGCTATAGCTCAGCTGGGAGAGCGCTTGCATGGCATGCAAGAGGTCAGCGGTTCGATCCCGCTTAGCTCCACCAAACCTTCCCAGACAAAAAATACCTTCCCTTCGGCCAGTCGCCCTCGCGCATCTCGCAAGCCGTTCGACCTGATCGCCTATTGCAGCAGCGCCCGTACATCCTGCCCGTTGATCCGGCACTCCACGGAACCGCCGGCACCACCTTCCTCCACCGTCCGACATTCGAGATATCTACCGCGCAGCCGGTTCTCCAGTGCTTTGAAAGCGTTGAGGCCGCAGGCGTAACGGCGGCCGTCGGGGCCGGTGCAAACGCGGTTGCGCTCGACATCCTCCACGCCGGCGAGGCGGAATTCCTTGCCCTTGAAAGTGAAGCGGCTGCTGGAAATCACCCGCAGGCGCTGGTCCGCATGCATTTTCAGCGGATAAAGATCGGGAGGCGTCGGAATGCGCTCGTAATTTTGGCTACGCGGATCGACCCGCACGGGCGAGGTCGTCCACAGCAGTTCCGTATTGGCCGCAAGGCCTGCTGGCGCCGGGGTTGCCTCGCCATTGACGAGCGAGGCGATGCGGATGCCGGCTATACCGAGGCCAATGGCCAGAACGATCTGAAACAGCAAAATTGCGATCTGCCGGACCATGTCACCGCAACGTCAAAACAATGAACGAATTAAAATCGATCGGCCGCCGCCTCGCGAAGAGGTCCGCCGCTTATCACATCAATAAAATCTTGCCGGCACTGACATCCCGCACCGTGCCCATGGCCATGATCGGGATCCGGTCGCCATCCAGGATCACTCTTCCCGTTGTCCGCAGCCAGCGGAAACCGCCAACTTTGAGCTCAATGCGGTATTCCTGATCATAAAACACGCCATTTGTCAGCGAATTATAAACCGCCTTGGCGACACGCGCCCGCGAGCCGCTTTCGATCTGCGCGATGAAATCTTCGACCGGAATGCCGCAGGCGGCTTCTTCCGGCGAAAATTCGCGCAGGCGGGCGGCCACGGCATCCAGATAAACCAGATTTTGCCCGACATTCCAGGTGTAGTAACCCACAAGTGTCTCTTCGAGGGATATGTTTTCCAACATCGGCCTTCTACAGTCTGAAATGCTCGTGCGGGTCTGTAACATATCAGATGACGGACGACTAACCACAAGAATTCATCCTTTTGTCTGATGGCGTCCGGTTTTCAGTCAGACTACTTATCGACAGCCCTTTTCGGCCGCCATGTTGGCGAAGCAACCTTCCTGTGCCAAAGAAGATTGATCTTGCGCCAACGACCAGAGGAGCCGCCGTGACCATCGGGCTTGCCCATGCCGAACTCATCGCCGTCGTCACCGCCATCACCACGGATGAGCCGCGGGTCATGACAGTTCGGGAAGGTGCAGCACTTCCGTCGGGACCGTTCGAATTCGGGCACAGAACCCTCCAGAGCGGCTTGCGGGAATGGATTCACGAACAGACCCATCACCCCGTCGGTTATCTCGAACAACTCTATACTTTCGCCGATCGCGACCGCAACAACGACATTTTAGGCGGCAGAACCATCTCTATCGGTTATCTCGGGCTGGTTCGCGAACAGGAAGCCTCCGGCGGCAAACGCCCGCTCTGGCACGGCTGGTACGAATATTTCCCCTGGGAGGATCACCGTCAGGGACGCCCGGAAGTTCTGGACAGCATCATCGACAGGCTGCGCGCCTGGGCGGATTCCGATCCCGCCTCCAAAAGCCAGCGCCATTTGCGCGCCGATTTCACCTTCGGCCTCGATGGCCGCGGCTGGAACGAGGAATTGACCCTGCAGCGTTACGAGTTGCTGTATGAAGCCGGGCTGGTCGAAGAGGCGCAGGGCGAACCGCGGATCAATTTCGGCAGGCCGATGTTTGCCGATCACCGCCGCATCCTTGCCACCGGCATCGCGCGTCTGCGGGCCAAGATCAAATATCGCCCCGTGGTGTTCGAACTGATGGCCGACGCCTTCACGCTCCTGCAGCTACAGCGCGCCATCGAGGCGCTGGCCGGGCTTACGCTGCACAAGCAGAACTTCCGCCGGCTTATCGAACAGCAGCAACTGGTGGAAGAGACCGGCGAGATAGCGACCGAAACCGGCGGACGCCCGGCAAAGCTCTTCCGCTTCCGCCAAACCGTTCTCGATGAACGCGCCCTTTCCGGAACGAAACTGCCGCTCTCCCGCAATTGACATATGCTCACAATGAGAATATGTCTTTGCTCTAGATATACTCAAAAAGAGTATAAATGGGAGAGCACCGTGAACGAGCAAATTTCCGCCGCAAGCCTTTACGACCGCGTCGCCCGCGTCATTCCCAAGGCCGAATGGATGGGCTTTCAGGACGATGTGGAGGCGATCCTCGAGCTGAAGCGCAAGCGCAATGCCGTCATCCTCGCCCATAATTACCAGACACCGGAAATCTTCCACGGCGTCGCCGATATCGTTGGCGACAGCCTCGCCCTTGCCCGCAAGGCGATGGAGGTGGAAGCGGATGTCATCGTTCTGGCCGGCGTGCATTTCATGGCCGAGACGGCAAAGCTGCTCAATCCGGAGAAAACCGTGCTCATTCCGGATATGGCCGCCGGTTGTTCGCTGGCCGATTCCATCACGCCCGAGGACATCGCGCTTCTGCGCAAGGCCTATCCCGGCGTTCCGGTCGTGACCTACGTGAACACGTCTGCGGCGGTGAAGGCGGCCTCCGACATCTGCTGCACCTCCGGCAATGCCCGTCAGGTGGTGGAATCGCTCGGCGTGCCGCGCGTGCTGATGTTGCCGGATGAATATCTGGCGAAGAACGTGGCGCGGGAAACCAATGTCGAGCTGATCGCCTGGCGCGGCCATTGCGAAGTGCACGAGCTTTTCACCGCCGATGATATTCGCGAATTGCGCGAAAGCCATCCGGGCGTCACCGTGCTGGCGCATCCGGAATGTCCGCCCGATGTCGTCGAGGCTGCGGATTTTTCCGGCTCCACCGCCGTCATGTCGGATTATGTCGGCCGCGAGCGCCCCGCCCGCGTGGTGCTTTTGACGGAATGCTCGATGAGCGACAATGTCGCCGTGCATCACCCGGATGTCGAATTCATCCGCCCCTGCAATCTCTGCCCGCATATGAAGCGCATCACGCTCGGCAATATCCGCACAGCGCTGGAGGAAAACCGCCACGAAGTGACGGTCGACCCGGCCATCGCTGTCGCCGCCCGCCGCGCCGTGGAAAGGATGCTGGAAGTATGAGCGAACGCCTCCCGTCGCATACGGGCTGGACGGTGATTGTCGGCAGCGGCATTGCGGGCCTGATGGCGGCGCTGACGCTTGCGCCGCAGCCCGTGCTGCTTCTGACACGCGGCGCTCTCGGCGGCGAGACCTCCAGCGCCTGGGCGCAGGGCGGCATTGCCGCCAGCCTCGGGCCGGACGATAGCGCCGCACTGCATCTTGCCGATACGCTCGCCGCAGGCGACGGCCTCTGCGACGCGGAAATGGCCGCAGAGATCGTTTCCGCCGCCCCCGCCGTCATCGAGGCGCTGGAGCGGGCCGGAGTGCGCTTCGACCGGGATGCCGAGGGCAGGCTCGTCTTCGGGCTGGAGGCCGCCCATGGCAGAAGGCGCATCCTGCATGCCGAAGGCGACGGGTCGGGCGCGGCCATCGTCAGGGCTCTCGCCGCCGCCGTTCTTCGCACGCCCTCCATAACCGTTCTGGAAGGCACGGAGGTTCGCCGCCTGCTGACGGAAGACGGCGTCATCGCCGGTCTCGCCTGCATCGGGCCAAAAGGCTGCTTCACTTTGCCGGCAAGCCAGGTCGTTCTCGCCACCGGCGGCCTCGGCGGGCTTTATGAGGCGACAACCAATCCCTCCGGCAATTTCGGGCAGGGCATCATGCTCGCCGCCCGCGCCGGGGCCATCCTCGCCGATATGGAATTCGTGCAATTCCATCCGACAGCGCTTTCCTCGCCCCGACGACCGCTGGCGCTGGTGAGCGAAGCGGTGCGGGGCGAAGGCGCGCTGCTTCTCAACGAAAACGGCGAACGTTTCATGGCTGCCGTTCCGGGTGCGGAACTTGCCTCGCGCGATATTGTCGCCCGCGCCATCGACCGCGAAATACTGCGTGGCGGCAAGGTCTTTCTCGATGCCCGCAAGGCGCTCGGCTCCGGCTTTTCCACCCGCTTCCCCTCAATCGACCTGCTCTGCCGCGAGGCCGGGATAGACCCGGCCCGTGAGCTCGTGCCGGTGCGCCCGGCGGTGCATTACCATATGGGCGGCGTCGCCACCGATGGCAGAGGCCGAAGCTCGGTGCCGGGCCTTTGGGTTGCCGGCGAAACCGCCTGCACGGGCCTTCATGGCGCGAACCGGCTTGCCAGCAATTCCCTGCTGGAAGCGGCGGCCATGGGCATGCGCGCGGGGCAAGACATTGCCGGCAGGCCGGCATATGCGGGAAAACAGGCAGCGGATATCGCAACGCTCCCCGTGCCTGATTTCCCGGCAGCCGACCTCTCCCCCGTCCGGCCCATCGTTTCCCGCCATCTCGGCATCGTAAGACATGCGGAAGGGCTGACGGGCGCGATCCGCGATCTTCTGCCACTGGCTGAGCGGAACGGCCCGGCATCCGATCCTGCCCTTGTCGCGCTGGCCATCGCCGTCTTTGCGGCGCTGCGCACGGAATCGCGCGGCGCGCATTTCCGCGACGATTTCCCTGAAAAACATGCGACGGCGACGAGGCGCAGGCTGAACCTCAGCGACGTCCTCACCATCGCCCATGAATTCTCCTCTTCCAGCCATTCTTCGGCCAGCCTTGCGCGGAGCGCCTGACATGACCCTTTCACCCCTGCCACGCCTCATCATCGAACCGCTCGTGCGCAACGCTCTTCTGGAAGACCTCGGACTGGCGGGCGACATCACGTCCGCCGCCGTCATTCCCGCCGATCATCGTTCGGTCGTCGTCATGGCCGCGCGCGAACCAGGCGTTATTGCCGGTCTCGACGCGGCGGAACTGGCTTTCCAGCTCGTGGATCCGGCCATCGTGATGAAACGGCATGTGCAGGATGGGGCCGCCGTGGCGCCCGGCGATATCATCGCAACAATCGAAGGCCCCTCGCGCGGCCTTCTGACGGCGGAGCGCACGGCGCTGAATTTCCTCGGCCACCTGTCGGGAATCGCTTCCGTCACCGCAAAAATCGTTGCCGCCATTGCCGGCACCAAGGCCTCGGTCGCCTGCACCCGCAAGACGACGCCGGGGCTGAGAGCGCTGGAAAAATATGCCGTGCGGGCCGGCGGCGGCATGAACCACCGTTTTGCGCTTTATGACGCCGTTCTCATCAAGGACAACCATATCGCCGTGGCCGGCGGCGTGCGCGACGCTATCCGCGGCGCCCGGCAGGGCGTGGGGCATCTCGTCAAGATCGAGGTGGAGGTCGATACGCTTGCGCAATTGCGCGAGGTCATGGATGAGGGCGTCGATGCGGTCCTTCTCGACAATATGACACCCGAACAGCTGCGCGAGGCGGTGGGGATCGTCGCCGGTCGCGCCATTACCGAAGCGTCCGGCCGCATCAATCCGCAGACGGCCGCAGCCATCGCCGCAACCGGCATCGATCTCATCTCCGTCGGCTGGCTGACCCACAGCGCGCCGGTTCTCGATATCGGCCTCGACTTTCAAAGCCAGAGCTAAAGAATATGCGGCGCATAGTTCGCCGCACGGAACCAATCGCCCATATCGCCGTTATTGCTCCGCCTGAGGTCTATTCAAGGCGGGGGGATCAGTGCGCGCAAAAGCCTGTCCATATGCCTGCGGACCTCTCTCACAAAGGAAAGGCTTGTTATGGAAGACGCACAAGTTGGCTGGATTGCAGCAATCATCATCGGCGGCGTGGCCGGTTGGCTCGCCGAACAGTTCATGAAAAGCAATATGGGTCTTTTCATGAACATTATCCTCGGCATTGTCGGCGCCATCGTCGCCAATTTCCTTCTGGGGCTCGTGGGCATTTCGCTCGGAGGCTGGATTGGCTATCTCATCGCCGGTTTCATCGGCGCCTGCATTCTCATCGCCGTCGGGCGGGCATTTCGCCGCTAAGGGGAGGACACCATGAGCTTTTTCGACAAGATCAAGAACGCTATTTTCGGCAAGGCCGAGGCCGCACCGCAGACTTCGGCTCCGGCCGGCACGCCGGCAGCCACGGCAAGCCCGGCCGCACCGGCAGCACCCGCGCCGACAGCCGCGGCTCCGGCCCCCGCCGGCAATGTCGACGTCGCTTCGATCCTGGATGCGGCGGTCAAGCAGAATGGCCAGAAACTCGACTGGAAACATTCGATCGTCGACCTTCTGAAAGCGCTCAATCTGGACAGCAGCCTCAGCGCCCGAAAGGAACTGGCCGGCGAACTCGGCTATACCGGCGACACTTCGGATTCGGCGACCATGAACATCTGGCTGCACAAGGCCGTCATCAAGAAGCTGTCCGAAAACGGCGGCAAGGTTCCGGCCGACCTTCTGGATTGAACCGATAAACGGGAGCGCCGCGATGGACGACTATTCCAGCCTTCGAGAGCAGATCGGCCAGGACCTCGACACCCTGCACAGGACCGAGAATCCGAAATCGATCTTCGAGATCGCCGACGACTATCTTCTGGGAAATCCAAATCTCAACAGAGCCATCGTCGAAGACATCATCAAGGAAGAAGCGGACAAGCGCGGCATCGCGATCCACTGACGCCGCGCATCGCCGGCACGGCTGTGTACCCAAAAGGGCGGCATCCCAACCGGATGCCGCCCTTTTATATTTGGCGGAGTTGCATCATCCGCACTCCGTCACCCCGGACCAAATCCGGGGTCCAGCGCGATCAAGTCCATGATCGCGAGAAACTCTTTTCACGGCGCAGACGCGTCGTGGCTGGATGCCGGATCTAGTCCGACATGACGGAGGAGAGGCTTCCGCCAAAGCCCTATTTATCCAGCTTCGCTTCGGCCTTTTTCGCGTTTTCTTCCATCAGCTCATACCACATGGCGTTCATGACGGCGAAGATGGCGGCGAGAGGCAGGCCGAGCAGCCAGGCGAAATACCACATGTTCGATCTCCTTCTTTCTTGAATATCAGTAGGCGTGACCGCTGTCGTCGCGGATCGCCTTTTCATCCACCTTGCCCCACAGCACGCGATAGACCCATGACGTATAGGCGACGATGATCGGGATGAAGATGAGGGCAACGACCAGCATGATGAACAGCGTCATATGGCTGGACGACGCATCCCATACCGTCAGGCTCGATTTGGGATCGACCGAAGACGGCAGGATGAAGGGAAACATCGTTAGCCCCACCGTTGCGATGATGCCGAAAATGGCAAGCGAGCTGGAAAGCAGCGCCAGCACTTCCCTGCGGGCCCGGAACAAGACGAAAGCGACGAGCGGGAAGGCAAGACCGAGCGCCGGCGCCAGCATCATCCAGGGATGCGCCGCATAATTGGCAAACCAGACACCGCCCGCAACCTCCACCGTCTTCGACAGCGGATTGGACGGACCATCGGTCACGACCTCCGAGGTGAAGCGATAGCCATCGACACCGAGCCACAGAAAGACGCCGCCGAGCGCAAAAAGAACGGTGGTGGCAAGCGCCGCAATGCTGCCGAAACCGCGCGCGCGGGCAGCGACCGGGCCATCCGTCTTCAGCACCAGCCATGCGGCACCGTGCATGATGAGCATGGCGACGGAAACGAGACCGCAGAGGATGGCGTAGGGGTTCAGAAGCTCGAACAGCGTCGTGCCGTCATAGAAAATCCTGAGGTCGTCATTGAGGTGGAAGGGAACGCCCTGCAGCACATTGCCGATGGCCACGCCGAAGATCAGCGCAGGAACGAAGCCGCCGATGAAGAGTGCCCAGTCCCAGCCGGTGCGCCAGGCGGCGCTTTCACGCTTGGAGCGATATTTGAAACCAACCGGCCGCAGGATCAGCGCAAACAGGGTGGCGAACATCGCCAGGTAAAACCCTGAAAACGACACCGCATAAAGCGGCGGCCAGGCGGCGAAGATCGCACCGCCGCCAAGGATGAGCCAGACCTGATTGCCTTCCCAGACCGGGCCGATGGAATTGATGACGACACGCCGCTCAATATCCGTTTTCGCCACGAAGGGCAGCAGCGCGCCGGTGCCGAGATCGAAACCGCCGGTCACGGCAAAACCGATCAGCACCACGCCAAGCAGCAGCCACCAGATGACGCGGAGGATTTCGTAGTCGATGAGTTGGTGCAATATCATGATCGTTTACTCCGCAGCGACGAGTTTTTCAGGAACGAGCGGCGCTTCCGGCTCATGGTCCGGCTCGGGCCCCTTGCGGATCGCCTTCAGCATCAGCCCCATTTCGACGATGAACAGCACCGTGTAGATGGCGATGAAACACAGGAGCGTGATGAGGACGGTGGAGGCGCTGAGGCTGGAGACGGCCGCGGCCGTGGGCAGCACGCCCTCGATGATCCATGGCTGACGGCCGAACTCGGCCACCACCCAGCCCATTTCCGCCGCGATCCACGGCAGGGGAATGGCGAAGACCGCCACTTTCAGCAGCAACGGATAATGATCCAGCCGGCGGCGGGCCGAAAGATAAAAGAACGTCGCCGTCAGCAGGATGAAGAAGATGCCAAGACCGACCATGATGCGGAACGACCAGAACAGGGTCGGAACATGCGGAATGGTATCCGCCGCCGCCTTGGCGATCTGCTCTTCATTCGCCTGGCGCGGATCGTCGACATATCGTTTCAGCAGCAGGGCATAACCGAGCTCATGGCCGAGTTCGGCAAAGGTGCCGCGCACCTCTTCCGGCAACTCCGCGCCCTTGCCGGTGGCGCGTATCTGCATCAGCGCGTCATAGGCCTTGATACCGTCGCGGATGCGGGTCTTGGCCTGCTCCACCAGATCGTTGATGCCCGGAATTTGCGTGTCGAGCGAGCGGGTGCCGATAAGGCCCATCACCCACGGGATCTTCACGGCGAAATGCGTTTCGCGTGCTTCCTGATCGGGAAAACCGATGGCCGTGAAGGGAGCCGGGGCCGGCTCGGTTTCCCACATGGCCTCGATGGAGGCGAGCTTCATCTTCTGGTGTTCGGTGGAGAGATAGCCGCTTTCATCACCCAGCACGACGACCGACAGCGCGGACGCCAGACCGAAGGAGGCGGCAACCGTCATCGAACGCTTGGCGAGATCGACATGACGGCCTTTCAGCACATACCAGGCCGAAACGCCGAGCACGAAGATGGAGGCCGTGACATAGCCCGCGGAAACCGTGTGGACGAACTTCGCCTGCGCAACCGGGTTGAACAGGACCTCGAAGAAGTCAGTCACTTCCATGCGCATGGTCTGGGGATTGAAAGCGGAACCCGTAGGGTTCTGCATCCAGCCATTGGCGATCAATATCCATAGCGCCGAAAAATTCGAACCGAGCGCCACGCACCATGTCGCGACGAGATGGCCGAGTTTCGACAGCTTGTCCCAGCCGAAGAAGAACAGGCCGACGAAGGTGGCTTCCAGGAAGAAGGCCATCATGCCCTCGATCGCCAGCGGCGCACCGAAAATATCGCCGACATAATGGCTGTAATAACTCCAGTTCATGCCGAACTGGAATTCCATGACGATGCCGGTGGAAACGCCGAGCACGAAGTTGATACCGAACAGCGTGCCCCAGAATTTCGTCATCTGCCGCCAGACCGTGCGGCCGGTCATGACATAGACCGTTTCCATGATGGCGATCACCACCGATAGTCCGATCGTCAGGGGAACGAACAGAAAGTGATATAAAGCCGTCACTGCAAATTGCAGGCGCGACAGCGCCACTATGTCGAGTTCCATAGTCCTATCCACCTTTTCCGGAAGGCCGGCCTTCCATTTTCAAGACGACGCCGGCTCTCAAAAAATCTCAGTCCGGGCGCAGTGTCTCCAGCACTACGCCGTATTCCGGGGTGCCGCTTTGACATTCATCAAATTGACGCCCCTCTTTCAGCACGATGATGCGATCGGCAAATTCCGCCTCGCGGCGATTATGGGTGATCATCACGACAGTCTTTTCCTGCGCCCTCGCAAACAGCCGGGTGAGCACGTCGCGGGCGGTCTCGCCGTCCAGCCCTTCCGTCACCTCGTCAAGAAGCCAGAGCGGCCGGTCGGCGAGCAGGAAACGGGCGAGCGCCAGCCGGCGCGACTGGCCGCCGGAAAGCCCCTGGCCCGCCTCGCCAAGCCTTGTCTCCAGCCCGGTCGGCAAAGATTTGACGTGTTCGGCAAGGCCTGCCGCCTCGAGCGCGTCCCATAACTCGGCCCCGGTTGCGGTGGGTTTCGCCAGCCGCAGATTGTCGGCGATACTGTCGCGGAAAAGCTGGCTGCGCTGCGTCATCAGGGTGGACGGCAGGGCGTTGACCGTGCCCGCAGCCGGCTGCAATGCACCCGCCAGAAGCTGGATGAGGCTTGTCTTGCCCGCACCGCTCTGGCCGATGATGGCAACCCGTTCCCCGGAGGCGATTGCAAGGTTGATATTCGTCAGGACCGGATTGTCGTTCCCGTCCCGCTCCAGACGCACATTTTTGAGCTCTGCCGCCATGCCGTCGACCGGCGAGACGGGACAGCGGCCTTCAGACGTTGCCGAAAGACGCGGCGCGATGCGCCTTGCGGAAAACAATGTGCGCCCAAGTTCCATCGCTCCACGGCGCAGCGCCGTGAAAGGCTCCAGCGCGGCAAAACAGACGAGCAGCCCGAGTGCTGCGGCCGGCGCGCTCACCGCCCCCTGTTCCGCAAGCCAGGCCATGCCGAGAAGGGCGGCGCTCAAAAGAACGGCCGCTGAAAACCCGAAGGAAAAACCGGCACTGGTTTCGATACGGTTCAGGGTATCATCGCAGGCAGAGAGGTAATCATCCGCCCGTTTCACCGCCGCGACCTGCGCGGAAAGGCGGCCGGTGGTCAAGAGCTCCGTCTGCCCGCTTACGAGATCGGCCGTGCGGGCCCGAAGGGCTTCCAGCCCGATTGCCCGGCGGCGCGAGAATGTTTCCGCCCGCAAGGCGGCGCGAACCGAAACTCCAAGCCCCGCCGCGATGAGGAAAACCGCCGTCAGAATGCCCGCCAGAGGATGGAGAAAAGCAAGCCCGAGACCTGTCGCGATTGCAGCAAGGACCGCCACGGCGGCGGGAACCAGCACGCGCAGATAGAGCGAATCCAGCGCATCGATATCCGCCGTCAGCCGGTTCAGCAGGCGCGCAGGCCTCGCCTCCAGGGATTTCGCGGCCTGCGGCGCGGCAAACCCGCGAAACAGCTTTTCCCGAAGTGCTGCAAGCACGGAAAGCGTGGCGTCATGGGTCGTCATGCGTTCGCCGTAACGGGCGGCGGTGCGCGCCAGCGCCAGAAGACGAATGGCGGCCGAAGGCGCAAAGACATCGAAGGCATAGGCCGTTGCGGGCAGAAGACCGGCAATTGCCGTTGCGGTGATGAACCAGCCGGAAACGCCGAGAAGGCCGATGCCCGCCAGCACCGTCGTTACCGCCAGAACCGCGCCCGCCAGCAGCATGCCGCGCCGCGCCGACCAGAACAGGCCGATAATCGGTTTCAATATCGCAAAACGCGCGATCATGGCTGCCCCCTCGAATGGATCGCCGTCATATCCACGATCCTGTCCATGCGTGCCGCAAGCACCGGATCATGGGTCGCGACGATCAATGTCCTGCCATTTGCCAGTTGCAGCAGGTTATCCGTAACGAGAGCAGCCGTTTCGCGGTCGAGATGGGCTGTCGGCTCATCGGCCAGAACAAGCTGCGTTGCGGGGTCTGCGAAAGCACGCGCAATGGCAAGCCGCACCGCCTCCCCTCCAGAGATTCCATATCCGCCATCGCCGATCTGCAGATGCCGTCGCGCATGCGACAAGCTATCGAGCCCGGTGCGGCGCAGCGTCTCTTCCACCATACCGTCACTGACAACCGAACGGCCGAAGCGAATATTCGCCTTCAGCGAACCGGCAAAAAAGAACGGCTTCTGGCTGACCCAGCCGATCGTCCTGCGCAGCTCATCCGCCGTCGCATTCTCGAGCTTGACGCCGCCGATCCTGATCGAGCCCTCTCCAGCCTCGGCCAGCCCGGCAATCAAGGAGAGTACAGTGGATTTGCCACAACCGGAAGGCCCAAGAATTGCTACCCGCTCACCCTGCTGAACGGTCAGGTTGAGATTTTGGATGATAGGTGGGGCGCTCGGATAAGCGAAGGAGAGATTATCTATCTCCAGCAGGCCCGGCGTCGGGGATAGGACAGACGCCACATCCGCACCCTCGCCCGCGATGGCAGCACCGCCGGCCGTCAATTTGCCGAGCGCATCAAGCGCCGCTTCGCCGGCCGCGCGGTCGTGCCAGACGGCGGAGAGTTCCCGCAGCGGCTCGAAAAAGGCCGGCGCCAGCAGCAGGATGAAGAGGCCCTCGGCGAGCGTCAGCTTCTCGCCCCAGGCGCCGAAATCGAGAAATCCGAGCAGATGAAATCCGATATAGACGGCGGTCATGGCAACGCCGAGCGCCGCGAAAAGCTCCAGCACCGCCGAGGAGAGAAAGGCGATCCTGAGCACCGCCATCGTCCGCTTCTTCAGGTTTTGCGCATCGGCGCTGAGACGTTCCGCCGTCAATCGACGGCTTTAAGCGTGCGGATCGTTTCCAGCCCGCGCAGGCGATCGAGCAGGAAGGCATTCATATTGCCCGTCTCGGCAAGCTGCTTTTCGCTGGCGGCCCTGGCCTGCCAGCCGATGAGCGCCATGAAAAGCGGGATGGTTGGCATGGCGAGCAACAGCACCAGCGCCGCAATCCAGGTAAAGGGCAGGATCGCCAGCACGAAAACCAGCGGCACGATGGTCGCCTTCATCCGCGCCGGCTGAAAACGGGAAAGATAAGGCACCAGCGCTTCCGCCGCCTCGGCCACGACGCCTGCCGCCTCGCCGGATGCGGTGCGCGACAGATCGAGCGGGGAAACCTTCGCCACAGCCTGCAGCGCTTCCAGCCGCCGCTGCGACAGCGCCGCACGAGCGGCACGAAACGACAGCCGCGACGCGATCTTTTCCAGCCATGCCTTGATGAGGCCGAGGATGAGAACCGCAGCCGCAGCCGGTACGATCGCCATCATCGGCGCGCCATCGGCAATTCTTCCGACTGAAAAGGCAAGCAAACCTGCCTGCGGCAGCCAGAGCAAAGCCGCCAGCACATGCAGCAGAGCCACGGATCTCCCAACCGCCGGCGAGCGTGTCATTTTCGCCCACCCGGCGGCTCTGTCGTGTGAGGTTTTGCGGTTGGAATTGCTGAAGAAGCGCCGACACCTCGCGTCGGGCGAGACTCCAAGCGGAGCGGGACAGACAGACCCGTCACCATCGGCCCCCTGGCGGATTTCCACGGACATGCTCACGGCCGTTCTCCTCACCCGTCCTTCTTCGCGCCACGGGGTCTGGCGAGGGAGACGATCTTGTCCTTGGCCTCCAGAAGCTTCGTGACCTTCGAACCGAGCGCCAGAAGCGAAGCCAGCCTTTCCGTCTCCAGCCGCTTCACATCGTCATACCAGCCGGTCAGCTGCTCGATCAGCGTCTTCATCTCGTCGATGCGCTTTTGCGCATGCCGCTCATCTTCGTTTTCCGGCGTCTCCATCAGAATTTCACGCAGCACGCTGAGCGTGGGATCGATCTCGCGCTTCTTGCGCTCTTCGGCAAGGGTGCGGAGAATCTGCCAGACATCGTCAGGCGTCGTGAAAAAATCGCGCCGGTCGCCGGGAAAATGCTTGAGAATTGCAAGGTTCCACGCCTGCAACTCTTTCAGGCTCATCGACACGTTGGAACGGGAAATGCCGAGCGCCTCCACAATCTCGTCCGCACACAGCGGCTGCGGCGAAATATAAAGCAAAGCATAGACTTGGCCGACGGTGCGGTTGATGCCCCAGCGGCTGCCCATCTCACCGAAATGCAGCACGAAGGACTGAACGAGCGGGGACAGGCTGGTTGGCATTTTTACGTTTCCTGAATTTTCAGTAATTTCTGAAATTTCGATAACGCAAAAAACGGCAGCCGGCAAATCACCTTTTTGACCTGCGTCAAAATGTGCAAATGGGCAGAAACGACGCCGGTAAAGACGGTCGTGGGTGCAGCCCGGGGCAAAATATGCGGCAGTCGTGTTAGGGGGGATGACAGGCTGGGGCGTTTGCTGGCGTCCGTCACTTTCCCTCCGTCATTCCGGCCTTGAGCCGGAATCCAGCCAGCCCAAGTCCTTGGGCTGAAAGGACTCTCTCGCCGCGCAGACGCGCGCCGGCTAGATTCCGGCTCAAGGCCGGAATGACGTACCCAAAGCAGTTGATGATATCGATAACATCTTCACGAGTCTCCACGGGCAAGAACCCGCCGAAAAAAATCGGCGGCGGGATGACCCGCCGCCGATCGAAACGTCGGCACATTCGCGCGCAGAAACCTTGCTTACGAAAAAGCGATCTGCACCTTCATCGCACGGCTGCGGTCCGAGGCGAATTCGAAGGCCGAGATGGCGTCGACGAGATCGACGGTCTGGGTGATGAACGGCTTAACGTCGATCAGGCCCTTGCGCATCAATTCGACCCCGGTGGCGAATTCCTCATGGAAGCGGAAAGAGCCGCGCAGATCCAGTTCCTTGGCGGTGATCGCCATCATCGGCAGGCTCATATCGCCGCCAAGGCCGAGCTGGACGATGATGCCGCGCGGACGAAGCGCCGCAATACCGCCGGCAAGCGCCACGGCGGCGCCAGAGCATTCATAGAGAACATCGAAGGTTCCCTTGTTCGCGCCATAGGCGGCAAGTGCGTCGGGCTCATCCTTGCTGTTGATGACACGATCCGCACCGGCCTCTCGCGCCTTGGCAAGCGTGAAATCGGAAAGATCGGTGGCGACGATCTCAGCCGCGCCGGCACGGCGCGCCGCCAGAATGGAGAGGATGCCGATCGGGCCGCAACCGGTGACGAGCACGCGTTTCCCCAGCAAATCGCCAGCGCGGCGCGTGGCATGCAGCGTTACCGCCAGCGGTTCCGCCATGGCCGCCTCACCGGCGCTGAGCCCATCGGCCGGCACGCATTGCAGGGCGTCGGCCACCAGAACCTCACGGAAAGCGCCCTGAATATGCGGGAAAGGCATGGCGCTGCCATAAAAGCGCATGTTGAGGCACTGGTTGTGCAGGCCTTCCTGGCAGAAGCGGCAGGTTCGGCATGGGCGGGACGGCGAAACGGCAACCAGACCGCCGACCTTTAGCCCTTCCACGCCCTCGCCCAGTTCTTCGATGACGGCGGAGACCTCATGGCCGAGCACCATGGGTTCACGAAGCCGTACCGCGCCGAAACCGCCATGGTTGTAATAATGCAGATCGCTGCCGCAAATTCCGCCCCGGACCAGACGGAGCCGCACTTCTCCCGGCCCTGGCGCTTCCTCGGGCCGCTCCTCGATGCGCACATCCTTTGCCCCATGGGCAACAATCGCTCTCATAAATATCTCCCGTTCGACATCGCGCTTGAGCGGCGCGACAAAATAATCCGCATCCCTGTCACCGCCGCCTGCCGCGCATTTGCACGTCGTGCGACCTCCTCGCCCACCCGATCCGTACCGAAACCGGGCGTTTAAGCCTTGACATCCACGTCTGAAAGGGATGAATGTTATCGATAACATAAACCTGTACGAATGCAATGTCGAGAGACTGGAGGAAACAGTGGGCCTTAAATTGTTCGATCTTTCCGGCCGCCGCGCCCTGATCACGGGTTCGTCCCAAGGCATCGGCTTCGCGCTGGCGCAAGGGCTGGCGGAAGCGGGAGCGGAAGTGGTGCTGAACGGGCGCGATGAGGCGAAGCTGAAAGCCGCCGCCGCCGGCATCAAGGGTGCGAAAACGCTTGCCTTCGACGCCACCGATCATGAAGCCGTGCGCAAGGCCATCGACGGTTTCGAGGCGGAAGTCGGTCCCATCGATATTCTGGTCAACAATGCCGGCATGCAGCACCGCACGCCGCTTGAGGATTTTCCGGCAGATGCCTTCGAGCGCCTGCTGCAGACCAACATCGCCTCGGTGTTCCACGCCGGACAGGCGGCCGCGCGCCACATGATCAGCCGCGGTCGTGGCAAGATCATCAACATCGCCAGCGTTCAAACCGCCCTTGCCCGCCCCGGCATCGCGCCCTACACCGCCACCAAGGGCGCCGTCGGCAACCTGACGAAAGGCATGGCGACGGACTGGGCCAAATACGGCCTGCAATGCAACGCCATCGCACCCGGTTATTTCGACACGCCGCTCAACGCGGCCCTGGTGGCGGACGAGACCTTCTCGGCATGGCTTGAAAAGCGCACGCCCGCCGGTCGCTGGGGCAAGGTCGAAGAGCTTGTCGGCGCCTGCATCTTCCTGTCGTCCGATGCCTCATCCTTCGTGAACGGACATATTCTCTATGTCGACGGCGGCATCACCGCTTCGCTTTAAAAACACCGAAACCGGATGGCCGGCTGCGGCCGCCATCCGGTTTTGAACCGACGACACCACGACACTTTGGGAGGAGGCCGTGAACACCATGACCGAGAAGAACAAAGTCGCCCTGATCGGCGCCGGCGCCATGGGCGGGGCAATCGGCACACGGCTCATCGAGACCGGAAATCAGCTGACGGTTTTCGATCTGGATGCGGAAAAGGTGGCGGCGCTGACGAGTCTTGGCGCGCAGAGCGCGGGTACGGCGGCGGAAGCGGCTTCGGTTTCCGATGTGGTCATCCTCAGCCTCAATTCGCCGAAAATCGTTCGTATTGCCGTCTTCGGCAAGGATGGCGTCGCGGCGGGGGCGAAGCCCGGCACGCTCATCATCGACATGTCCTCCATCGACCCGGAAGCGACGAAGGAACTGGCGGCAGATGCCGCGGAAAAAGGCCTGCGCTGGGTGGACAGCCCGCTTTCGGGCGGCGCGCCCAAGGCGCTCATCGGGCAATTGACGCTGATGGCCGGCGGCAGCGAAACGGATGTGGCCGATGCGCATCGCGTGCTGCGGCATGTGGCCAGCAATTATACCCACATGGGACCCTGCGGCGCGGGGCAGACGACGAAACTCATCAACCAGGTTCTGTGCGGGCTGAACTTCCTTGCGGTGGCGGAAGCAACCCAGCTGGCGCTGGATGCCGGCGTCGATGCCGCCAAAATCCCGCAGGCGCTGAAGGGCGGCCGGGCCGACAGTGCCATCCTGCAGGAATATATGCCGCGTTATGTGGCGAAGGATTACCGCCGCACCGGCCGCATCGACAATATGGTGAAAGACCTCAACGGCGCGCAGGATCTCGCCCGGCGCACCAACACGGCCATGCCGCTGACAGCGGTTTGCGCCGAGGTGCACCGCATGCTGACGGCGGCCGGGCTGGGTGGAGAGGATCAGGCCGCGCTGATGGAATATTTTAGCGGCGCGAAACGCACTTTTCCGGACTGATCGCCCAGCAGACATGGGATGGCAGGAGCCTGTTGATACAGCCCATGCGGGCCCTTAACGGCCATTGCGAAATTGTCCTTCAGCGAAGATGATCGGGCGAATCGGCACGGCAGCTGCCCCGATGACCGCAGACGCATGCATGCAAAGGACAATTTCCCGATGACTACCTCCACCACAGGCACGGGGATTGCCGGTCTGACCGTTTCTGGAAACGGTTTCACTGCCGAAATCGCTTACGAGGGCGCGACGCTTTTAAGCTGGCGACCGGTCTCTGCCGATGGCGGCGAAGGCGAAAATCTTGTCGACGGATATTCGACGCCTGCCGAAATGCAGTCGCAAAACGGCGTGAGAAACGGCATTCTCGCCCCCTTCACCAATCGCGTCCCGGATGGTCGGTTCGGTTTTGGCGGGCAGATGCATCGCATCGAGCCGGTGCTTGCCCATGAAGCCCTCGTCTTCCACGGATTTGCCAGAGCCCTGCCCTTCGCGCTTGCGCAGTCTTTCGAGGAAAACGGCGCTCACATTCTCGTATTCCGCGCCGAAATAGCGCCTGCGGATTTCAAGGGTTATCCCTATCGGCTTGCCATCGAGGTGGAATATCGTTTCGCCGGCCATGAGATCACCATCGACATACGCGGCATCAATCGCGACGGCCGACCCCTGCCTTTCGCCGCCGGTTGGCATCCCTATTTCCGCCTGCCCGGCACGACGTCTATCGACGATCTTCTTCTCACACTGCCCTCGCGAACGGCGATTGAAACAGACGAAGACCTGATCCCCCTTCGGGATCCACAGGGCGGGATGGTCAAACGGGACGACACCCGCTTTCTCCATGCGCCGCTGGCCGGTCATGTGCTCGATGTCTGCTTCACCGACCTCATCGCATCCGAAAACGGGCTTTACGAGACGAGGCTGGAAAACCGGCACGACGGTTCGAGCCTGACGGTATGGCAGGAGCGCGGGCACATGCATGTCTTCACCGGCGATACGCTCGCCCGCGACAGGCGGCAATCCATCGCGCTCGAACCGGTGGAAACGCCGACCAACGCCTTCAACCAGCCGGAACTCGCGGATGCGATTGCGCTGCAACCGGGCGAGACGCGAAGCTTCCGCTTCGGTGTTCGTTTCGTGGCGGGACGCTGACCAAGGTTCGATCATCGCTCAGATATGTGTCGTCGGCAGCGAAGACGACAGCTTCACCGTCTCCATGGAGATATAAGCGGACATGTCGTAAAGCTCGACACGGCGCAGGATCTGTTTGTAGATCGTGTCGTAATATTCGACATTCGGCAGCACGAGTTTCAGAATATAGTCGAAATTACCGGTCAGCCGGTGAACCTCGACAATTTCCGGTATGGTGCTGACGGCGGCATGGAACCGGTCCAGCCAGTCCTCCGCATGCAGGCCGGTTCTCACCAGCAGGAAAACCGTGGTCGGCAGGTTGATCTTGCGCCGGTCGAGCAGCGCCATCGTACCCGTCACATAACCTTCCGCCCGCAGCCGCGTAATGCGCCGTGAACAGGCCGATAGCGACAGCGACACTTCCTCCGCGATATCGGCGAGCGGCGTTTCTGCATTTTCCTGGAGAATCGCAAGGATTCGGCGGTCGCGATCATCAATCATCGATAAAGAATGCACAGGTTAACGCAACAGCGCAAGAAATTTGCGATCTTTAGAGAAAGAGCGCCCTAGTTTTGCATCTAGGCCGCGAAATCCCTGCAAAAACGCATGCCGTTTTCGTCCCGACGATGGCATTCTTATTTTCAATCAAACTTGATAAGGGAACTCTTATGAAACGGATCGGCCTGATCGGCGGCATGAGCTGGGAATCCACCGCAACCTATTACCGCATGATCAACGAGGCCGTGCGCGACAGCCGCGGCGGGCTGGTCTCGGCAGACATCGTCATGCATTCGCTCGATTTTTCCGAAGTCGTCGCCCTTCAGAAGGCCGATCGCTGGGATGAGGCAGGTGCGCTTCTGGGTGCGGCCGGCGCGCGCCTTGCCAATGCGGGCGCCGATTGCGTGCTGATCTGCACCAACACCATGCATCTGGTCGCAGACACCGTGGAGAAGATGTCCGGCGTGGCGTTGATCGATATCATCGATGAAACCGCCGCAGCCCTGAAGGCGGACGGACGCCGCAAGCCGCTGCTGCTCGCCACCCGCTACACGATGGAACATGGTTTCTACACCGACCGCATGCGCCGCCACGGCGTCGAGGTGGTCGTGCCCGATGCGGAAGACCGGGCTGCGATCCACGACATCATCTTCGGCGAACTCTGCCAGGGCGAAATCAAGTCCTGCTCGCGCGAGCGCTATCTCGCGGTCATCGAGAAGGCCCGCGCACTTGGCGTCGATTCCGTCATTCTCGGCTGCACCGAGATTTCGCTGCTGATCGATCCCGATGCCCTGCCGCTGCCGGGTTACGATTCGACCGCCATTCACGCGAAGGCCGCCGTCGGCTTCGCGCTCGGAAACAAGGCCCTGAACAGAGCCGCATGAATGTGCCGCCTCTTTGCCTATTCCGGTAAACCGGTCTGGCTCGACAGTCTTCTGATCGAGCCGGAAGCATCACTGGTCAGCCAGTCCATGGCCGCAAGGGAAGCGAAAACCGTCGTCAATGGCGATGGCTGCGGCCTTGGCTGGTATGGCGAACGCGGAACGCCCGGCGTTTTTCGCGATACAAGGCCCGCCTGGTCCGACGCCAATCTGGCAGCGCTTTGCCACCAGCTCCGCTCGGGCATGTTCATGGCCCATGTCCGCTCCGCCACGTCAGGCGAAGTGTCCCGCGCCAACTGCCATCCCTTTGCGCATGGGCGATACCTGTTCATGCATAACGGCCAGATCGGCGGTTACGAGCAGATCAGGCGCGATATCGATTCCCTCATCCCCGACGATATCTATGCATCCCGGCGCGGCACTGGAGACAGCGAAGCCATTTTCCTGATTGCCGCCGGCCATGGCCTCGACGCAGAGCCGGTTCGCGCCATTTCCACCGCGCTGCGGCTCTGCCAGGAAAAGATGACGGCGGCAGGCGTCTCTTCCGCGCTGCGATTCAGTGCCGTTCTTATGGATGGCGATTGCCTGCATGCCTTCCGCTGGTCAAGCGACGACAAGCCGCCGACACTCTACTGGCGAGGGCTCGATGACGGCATCGCATTGAGTTCCGAACCCTTTTCCTTCGATTGCGCGCCCTGGTGCGCCGTTCCCCCCAATACCAGGGTGACGATCCGCGCCGGCGAGATGGCGATGGAACCTTTTCTTCTGCCGTAAACAGCGCCATTGGCGATGATCGCGGCCGGCTTTTACGCCCGCGCCACCACAGGTCGGCGCGGCGGCAGCGCCGCCCTGTTTATTTTCATTGAATTTTCACAACCGCGAAGGCTAGTGTGTGATCCGATAGTTCGAAACAGATTTCAGGACCGGTGAACCATTTCAGAAGTATTGCAGCCTCTTCCCCTTTTCCGAGCGATGCCCGGCATCGCAAGGACCAAGAAAATCCGCTGAAGAACGGCGCAGACAGGGCGATCAATGCCTTCGGCGATCCTTTGGGCGCCGAGAAAAACACTTATTTTTCATTGCGCTAAGCTGTTCAATTTTCCGAAAAAATTGCTGTTGCCACGCCTCCATATCGATGCATAAACTGGCATCAGCAAAGGCAAACCGGATCGACCTCATCAGACCCTCTCCTCCCACCAAGGTGCTGACCGACCAATGATCAATAATCTTAACGCCGCCGATCTTCCCCGTCCCGCCCCGCGCAGTTCCAACCCGGAAATCATGGCGTCGGAAATCATCGAACGCCTCACCTACCGTATCGGCAAGGATGTCAAGGTTGCCAAGCCCCATGACTGGCTGACCGCAACCATCCTCGTCGTCCGCGACCGCATCATCGACAAGTGGATGGAATCCACCCGCAAGGCCTATGCCAACAATTCCAAGCGCGTTTATTACCTGTCGCTCGAATTCCTGATCGGCCGCCTGATGCGCGACGCCATCTCCAATATCGGCCTGATGCACGAAATCCGCGATGCCCTGTCCTCGCTCGGCGTCGATCTGGATGTCATCGCCGGGCTGGAGCCGGATGCGGCGCTCGGCAATGGCGGTCTCGGCCGGCTTGCGGCCTGTTTCATGGAATCCATGGCGACCGTCGACATTCCCGCCTATGGCTACGGCATCCGTTACGTGCACGGCCTCTTCCGCCAGCAGATGGCGGACGGATGGCAGGTGGAACTGCCGGAAACCTGGCTGGCGCACGGCAACCCCTGGGAATTCGAGCGCCGCGAAAGCTCCTATGAGGTCGGCTTCGGCGGCTCGGTGGAAACCATCGGCGGTTATGAAGATCCGCAGCGTTTCGTCTGGAAACCGGCCGAACGCGTGATCGCCATGGCTTACGATACGCCGGTCGTCGGCTGGCGCGGCACCCGCGTCAATACGCTGCGCCTGTGGTCGGCGCAGCCTATCGACCCCATTCTGCTGGCCGCCTTCAACGCCGGCGACCATATCGGCGCATTGCGCGAAAGCAACAAGGCGGAAAGCCTGACGCGGGTTCTCTACCCCGCCGATGCGACGCCGGCCGGTCAGGAACTGCGCCTGCGGCAGGAGTTCTTCTTCTCCTCCGCCTCGCTGCAGGACATTCTGCGCCGCCATTTGCAGCAATATCCCGATTTCACCTCGCTGCCTGAGAAGGTTTCGATCCAGCTCAACGATACGCATCCGGCCATTTCCATCGCCGAAATGATGCGTCTTCTGTGCGATGTGCACGGGCTGGAATTCGAGGAAGCGTGGAAGATCACGCAGGGCACGTTCTCCTATACCAACCACACGCTTCTGCCGGAGGCGCTGGAAAGCTGGCCGGTGCCGCTGCTCGAGCGTCTTTTGCCAAGACATATGCAGATCGTCTATGCGATCAACGCCAACACGCTGGTCTACGCCCGCAAGGAAAAGAAGATGGCGGATCAGCAGATCCGTTCGATCTCGCTGATCGATGAAGGCGGCGAACGCCGCGTGCGCATGGGCAACCTCGCTTTCATCGGCTCGCATTCCATCAACGGCGTTTCCGCCCTTCATACCGACCTGATGAAGGAAACGGTCTTTGCCGACCTGCACAGCCTTTATCCTGACCGTATCAACAACAAGACCAATGGCATCACACCGCGCCGCTGGCTGATGCAGTGCAATCCGGGCCTCACCAGCCTGCTGCGCGAGGCGATCGGCGACGATTTCCTCGACGATGCGGAAAAGCTCACCGCGCTCGACCGTTTTGCCGACGATGCCGGTTTCCGCGAAAAATTCGCCGAGGTGAAGCGTCTGAACAAGGTGCGGCTTGCCAATACGGTGGCGCAGCGCATGGGCATCCGCGTCGATCCTTCGGCCATGTTCGACATCCAGATCAAGCGTATCCATGAATATAAGCGCCAGCTTCTTAACCTCGTGGAGACGGTCGCGCTTTACGATCAGATCCGTTCTCACCCGGAACTGGATTGGGTACCGCGCGTTAAGTTCTTCGCAGGCAAGGCGGCGCCGAGTTATCACAACGCGAAGCTGATCATAAAGCTTGCCAACGATATTGCCCGGGTCATCAACAACGATCCGGCCGTGCGCGGGCTTCTGAAAGTGGTGTTTATTCCGAACTATAACGTCTCGCTTGCGGAAATCATGGTTCCCGCCGCCGATCTTTCCGAACAGATCTCGACGGCCGGCATGGAAGCTTCCGGCACCGGCAACATGAAATTCGCACTCAACGGCGCGCTCACCATCGGCACGCTCGATGGCGCCAATGTCGAAATGCGCGATCATGTCGGCGCGGAGAATATCGTCATCTTCGGAATGACGGCAGACGAAGTGGCCAAGGCGCGCGCCGAAGGCCACAATCCCCGCGCGATCATCGAAGGATCGGCCGAGCTGTCGCAGGCGCTGTCATCCATCGCCTCCGGCGTCTTCTCGCCGGATGACCGCTCCCGTTTCGCCGGCCTGATCGACGGTATCTACAACAGCGACTGGTTCATGGTCGCCGCCGACTTCGACGCCTATGCCAATGCGCAGCGGGAAGTAGACGCGATCTGGAGCGATCCGGATAGCTGGTATGCCAAGACAGTGCGCAACACGGCGCGCATGGGCTGGTTCTCGTCCGACCGGACAATCCGCCAATATGCCACCGAGATCTGGAGAGCCTGATGAAAAAACCGCTCAATTCGGCCGAAGAGAAAAAGACTGGCGACATCACGAAGGCTGAAATCGAGGCGATCAAGAGCGGTTTGCATTCCAATCCCTTTGCCCTTCTCGGCGTTCACGAAACGCCGGAAGGGTTTTCCGCCCGCTGTTTCATTCCCGGCGCCGAGGAGGTTTCCGTCCTGACGCTGGACGGAAATTTCGTGGGCGAATTGAAGCGGCTCGATCCGGATGGCTTTTTCGAAGGCCGGATCGATCTTTCGAAGCGACAGCCGGTGCGGTATCGCGCCAGCCGCGACGATGCCGAATGGGCGGTGACCGATCCTTACAGTTTCGGCCCGGTTCTCGGCCCCATGGACGATTATTTCGTCCGCGAAGGATCGCATCTCAGACTCTTCGACAGGATGGGCGCGCATCCGCTGAAGCTCGAGGGCGTCGAGGGCTTCCACTTCGCCGTTTGGGCCCCCAATGCGCGACGCGTTTCCGTCGTCGGCGATTTCAACAATTGGGATGGCCGCCGGCATGTCATGCGGTTCCGCAAGGATACCGGCATCTGGGAAATCTTCGCGCCTGACGTCTATGCCGGCTGTGCCTACAAGTTCGAAATCCTCGGCGCAAACGGCGAGCTTCTGCCGTTGAAGGCAGACCCCTATGCGCGGCGCGCCGAGTTGCGGCCGAAGAACGCCTCCGTCACCGCGCCGGAACTCACCCAGAAATGGGAAGATCAGGCTCACCGGGAACATTGGGCGCAGGTGGACCAGCGCCGCCAGCCGATCAGCATTTACGAGGTGCATGCCGGCTCCTGGCGGCGGCGCGAGGACGGCACGTTCCTGAGCTGGGATGAACTGGCCGCCCAGCTCATTCCCTATTGCACGGATATGGGCTTCACCCATATCGAGTTCCTGCCGATCACCGAACATCCCTATGACCCTTCATGGGGTTACCAGACGACCGGGCTTTATGCGCCGTCCGCCCGCTTTGGCGATCCGGAGGGCTTTGCGCGTTTCGTCAATGGCGCCCACAAGGTCGGCATCGGCATCCTGCTCGATTGGGTTCCAGCGCATTTTCCAACCGACGAGCACGGCTTGCGCTGGTTCGATGGCACCGCGCTTTACGAACATGCCGATCCGCGGCAGGGTTTTCACCCCGACTGGAACACGGCCATCTATAATTTCGGCCGCATTGAGGTGATGTCCTACCTCATCAACAATGCGCTTTATTGGGCCGAAAAATTCCATCTCGACGGCCTGCGCGTCGATGCGGTCGCCTCGATGCTCTATCTCGATTATTCCCGCAAGGAAGGCGAGTGGATCCCCAATGAATATGGCGGGCGGGAAAATCTCGAATCCGTCCGCTTCCTGCAGAAGATGAATTCCCTCATCTACGGCACCCATCCGGGCGTCATGACCATTGCCGAGGAATCCACCTCCTGGCCAAAAGTATCGCAGCCGGTCCACGAGGGCGGCCTCGGCTTCGGCTTCAAATGGAACATGGGCTTCATGCACGATACGCTGAGTTATTTCTCGCGCGAGCCGGTGCATCGCAAGTTCCACCATCAGGAGCTGACCTTCGGCCTGCTTTACGCCTTCAGCGAAAATTTCGTGCTGCCGCTTTCCCATGACGAGGTGGTGCACGGCAAGGGATCGCTGATCGCCAAGATGTCCGGCGACGACTGGCAGAAATTCGCCAATCTGCGGTCCTATTACGCCTTCATGTGGGGTTATCCCGGCAAGAAGCTGCTGTTCATGGGGCAGGAATTCGCACAATGGAGCGAATGGAGCGAAAAGGGCTCGCTCGACTGGAACCTGCGCCAATATCCGATGCATGAGGGCATGCGCCGCCTCGTGCGCGATCTCAACCTCACCTACCGTTCAAAACCCGCTTTGCACGCCCGCGACTGTGAACCGGAAGGTTTCCGCTGGCTTGTGGTGGATGACCACGACAATTCCGTCTTCGCCTGGCTGCGCATGGCGCCGGGTGAAAAGCCGGTGGCGGTTATCTGCAATCTCACGCCGGTCTATCGGGAAAACTATTATGTGCCGCTTCCGCTTGCGGGGCGGTGGAGGGAGATTCTCAACACCGACGCCGAAATTTATGGCGGCAGCGGCAAGGGAAATGGCGGACGCGTTCAGGCGGTCGATGCCGGGGGAGACATCGGGACAATGCTCGTGCTGCCGCCACTCGCAACGATCATGCTCGAGCCGGAAAACTGACAGACAGAGAGGGAGGACACCATGTCGGAAAAAAGAGTTCAGCCTTTGGCACGCGATGCAATGGCCTATGTCCTCGCAGGCGGCAGAGGAAGCCGCCTGAAGGAATTGACGGACCGCCGGGCAAAACCCGCCGTCTATTTCGGCGGCAAGGCGCGCATCATCGATTTTGCGCTCTCCAACGCGCTCAATTCCGGCATTCGCCGCATCGGCGTCGCCACGCAATACAAGGCGCACTCGCTCATCCGCCACCTGCAGCGCGGCTGGGATTTCTTCCGTCCCGAGCGTAACGAAAGCTTCGATATTCTGCCGGCCTCCCAGCGCGTTTCCGAAACGCAATGGTATGAAGGCACGGCCGACGCCGTCTACCAGAACATCGACATCATCGAGCCCTATGCGCCGGAATATATGGTCATCCTCGCCGGCGACCATATCTACAAAATGGATTACGAATACATGCTGCAGCAGCATGTCGATTCCGGCGCCGACGTGACGATCGGCTGCCTTGAAGTGCCGCGCATGGAAGCGACCGGCTTCGGCGTGATGCATGTGAATGAAAAAGACGAGATCATCGATTTCATCGAAAAGCCGGCCGATCCGCCGGGCATTCCCGGCAATGAGGGCTTCGCTCTCGCCTCGATGGGCATCTACGTCTTCCACACGAAATTCCTGATGGAAGCCCTGCGCCGCGACGCCGCAGACCCGACTTCCAGCCGCGACTTCGGCAAGGACATCATTCCCTATATCGTCGAGCACGGCAAAGCCGTCGCCCATCGCTTCGCCGATAGTTGCGTGCGTTCGGACTTCGAGCATGGCCCTTACTGGCGCGACGTCGGCACCATCGACGCCTATTGGCAGGCCAATATCGACCTGACCGATGTGGTGCCGGACCTCGATATCTACGACAAGTCCTGGCCGATCTGGACCTATGCGGAAATCACGCCGCCGGCGAAATTCGTGCACGATGACGAGAACCGCCGCGGTTCGGCCGTGTCTTCGGTCGTCTCCGGCGATTGCATCATTTCCGGCGCCTCCCTGCAGCGCAGCCTGCTGTTTACCGGGGTGCGCGCTAATTCATACTCCCGCCTTGAGAATGCCGTAGTACTGCCGAGTGTGAAGATCGGGCGTCATGCCCAGCTCAGCAATGTCGTCATCGACCATGGCGTGGTCATTCCGGAAGGACTGATTGTAGGAGAAGACCCAGAACTGGATGCCAAACGTTTCCGCCGCACCGAAAACGGCATTTGCCTTATCACCCAATCGATGATCGACAAGCTGGACCTGTAGAGCCCATGAATGTCCTTTCGGTTTCATCCGAAATCTATCCCCTGATCAAGACCGGAGGGCTCGCCGACGTTGCCGGCGCGCTCCCCATCGCGCTGGAAGCCCATGGCGTCACGACGCGCACATTGATACCCGGATATCCGGCGGTGAAAGCCGCCGTGACGGACCCCGTCAAATGTTTCGAATTTACCGACCTGCTCGGCGAAAAAGCCGATGTGCTCGAAGTGCGGCATGAGGGGCTCGACCTCCTCATTCTCGATGCGCCCGCTTATTACGAGCGCTCCGGCGGCCCCTATCTCGACCAGACCGGCAAGGATTACCCTGACAACTGGAAGCGTTTCGCGGCGCTGTCGCTGGCTGCGGCCCGCATTGCCGCCGGCGCGCTTCCCGGCTGGCGGCCGGATATGGTGCATGCTCATGACTGGCAGGCCGCGATGGCCCCGGTCTATATGCGTTATGCCGAAACGCCCGAGATTCCGAGCCTTCTCACCATCCACAACATCGCTTTTCAGGGCCAGTTCGGCGCGAATATCTTCAGCAAGCTTGCATTGCCCGCCCATGCCTTCGGCATGGAAGGCATCGAATATTACAACGATGTGAGCTTCCTGAAGGGCGGCCTGCAGACGGCAACGGCGCTCAGCACCGTCAGCCCGTCCTATGCCGAGGAAATCCTCACCCCGCAATTCGGCATGGGGCTGGAAGGAGTGATCGGCAGCCGCGCCCATGTGCTGCACGGCATCGTCAACGGCATCGATGCCGATGTCTGGAACCCAGCGACGGACCATCTGATCCACGACAATTATTCAGCCGCCAATCTCAAGAACCGCGCGCTGAACAAGAAGGCGGTCGCCGAACATTTCCGCATCGACGATGATGACAGCCCGCTTTTCTGCATCATCTCCCGCCTCACCTGGCAGAAGGGCATCGACCTCATGGCGGAAGCCGTGGATGAGATCGTTTCCCTCGGCGGCCGTCTGGTGGTGCTGGGAGCCGGCGATGTAGCGCTGGAAGGCGCGCTTCTGGCGGCAGCATCCCGCCACCATGGCCGCGTCGGCGTTGCCGTCGGTTATAACGAGCCGTTGTCGCATCTGATGCAGGGGGGCTGCGATGCGATCATCATTCCCTCGCGTTTCGAACCCTGCGGCCTCACCCAGCTTTATGCGCTGCGCTATGGCTGCATTCCGGTCGTCGCCCGCACCGGCGGCCTTGCCGACACGGTGATCGACGCCAACCATGCCGCCATCGCCAATAAATCGGCGACCGGCGTGCAGTTTTCACCCGTTACGCTCGATGGTCTGAAACAGGCGATCCGCCGGACCGTCCGTTATTATCACGACCCGAAACTATGGACACAAATGCAGAAACTCGGAATGAAATCCGATGTTTCCTGGGAAAAGAGCGCCGGTCTTTACGCCGCGCTTTACAGCCAGCTTATTTCGAAAGGCCATTGAAACAATGATCAAGACCGTTCAGACGAAGCCCTATCAGGACCAGAAGCCGGGCACATCCGGCCTGCGCAAGAAGGTGCCAGTCTTCGCCCAGGAAAATTACGCCGAGAATTTCATCCAGTCGATCTTTGACGCGCTTGAAGGTTTTCAGGGCCAGACGCTGGTGATTGGCGGCGACGGCCGTTATTACAACCGCGAAGTCATCCAGAAGGCGATCAAAATGGCCGCCGCTGCCGGTTTCGGCAAGGTTCTGGTTGGTCAGGGCGGCATTCTTTCCACGCCCGCCGCCTCTAACATCATCCGCAAATACAAGGCCTTCGGCGGCATCGTGCTTTCCGCCAGCCACAATCCCGGCGGCCCGAACGAAGATTTCGGCATCAAATACAATATCGGCAATGGCGGCCCCGCACCGGAAAAGATCACCGATGCGATCTATGCCCGCTCGAAGGTCATCGACAGCTACAAAATCTCCGACGCCGCCGATATCGATCTCGACAAGGTGGGCAGCTTCAAGGTGGACGAACTGACCGTCGAGGTGATCGATCCGGTTGCCGATTACGCCGCCCTGATGGAAGAGCTGTTCGATTTCGCCGCCATCCGCGCGCTGATCGCCGGCGGTTTCAAGGTCGTGGTCGATTCCATGAGCGCCGTCACCGGGCCCTATGCCGTGGAAATCATCGAAAAGCGTCTCGGCGCGCCGAAGGGCTCCGTCCGCAACGCAACGCCGCTGCCGGATTTCGGCGGCCATCATCCCGACCCGAATCTTGTCCACGCCAAGGAGCTTTATGACGACGTCATGAGCCCGGAAGGCCCCGATTTCGGCGCGGCCTCCGATGGCGACGGCGACCGCAACATGGTGGTCGGCAAGGGCATGTTCGTCACCCCGTCCGACAGCCTCGCCATTATCGCGGCCAATGCCAAACTGGCCCCGGGTTATGCCGGCGGCATTTCCGGCATTGCCCGTTCGATGCCGACGAGTGCGGCGGCGGACCGTGTGGCCGAAAAGCTTGGCCTTGGCATGTATGAAACGCCGACCGGCTGGAAATTTTTCGGCAATCTCATGGATGCCGGCAAGGTAACGATCTGCGGCGAAGAAAGCTTCGGCACGGGTTCCAACCATGTGCGCGAAAAGGACGGCCTGTGGGCCGTGCTCTACTGGCTGAACATTGTCGCCGCGCGCAAGGAAAGCGTGAAGGACATCGTCACAAAGCACTGGGCCGAATATGGCCGCAACTATTATTCCCGCCATGACTATGAGGAAGTGGATTCGGACGCCGCCAACACGCTGGTCGCAACCCTGCGCGAAAAACTCGCCACACTTCCCGGCACCAGCTACGGCAATCTGAAGGTCGCGGCGGCGGATGATTTTGCCTATCACGATCCTGTCGATCAGTCGGTCAGCAAAAATCAGGGCATCCGCATCCTGTTCGAAGGCGGTTCGCGCATCGTGCTGCGCCTTTCCGGCACGGGTACTGCGGGCGCCACACTTCGCCTTTATGTCGAGCGTTATGAGCCGGATGCGGCCCGTCACGGCATCGAAACGCAGGAGGCGCTTGCCGACCTGATTTCCGTTGCCGATACGATCGCCGGCATCAAGGCCCATACCGGCCGTAGCGAGCCGAGCGTTATTACCTGAGGGTTTTGTTCAGTTGCTGGAGAGGCGCAGAATCGAAAAGACGGGAGGCGGCCACAAGGCCGTCTGAGAGTAGTAACCGACCTCTCTCCAAACTCGACGTCATCCTCGGCCTTGTGCCGAGGATCTGCCAACGCATCGTCCAGTCAATGCGTAGCAGATGCTCGGGACAGGCCCGAGCATGACGGAGGAGAGGTTTTGGGTTCGCCATCGATCATAGGCGGACGCATACCCGCCTTCCATTACCGGCCACCTTCTACCCTTACGAAGAAGAAACAACTATCCCCCGGAGAGACAGACCATGCAGACACCTTCCGTTTTCCCCAAAGGCGCAATCCAGACGGAAAACGGAACGGAATTCACGGTCTATTCCCGGCACGCCTCGCAGATCGATCTCTGCCTTTTCGATGCGAACGGCGAGAAAGAAACGGCGCGTTTGCCGATGACGCGCGGTGAAGATGACGTTCACCGGTTGACCGTCTCCGATGCCGGCCCCGGCACGCGATATGGCTTTCGCGCTCACGGCATTTACGCTCCCGAACACGGCCTCTGGTTCGATCCTGCAAAGCTGCTGCTCGACCCCTATGCCACGGAGATCGACCGCCCCTTCCGGCACGATCCCGCGCTTTACGCCTTTGGTGCGGATACCGGCGGGATCATGCCGAAGGCGATCCTTTCGCAGCATGAGCCGGTCCGGCGTCAACCGCCGTTTTTTGCCGAAGGCGGGCTGATTTACGAACTCGCCGTCAAATCCTTCACCCAGCTGCATCCTGAAGTGCCGGAAGAGATCAGGGGCACCGTTGCCGCACTTGCCCATCCCGCCATTGTCGCGCACCTGAAAAAAATCGGCGTCGATGCGGTGGAGTTGATGCCGATCACCGCATGGATCGACGAGCGCCACCTGCCGCCGCTCGGCCTTTCCAATGCCTGGGGTTATAATCCTGTCGGCTTCATGGCGCTCGATCCGCGCCTCTGCCCCGGCGGCGTGCGGGAATTGCGGGATACGGTTGCGGCGCTGCATGCGCAAGGCATCGGCGTCATTCTCGATCTGGTCTTCAACCATACCGGCGAAAGCGATATCGAAGGTTCGATCCTGTCGTTGCGCGGGCTCGATAACCTCACCGCCTTTCGCCACCCGCCGGGAAAACCGGGCGTGCTGGTCAACGATACCGGCACCGGCAATACGGTCGCCTGCGACCATCCCTATATTCGCCAGCTCACCGTCGATTCCCTTAGGCATTTCGTTCTGAACGCCGGGGTGGACGGCTTCCGTTTCGACCTCGCGCCCGTGCTCGGGCGAACGGCCAATGGCTTCGACATGGCAAGCGAAACGCTCGCGGCCATGCATTCGGACCCGGCACTTTACGACCGCCTGCTGATCGCCGAACCATGGGATATCGGCCCTGGCGGATATCAGCTCGGCAATTTCCCCGAGAGCTTTCTGGAGTGGAACGACCGCGCCCGCGACGATATGCGCCGCTTCTGGCGCGGCGACGCCGGCACCACCGGGGCGCTGGCCGATGCGCTTTCCGGGTCTTCGCCGATCTTTTCCCGCCATGGCCGAGCGAACAGCCGCAGCGTCAACTTTCTCGCCGCCCATGACGGCTTCACCCTGTTCGACCTCGTCAGCCACGAACACAAGCACAATGAGAAAAACGGCGAGAACAATCGCGACGGCCACAATGAAAATCACTCCTGGAACAATGGTTTCGAAGGCCTGACGGATGACCCTGCCATTGTCGCCGCCCGCATTGCGGATGTGAAGGCGCTGCTTTCCACCCTGTTCGTCAGCCGCGGCGTCTTGATGCTGACCGCCGGCGATGAGGGCGGCCGCAGCCAGCATGGCAACAATAACGCCTATTGTCAGGACAATGACATCACCTGGGTCGACTGGTCTTCGCTTGTCCCCGAACTGATCGATCACACCGCATTTCTCGCAACTCTTCGCAAACGCTTCGGCGTCTTTTCCGAGACCGGCTTCTTTTCCGGCAGCGGCGATGTGACATGGCTTGCGCCGGGCGGAGAGCCCATGACGGTTGCGGACTGGGAGAGCCCGAATGGACCCGCCTTCGCCATGGTGCTTTCAACGTCGGACCGCGAAACGGGCGTCGAGGTCGAGCTTGCGGTTCTCATCAATCGCGGTCGCGAGATCGTTCCTTTCACGCTGCCCGGCGATGGCTGGTATGCGATCGGCACGGATTTCGGCAATCCCGCCTTCCTGCCCGCCCGTTCCGTGGTGTTTTATCTGCGCAGTTGATCCCTTCGCGTCGCCAGCCGTATAAGTCCCTGGAAACAATGCGGACGAGGTAACATGACAAAAGAAATTGCGCTGGCGGAGATGAAAAATCTGGTCGGCACGGAAATGGGCGTCTCCGACTGGATTACTGTCGATCAGACAATGATTGACGCTTTCGGAAAGGCGACGCTGGACGAACAATTCATCCACACTGACCCGGAGCGCGCTAAAGCGGAAAGCCCCTTTGGCGGCACCATCGCGCATGGATTCCTGACGCTGTCTCTGCTTTCGGCGCTGAATTACGATGCTCTGCCCCGCATCCGCGAACAGACCATGGGCATCAATTACGGCTTCGATGCCGTTCGTTTCGTTACGCCGGTCAAAAGCGGTGCGCGGGTGCGCGGCCGCTTCACGCTGGCGGAGGCGCGTTTTCGCGGCGCGGCCATGTTGATGACGACCTATGACGTGACGGTGGACATCGAAAACGAGAAAAAGCCGGCGCTTACCGCGCGCTGGACCACCATCAGCCAGTTCAACCCGGAGGACAGGCCGGAAGACGCCTGAAACTGCCGCAAGGGAGAGACCGCATGCATGACGAAGCCGTAAGGAATGCGTTTCTCGTGCAGGCAAGAGCCTGCGACAGCCTCGGCTCGCCCTTTACCGCGCGGCTCTGCCGCACCATGGCAGCAAGGCTCGACCGCCATACCGAGGTGGGCGAGCGCATTTTATCCTGGCCAGGCGATATCGGCCCCTCGGGCGATTCCGTTCCCCTGCGGCTGGCGGGCGCCCTGCATGCGCTCGCCATCGAGGAAAAGATCGCGCCGCTTGCCGAAATCCCGCCGGAAGACGAAGAAGCGCTCTGGCAGGCCTGCGCCAGCGCCCTGCGTTTTCATTCCGCCTTCATCCTCGAAAGGTTGAAATCACCGCCGCAGACCAACGAGGTTCGCCGTTCCGCCGTTCTGCTGCCGGGCTTTCTTTCGATTGCGGCACTGACCGGCAAGCCGCTGGTGCTTTCCGAAGTCGGAGCCAGCGCGGGCCTCAACCTGCAATTCGACCGTTACCGATATCGCCTCGGCGATCTCACCTGGGGTGAGCAATCCGATGTTTTCCTGTCGCCGGAATGGCGCGGCGACATCCCGGCCCATGAGCGGATCGAGGTTATCGAGCGCGCCGGCTGCGATCTCAACCCGCTCGACCCGTCATCCGCCGAAGATCGCCTGCGGCTGATGTCCTATGTCTGGGCCGACCAGACAGACCGGCTGGAGCGAACCGCCGCCGCCCTGCGGATAGCCGTGGAACATGGTCTGCATGTCGAGAAGGCAGACGCGGTCGACTGGCTGAAACGCCGCCTTGCCACACAATATGCGGGTGCTGTCCACGTCGTCTATCACTCAGTCGCCTGGCAATATTTGCCCGATGGATTGAAACAGGCAGGCGAGGCTGTGATTGCCGAAGCTGGAACCCGCGCCACGCCGGATGCCCCACTTGCCCGGCTGCAAATGGAGGCGGATGCGACACCGGGCGGTGCCGCCATTACCCTGCAGATCTGGCCGACCGGCGAGAAACAGGAAATCGGCCGAGCCGATTTCCATGGGCGATGGGTGGAATGGCGGGGCTGGATGGCGGGTTAAACCGCCACGTCCTCAGCCGCTTCCTGCAGCAGCCCGCCGACATATTCCGCGAAGGAACGCCAGCATTCCACCCGCAACGTATCGTCCGCCGTGCGCAGCAGCACCACTTCTGCCTTGCCGAAAACGGTGCGCGAGCACGCGCCGACCGGGAACTTTGCGAGAGAAATATCCTGCGGGCAGCCGGCATTGAGTGCCGCTTCTGCACCGGCACCGGAGACGATGACGGCTGTGTTGCGGTGGGAAATATCGGTTGCCGAAAACAGGCCGGAAACGCCGGCGAGAGCCGCCATCAAGTCGCTTTCGCCCTGATCGATCAACAGCCATTCATCCGGGCCGAGCCACAGAGCGGACCGCAGGCCCGAGGTGACGGAGCTTTTCGGGCGGGCAGGCAGGGCAAGACCGAGTGCTTCCGAAAGTGCCGGCAGGGCGCTTTCCCGGGCGCGCAGCGACAGCCGCGATGCGGAAGCAGCGGGTTTCAGCGAAACGAAGGGAGAGCCGCCGTGAAAATCCTCAAGCACGGATTTGCGTTTTGCGTGAAGTTTGTCAGCCATTGAGACGGGCTCCTTCCTTGTCGAGGAAGACCATGTCGGTCACTTCGACGGCAATGGTTTTATCGGCGAGCGGAATGTAGAGCGTTTCGCCCATGCGCGCCCTGCCATCCGCCACCAGCGCGAAAGCGATGGAATGGCCGAGATTTTCCGACCAGTAGGCGGAGGTGACATGGCCGAGCATGGTCATGGGTTTCGGCTGGTTTGGATCGACAACGATCTGGCCGCCCTCGTCCGGAACGGTCAGCCGGTCTTTCGTCTTCAAGCCGACAAGCTGTTTGCGGCCGGAGCGCGTGAGATCGGGGCGTTTCAGCCCGCGAATGCCGACGAAATCCGTCTTCTTCTTGGAAACGGCCCAGGCAAGCCCGGCATCGTCAGGCGTCACCGTGCCATCCGTGTCCTGGCCGACGATGATATAGCCCTTTTCCGCACGCAGGATATGCATGGTCTCGGTGCCATAAAGGCAGCCGCCGACGGCTTCCGCCCTTTCGCGGATCGCGGTCCAGACGGCAGCGCCGTAATCGGCCGGAACGTTGATTTCGAAACCGAGTTCGCCGGTGAACGACACGCGGAAGAGCCGCGTCGGCACGCCGCAGAAGGTGCCTTCGGCCACCGCCATATGCGGGAAGGCCTCCGGCGAGAGATCGATGCCCTCGACGAAGGGCGCGATAACCTCGCGCGCCTTTGGCCCCTGCACGGCAATCACGGCCCATTGTTCGGTGGCCGAGGTGAGCCAGACATTGAGATCGGGGAATTCGGTCTGGAGATAATCTTCCATGTGCTGGAGAACGCGCGGCGCGCCGCCCGTGGTCGTCGTCACATGGAAACGGTCTTCGGCAAGACGTCCGACAACGCCGTCGTCGTAAACGAAGCCGTCTTCGCGGGTCATGATGCCGTAACGGCAGCGGCCGGGTTTCAGCGTGTCCCAGGCATTGGTGTAGATGAGGTTCAGGAACTTCGCCGCATCCGGGCCGACCACCTCGATCTTGCCGAGTGTGGAGGCATCGAACACGCCGACGCTTGTCCGAACCGTCTTGCATTCCCGGTTAATCGCCTCATGCATGTCCTCACCCGCACGCGGGAAGAACCAGGCGCGTTTCCAGTTGCCGACATCCTCGAACACCGCGCCGGCCGCCAGCTCTTCCTCGTGCATCGGCGTCTTACGGGCGGGGTCGAACAGCGCGCCTCGCGAATGGTTGATGAGCGTGCCGAAGGTGACCGGCGTATAGGGCTGACGGAAGGTGGTGAGACCGACCTTGGGCAAATCCCGGCCAAGCGCCTCCGATGCGATGGCAAGGCCATGCATATTGGACATCTTGCCCTGATCGGACGCCATGCCATTGGTGGTGAAGCGCTTGATATGCTCGACGGAATGCATGCCCTCGCGCACGGCAAGGCGGATATCCTTGGCGCAGACATCGTGCTGGAAATCGATGAAAGCCTTGACGCCGGTGCCTTCGCCCGCGCCTTCGGCCGCGCCGATCATGCCGCCTGTCCACGTCCGCGCATTCTCGCCGGAAAACTCCACGCCGCCGCCACCGGCAGCCGCAGCCTCGGCAATCAGCGCGGAAAGATCGTCCGTGCCGTTGCAGGCGCCGATGGAGACACCGTTCTGCACATGGGTATCCGGCAGGAAACGCTGGTTAGCCGCGTCAAACTTCAGCTTGCCGCGCGATTGCGAGAAGAGATGCACCGATGGCGTCCAGCCGGCCGAAACCACAAGCGCATCGATGGCGATCTTGCGCTTGTTCGATCCGCCATTGCGGCCGACGGTCATCGAGGAGACGCGCAGGCGGCCGGCGGTGTTGTAAACGCTATGGCCCGCCAGCACTTCGATGCCGAGCGCCCGCGCCTCATCCAGCAGGCGCTGATCCGGGTTCTCGCGGCAATCGACGATGGCGGCGATCTTCACCCCGGCCTTTTTGAGATCGAAGGCCGTCTCATAGGCCGAATCATGGGCGGTGTAGACCCCGACATTTTGGCCCACGGCGACGCCGTAATGGTTGAGATAGGTGCGTGCGGCCGAGGCCAGCATGATGCCGGGGCGGTCATTATTGGCAAAGACCATGTGGCGTTCGATCGCACCCGCCGCCAGCACGACCTTTTTGGCGCGCACCTGCCACAGCCGCTCGCGCGGCTGGTGTCTGGCGGGCGTGGCGAGATGATCGGTCACCCGCTCGGCCAGCGCCACGAAATTGTGGTTGTAATATCCAAAAGCGGTGGTGCGGGTCAGAACCCGCACATTGGGCAGGGACTTCAGTTCGGCAAAAACCTTCTGCGCCCATTCGTAACCGGGCAGGCCGTCGATGACAGTACCGGTGTCGAAACGCAGCGCACCGCCGACTTCGGCATTTTCATCGACCAGAATGACGCTGACGCCGGTTTTCGCGGCAGCAAGCGCCGCGGTCAGACCGGCAACGCCGGCGCCGGCCACCAGCACGTCGCAATGGGCATAACGGCCGGAATAATGATCCGCATCCGGCTCGCTCGGCGCCTTGCCGAGACCGGCGGCGCGGCGGATCAGCGGTTCGTAAATCCTGTGCCAGGCAGCCTTCGGCCACATGAAGGTCTTATAATAAAACCCGGCCGCGAACATCGGCGACAGGAGGTCATTGATCGCACTCAGATCGAAGGATAGCGACGGAAAGCGGTTCTGCGAGGCGATGATCGCGCCGTCGAACACTTCCTGCACCGTGGCGCGCACATTGGGCTGCTTGCGCAGGCTGTCGCGGGAAACGTCGATCAGCGCATTCGGCTCTTCCGGCCCGGCGGACAGGAAGCCGCGCGGCCGGTGATATTTGAACGAGCGGCCGATCAGATGCACGCCATTCGCCAGAAGCGCGGAGGCGACCGTGTCCCCCTCCAGCGCCTGATAAATCTTGCCATCGAAGGTGAAGCGCGCGGTTCTGGCCGGGGTGAGACGACCGGCCCCCTTGATACGATAATCGCCGCTCATTGCCCGGCTCCCTTTTCTGCGGAAAGGACCGTCTCAGTATCGGGTTTCGGCTCACCCGCCTTGTAGGTCATCAGGAATTTGTCGCTGACCGAATCGCGGGCGGCGTTGAAGAAGCGGCCGCAACCGTGAATGTGACGCCAGCGCTCGAAAACGAGGCCCTTGTCATTGTCGCGAATGAAGAAATATTCGGCGAAGGCCTCGTCGGAAATATCGGCGATGTTTTCCGGCCGGGCGATATGGGCTTCGCCCGCCCAGCGGAATTCCAGTTCGGAACGGTCTTCCCCGCAATAGGGGCAATGGATCAGAAGCATCGTCGCTCCACCTAGAGAGAATTTTCCGGAAGCGCTGTTCCGGCGGGTTGGTCACACAGCCGCTTTCCCATGGCTACGAAAGGGGAAAGCCGCTTTAAAAGCTGCTCGAAATTATCGAAAGGGCGTAGCGCCGAGGCCCGGCCCATATTGACGATGGCAACCGCCATCATGTCGGTATCGATCGCGAAGGGGTAATCCTGCTCGCCATCCTCCTTCTCGCCAACAAAATAAACCATCTTGTTCGCGAGACTCGGAGCACAGAGAAGCAGGCCTTTTTCCGCCACGAAGGGCCAGTCTTTCTCACCGTGCATCTTCGCAATCTTCTGGCTGCGAAAATCCCTGGCCTCGGGAATGACGCTGCCGACGGGCACGGCCAAAGCCGCGCCTGATATATTGATCGCAAGCATGGCCGCCGCCAGCATCAATGCGCCACCGCGGCAGCGGCAGCCTCATCGATAAGACGGCCGGTACGGAATCGGTCGAGCGTCAGCCCCGCCGCCAGACGATGCGGTTCACCCCGCGCGATGAGATGCGCGAAAAGATTGGCCGAACCCGGCGTCGCCTTGAAGCCGCCCGTCCCCCAGCCGCAATTGACGAAGAGATTCTGCACCGGCGTCACGCTCTGGATCGCCGAGCGGTCAGGCGTGTTATCGGTAATGCCGCCCCATTGCCGCATCATCTTGACGCGGCGGAAGATCGGGAACAGCTCGCAGATAGCGTCGAGCGTGTGGGTGATGATCTGCAGGCCGCCGGTCTGGGAATAGGAGTTATATTGATCGGTGCCCGCGCCGATAACCAGCTCGCCCTTGTCGGATTGCGAAATATAGGCGTGGACCGTGTTGGACATCACCACGCAGGGGAAGATCGGCTTCAGCGGCTCCGACACCAGCGCCTGCAACGGGTTGGAATGCAGCGGAACGCGCACATCCGCCATCTTCATGATGACGGAGGAATGACCGGCGGCGGAAACGCCGATTTTCTTTGCGCCGATGAAACCGCGATTGGTCTCCACACCCGTCACCGCCCCGTCCGGCCCACGGCGAATGCCCGTAACCTCGCAGTTCTGAATGATGTGCACGCCGCGGTCGGAGGCAGCGCGGGCATAACCCCAGGCCACCGCATCGTGGCGCGCCGTGCCGCCGCGGCGCTGGAGCGCTGCGCCATTGATCGGATACCGCGCATTGCCGGAAATATCGAGCGGCGGGCAATAGGCCTTCGCCTGCTCCGGCGTCAGCCACTCATTGTCTATGCCGTAAAGACGGTTGGCATTGATATGGCGGCTGAAGGACTGCCGGTCATGGATATTGTGCGACAGCATCATCACGCCGCGCGCCGAATACATGACGTTATAATTGAGATCCTGGCTCAGGCCTTCCCACAGTTTCAGGGAATGCTCGTAAATATCCATGCTCTCTTCATAGAGATAGTTGGAGCGGATGATGGTGGTGTTGCGGCCGGTATTGCCGCCGCCGAGCCAGCCTTTTTCCAGAACTGCGACATTGGTAATGCCGTGTTCCTTGGCAAGATAATAGGCAGCCCCGAGCCCATGGCCGCCGCCGCCGATGATGATGACATCGTAATCCTTGCGCGGTTCGGGCGAAGCCCATTGCGCATCCCACCCCTTGTGACCCCTGAGCGCCTCACGCGCCACGGCAAAAACGGAATATTTGCGCATTCGCAATCTGCTCCTCAAGAACCGGCCAGAAGCCGGAAACATGGCTTCGGCCCTTATCATACACATGGCAAATCGGGATGGGAGGCAATATCCATTTTGCGACGCCGCAATGATTTTGTTTCGACATCGCAGGCGGAATTCCGGGCAAGCCGCATTTTGCTGGGTGATTATGCGCTACCGGCTGGACTTGCTGCAAATGATCTGTTATTGCACGTCACCAATCGCCCGGCTCGACAGCCGAACGAACGATTTTTTATTTGCGTGCGAATGCCTTATTCACATAGCAAATTAACCAAACCAAAGGAACGGGATTCACGTGCAGGTACTAGTCCGCGACAATAACGTTGATCAGGCGCTCCGCGCCCTGAAGAAAAAGATGCAGCGCGAAGGCATTTTCCGTGAAATGAAAATGCGCGATTACTACGAAAAGCCCTCCCAGAAGCGCGCTCGCGAAAAGGCTGAAGCCGTTCGCCGCGTTCGCAAGCTGGCACGCAAGCGTGCACAGCGCGAAGGTCTGGTTGCAGGCCCCCGCGCAGGCCGTTAATAGGCCGTCTTTTGGACGTTTTTGAATGCTTGTTGGGCGGGGGCGATCAATTCGCCGCCGCTCTTTGTGTTTGTGGCCGGAGAACGCTCTTGAAAACGACCGTGAGACCGGCCTGCGAGGGAACCCACACCGAATGATCGCTGTCGACGCCTGTGTTGTGAAAAACTCCGATGCCTCCACGCGCCGGGTGCCATTGAAAAACAACAGAGGGTTCCGCGCTTCTCTGGTCGTCTGTACCGTCCTTGCCGGTCTTTCCGGCTGCGCGACATCCAACCAGACGGAAGATGTGTTCAGGATCGACCGTGCCCAGGGTTCGCAGGAAAACATCGCCTCGCTCACCTCGGTCATCAACGCCAATCCGCAGGATCCCGAAGGCTATAACGTCCGTGGTTCGGCTTACGGTCGCGCCGGCGATTCGCGCCGCGCCATCGAGGATTTCAACAAGGCGCTGCAGCTCAACCCGCGCTTTTATCAGGCCTATGCCAACCGCGCGCTGGTCTATCGCAACTCCGGGCAGCAGCAGCAGGCCCTGCAGGACTACAACGCCGCCCTGCAGATCAATCCGAGCTACGATGTGGCGCTGATCGGCCGCGGCAATCTTTACCGCCAGTCCGGGCGTGTGAACGAAGCCTTCAACGATTTCTCCCGCGCCATCGAGCTTGAAACCACCGACGGACGCGCCTGGCACAATCGCGGCCTGATCTACCAGCTGCGCAACCAGCATGCCCAGGCCATCGAGGACTTCTCCAAGGCAATCTCGCTGTCGTCGACCTCGCCGGAGCCCTATAACGGCCGCGGCCTTTCCTATGTCGCCTTGAACGACGATGAAAACGCCTTCGCCGATTTCAACCACGCCATTTCTCTGGATGGCAATGTGGCGGAATCCTGGGCCAACCAGGCGCTAGTCTATGAGCGTCGCGGCGAGATGGCCAAGGCCGCCAAGTCCTATGGCCATGCGGCCCGACTCGACCCGAAATACAAGCCCGCGCTTGACGGCGTTGCCCGCACACGCGGCGCCGGCGCTTCCTGATCAAACGGGCATGAACAAAAAAGCCGGCAGGTTTGACACCTGCCGGCTTTTTTTATGGAAAACGCTGAGGCCTCAATGGCTGTCGCGGCGTGCCTCTGGCGTGGCGTCGCCCGCCCACAATTCAGCCTGCACGGCGTTTTGAAATTCCATGACCTCGTGCCGCATGGCGGCGTCCTCATAGCCAAGCGCCGTCAGACGGGCGGCCAGCTCACGGCACTCCCTGCGCCAGAAATCATTCGCCTCCACACCATGCAGCCGGTCGAGCATGGTTGCACATCTTTTTACGTCGGCAATACGGTTCTTTGCCGGAAAGGCGATTACTTCTGAACTCGTTGTCACGCGGGCACCTTGCTCTTGCTGAGGAATCAATACCGACTTTTTAAAGGCGAGATGGTTAACGAAGTCTGCAGAGGGCGTAAGACAGCCGACAATGGCCGCAAGAGAACGATTTTACGCCTCTCAAAAGCAGGAAATCGCCTGGTAAGGCAGCCCCGATTGGGGGAAGTCATCGATTACCGAGGAATTTACCAATCAAGATTACCGAAATTTCATGCCGCAACCGTTAGAAGAAGTATATGTGTGTTGAAACAGCACCGGTCTCATCGTATATTTCTTGCAAAGAAGAAAAATGCCGCAGCGCAGTCAAAAATGGAGAAATCGTTCTCGGGAGGAGAGCACCATGTATGCACCTCGTGTTTTTTTCAGCATGATCGGTGCATTGCTTACCTTTGCGGTTGCGACATATTTCATCCACGGCTCGTTCTATACGGCATTCATCCAGACCCTCATCTGCGCGGTCATTCTGCAAGTCGGTTATTTTGTTGGGATTCTCGTTCTGGTCGCCCGGGAAAAGCGGCGCATGCGCGAAACCTTCGCGCGGGACCGTGGCGCCGAGGCAATGCAGGCGGACGCCGTAAAAAGCCCGCCGCCGCACGGTGCGAAACTGACCGATATGTGAGCTTTCACGCAGCTTCATTTATTGCGTCGCAAAAAAATCGCTTGCATCCATACCCGTGACACTTTCTGCTGGCCAAATCCTGACGGTTGGTCAAAGCAGAAGGACAATCCATGGTGAGCGGTTCACAGCCCATTTGCGTCATCATCGCTGCGAAAAATGCATCCGAAACAATCGATATCGCCATACGTTCCGCCCTTGTGGAGCCGGAGGTCGGCGAAGTGGTGGTGATCGACGATGGTTCCACCGACACGACGAGCGATGTGGCGCATGCAGCAGATGACGGCACGGGCCGTCTGCGGGTCGTGCGCTTCGAGGTCAATCGAGGCCCTTCGGCTGCGCGCAACCACGCCATCTCGATTTCATCGGCGCCGCTCATCAGCATTCTCGATGCGGACGACTTCTTTTTCCGGGGCCGTTTCGCCGCCATGCTGGCCGATGACGACTGGGATCTGGTGGCCGACAATATCGCCTTCATCCAGCAATCGGTCCCCGGCGCATCCTCCATGCAGCCGGCCCGTTTCGAACCGCAGTCACGGTTTCTGTCGCTCACGGAATTCGTGGAAGGCAATATTTCCAGGCCCGGCGTGGAACGCGGAGAAACCGGGTTTCTGAAGCCGGTCATACGCCGCGCTTTTCTCGACAAACACGCACTGCGTTACGATGACGGTCTGCGGCTCGGCGAAGATTACGAGCTTTACGTGCGGGCGCTGGCCGCCGGTGCGCGTTACAAGGTCATCCGCCATTGCGGTTACGGCGCGATCGTGCGCGGCAACTCGCTGAGCGGCCGCCATCGCACCGAAGATCTTCGCCGCTTATACGAGGCGGACAAGGCCATTCTCGCCGGTTGCCGGCTTTCGGCAGAGGAAACGGCGATCCTGCGCGAACATGAAAAACACATCCGCGCCAAATTCGAGCTTCGCCATTTTCTCGATGCGAAAAAGCAGAAGGGCATGGGCGGCGCGCTGAGCCATGCCCTTGCACGGCTCCCCGCACTGCCCGCCATCACGCGCGGCATCTGGAGCGACAAGACCGCCCGATTCCGTAAAACCCCGCCGGTGCGGGATGTTCGTTATCTGCTGGACGGTACGCCGGTTTCGTAAGGGCAGATCCACTGCCGCAAGAACCGCGACAAGTCCGCGTTTCCCTCTTCCGTCATGCCGGCCTTGTGTGGACGTA
>NZ_ASXX01000016.1:0-92337 GCF_001526505.1 Agrobacterium sp. D14
GGGTCGGTATAGAAATACTGGTAATTGAAGAGACCCGCAAAGCTGACATTGGCCGGGTTGAGGAGATTGTAGTTCTGGAACGAGAACCACAGGGTCATCGCCAAAGGCACGATCATCCACACCAGCAATAACAGCACCGATGGCGCTAGCATAACCCGCGCTAATCCGCTCGTGTTTCGGGTTGCCATGAGTTTCCCCTCCCTGACCGATACCCGCAACGTCTCCCGCCGGGGCATCCGAATTTAACGATTGTCTTAGTGGCGGCCTTCGCCCGTCGCCGCATGGTAGGTCGCCAGCACCTGATCCACTGCCGCGACCAGAACCTCCTCCATATCCTTTCCTACAACTGCCGCGAGCGGCAATTCGCCGAGATACTGGCGCAGCAGGGGTTCGGGAATTGTCTTCCCATCCAGCGCCTTATGCAAGGCGGAAACGGCCGCAAGCGCTTCCGGACGCGTCCAGTAATAGCGGATGCGATCGCTGTAGCTGTAGTGGCGCTGCAATCGCAGCGTGATGTCATCGCCATGATAATGTCCGCGCCAGTCGCCGGGTGAGGAAAGCATCAGCTTCTCCATGGTCCGCGCCAAAGGACGGTCGCCATAGTCGCCGATCATCTCGGAGGCGATCATGTCGAGAGCGTAAAGTGCCTCGCGATAGGCGAAGGTCAGGCCGGGGCCTACTTTCAGGATGGGGTATCCATCGCATACCAGTGTCGTGAGGGCGGCCTGCGTCTGGTAATCGGTGGAATGGGCCTCGAAGACCAGTTGCGGTTCGGCGTCCAGCACGGCGCTCAAGGCGGTGGCCGCTTGCGGGTCGTAAGCGACGACATTGTCGCTGCCGAATTCCACGCCGGGCTGCACGACAAAGGCGATGACCCGCTCGAACGCATCGGAAAGGCCGTGTCGCGCGAATATTTCGCGGTGAAGGTCGATCGTCTGGCGCGCTGCCTGCGGCTGCGTCGGCGCGACCGTGTCGAGCACATGGTCTGCCCCGCCCGGCACCGGCACCTCGGTGCCGAGAATATAAAGCGGTTTCGGCAGGCCGGCAGCCGCGGCGGCCTTTTCGGCGACGGCCGCAAGTTTGGCGGCGCGGTTGGCTATCGTGTCGTCGTCCAGCGCCGCCGGTTCACCGGCGCAGCCCATCGAGGCATCGAGATGGATCTTGCGAAAACCCGCCGTCACATAGGCCGCGACCATGGCGGCAGCTTTTGTCAGCGCTTCCTCGGCCGTTTCCCTGCGCCAGGGATTGGGGCCGAGATGATCTCCGCCAAAAATCACCAGTTCGCGGGGCAACCCTTCTTCCTCGGCAATGCTGTTGACGAAGCTGACGAAGTCCCGTGGCGTCATGCCGGTATAACCGCCGAGATGATTGACTTGATTGCAGGTTGCCTCGATCAGCACCGGTGTCCTGCCGGCGGCGGCACGGCGGATTGCGGCGCGCAGAACCACGGGATGGGCGGAGCAGACGGAGGTGATGCCGGCGGGCTTGCCGGAGCGGCGCGCGGCGGCGAGATTTTCGAGTATACCGGTCACAGGATTTCCTCCGACAGTTGCGCGGCCAGAAAGGCGTCGAGTTCGGAAAGGCTGGCGGCGCCCTCCATCGGGCCGCGGCGGGTGACATTGTGCGCGCCGGCGGCATTGGCATAGGCGAGCGCCTTTTGCGGATGCATGCCGAGGCGGCGGCAGGTGAGATAGGTCGCACCGAAACAGTCGCCGGCACCGGTCGGATCGATTTCGCGGACCCGCAAGCCGGGGACGTCGATGCGCCCATGGGCGCGGCTGAAATGGCTTGCACCATCTGCGCCGCGCTTCAGCACGATCTCGCCGATACCGGAGGCAAGCAGCTTTTCGGTAGCTGCGTCCTCGTCATCAAGCCCGGAGGCCGCCTGAAGCTCCTCACCGGAGGGCAGGAGAAGATCGGTAATCTCAAGCAGATCGTCGATCAGCCTGCGGCCGGCATCACCCTGCGCCAGTTCCTTGCGGATGTTGGGATCGAAGGAGACCGAGCCGCCGCGCGTCTTGACGCGTCTGATAGCTTCGAGAATGATTTCGCCGATGCCGGCAATCGCGAAGGCCGATCCCATGACATGCACATGGCCGGCTTTTTCGATAAGAGCCTGCGCTTCATCGGTCATATGCGTTTCGCTGGCCGCCGAATGGGCGATGTTGAAAACGAAGTCCCGTGCGCCGTTTTCCCGGTAACGCACGAAGGCGCTGCCCGTCGGCCGGTCGGTTATGGTGGCGATGGCCGAGACGTCGACGCCGTCGCCGCGCAGCCTCTCGACATTGAGACGGCCGAAATCATCGTCACCGACTGCGGCGATGATGCCGGCCGCTCCGCCGCAGCGCGCCACCTGATCGATGAAGATGGCCGGTGCGCCGCTCGGGAAGGGGCCGATCAGTGCCTGCGGCTCCAGAAAGCCGTCGCCCACCGTCGTCGCCATGATTTCCACGAGGATTTCCCCCGCCGTGATGGTCGGGCCTTTCGTGTGCGGCGCCAGTGCGGATGTCTGCCTCATCGTCTCCTCCATATGCATTCGGCTCCCGTCCTTTTGGCGGATGCAAATCCGCCGTCCCGAGGGCTTCTGGTTTTCGGATATCATTCAAAAATTTACGCGCGTCAATATATGAGATGATGAAAATTTTGTTGCGTCGCAGCAAGAGAGACGCCTCTGGAAATAATTTTTTATGGTATTATCCGCTTTAAAACAGTGGTTTATTGGTGCATACGATGATGTCTCCATGCTCCGATTTATTTTCGGATGTTGACAAGAGAGCGGATTTTGCGAGATAAAAAATTTACGCATGTATTGTTACGCGTAGACATCCGTAAAGGAGGAGCGGGTCTCATGAGCAAATTTATTGGAATTCTGTCATCGTCCGTCGTTGGCATCGGCCTTTTCGCCGGTCTGGCGCAGGCGGAGGAAATCAACATCGCCACCGTCAATAATGGCGACATGATCATCATGCAGAAGCTTTCCAGCGCCTGGGAGAAGGAGACGGGCAACAAGATCAACTGGATCGTGCTGGAAGAGAATGTCCTGCGCGAACGTGTCACCACCGATATCGCCACCAATGGCGGCCAGTTCGACATCATGACCATCGGCGGTTACGAAGCGCCGATCTGGGGCAAGCAGGGCTGGCTGGCGCCGGTCGACGATCTCGGCGACGACTACGATTACGCCGATCTGCTTGATCCGATCAAGAAAGGCCTGACTGTCGACGGCAAGCTTTACGCCGTGCCATTCTATACCGAAAGCTCGTTCACGCTTTATCGTAAGGACCTGTTCGATGCGGCCGGCCTGAAGATGCCTGACAATCCGACCTACGACCAGATCAAGGATTTTGCCGCCAAGCTCACCGACAAGTCGAAGCAGCAATATGGCATATGCCTGCGCGGCAAGCCGGGCTGGGGCGAGAACATGGCTTTCCTCGGCACCATGATCAACACCTATGGCGGCCGCTGGTTCGACATGGACTGGAAACCGCAGCTGACGAGCGAGCCGTGGAAAAAGGCGATCTCGGATTATGTGGCGCTGATGACCTCCTACGGCCCGCCCGGTGCGGCCGCCAACGGCTTCAACGAAAACCAGACGCTGTTTTCATCCGGCCGTTGCGCCATGTGGATCGACGCCACTTCGGCGGCGGGCCGTGTTTATGACCCCAAGCAGAGCCAGGTTGCCGACAAGACCGCGTTTACGCGTGCTCCGGTGGAGGCAACGCCGAACGGTTCGAGCTGGTCGTGGTCGTGGAACCTCGCCATTCCGAACACCACAAAGAAGCTTGATACCGCCAAGTCCTTCGTCAAATGGGCGACCTCGAAGACCTATGTGAAGACGGTGGGCGAAAGCGAAGGCTGGGTGGCGGTGCCGCCGGGCACGCGCAAATCCACCTATGAGTTGCCGGAATACAAGAAGGCCGCGCCCTTTGCGGATACGGTGCTGAAGGCGATCATGTCGGCCGATCCGTCCAAACCGACCAAGGATCCGGTGCCCTATACCGGTGTGCAGTTCGTCGCCATACCGGAGTTCCAGTCGATCGGTACGGTTGTCGGCCAGCAGATTGCGGCCGCCCTTTCCGGCCAGCAGACCGTCGATGCGGCGCTCGAAGGCGCCCAGAAACAGGTCGAGCGTGACATGACCCGCGCGGGCTACATCAAGTAGCCGCGTCCTCCCGGCGTGCCGCCCGTTCACCTTTCGGGGGCGGGCGGCATGGGTGGAGTGTGAGTTACAGCACCTGCTTCCTCATTCCTGTGCTTGTCACAGGAATCTAGCCAGCCCAAGTCCTTGGGCTGAAAAAGACTCCTCCCGCCGCGCCGACGCGCGTCGACTGGATTCCTGTGACAAGCACAGGAATGAGGGAGTGTGGGGTGCGCTGGCATATCAAATCTTTACCCGGTGTACCGTGTTCGGGTTTGCCGGAAAAAATGCATCTAACAACAAACGCATGACCGGGTTCATCCAGTGCCCACCATGCATCACGGAGATCGACATGAGATTGAAGAACAAGGTCGCGCTGATCACCGGCGCCGCCCGCGGTATCGGCCTTGGTTTCGCACAGGCTTTCGCAGATGAGGGTGCAAAGGTCATCATCGCCGATATCGATATCGCCCGCGCGACGGCTTCCGCCGCCGCCATCGGCCCTGCCGCCAAGGCCGTGAAGCTGGATGTGACCGATCTTTCCGAGATCGACGCCGTGGTAAAGGCGGTGGATGAGGAATTCGGCGGCATCGACATTCTCGTCAACAATGCCGCGATCTTCGATATGGCGCCGATCAACGGCATTACCGAACAGAGTTATGAGCGGGTCTTCGACATCAATCTCAAGGGACCGCTGTTCATGATGAAGGCGGTCTCGAATGTGATGATCGAGCGGGCGCGCGGCGGCAAGATCATCAATATGGCGAGCCAGGCCGGCCGGCGCGGCGAGGCGCTCGTCACGCTTTATTGCGCTTCCAAGGCGGCGATCATTTCCGCCACGCAGTCGGCGGCGCTGGCGCTCGTCAAGCACGGCATCAATGTCAACGCCATTGCACCCGGCGTGGTGGATGGTGAGCATTGGGAAGTGGTCGATGCGGAATTCGCCAAATGGGAAGGCCTGAAGCCGGGTGAGAAGAAGGCGGCGGTGGCGAAATCCGTGCCGATCGGCCGTTTTGCGACGCCCGACGACATCAAGGGGCTGGCGGTTTTCCTCGCCTCTTCCGACAGCGACTATATTCTCGCCCAGACATATAATGTCGACGGCGGCAACTGGATGAGCTGAAAAGCCGGAGATGACCATGCATGCCATTCAATTCGTCGAGAAGGGACAGGCCGTTCTGGCGGAAGTTCCCGTTGCCGATCTACCGCCGGGCCACGCGCTGGTGCGGGTCAAGGCTTCGGGGCTTTGCCACACCGATATCGATGTGCTCCACGCGCGTTACGGCGACGGTGCCTTTCCGGTCATTCCGGGGCATGAATATGCCGGTGAAGTCGCGGCCGTGGCCGCCGATGTGACGGGCATAAAGACCGGCGACCGGGTGGTGGTCGATCCCAATCTGCCCTGCGGCAGCTGCCCGAGTTGCAGGAAGGGGCTGGCCAATCTTTGCAGCACGCTGAAGGCCTATGGCGTTTCCCATAATGGTGGTTTCGCGGAATTCAGCGTCGTACACGCCGATCACCTGCATGGCATCGGCTCCATGCCCTATCATGTCGCGGCGCTGGCCGAACCGCTTGCCTGCGTCGTCAACGGCATGCAGAGCGCGGGTATCGGCGAGAATGGAACGGTGGCTGAAAATGCGCTGGTTTTTGGCGCCGGTCCCATCGGCCTGCTGCTTGCCCTGTCGCTGAAAGCGCGCGGCATCGAGACGGTGACGATTGCCGATATCAACGAAAGCAGGCTGGCTTTTGCGGAAGGTCTCGGGCTTCAGGTGGCGGTTTCCGGTTCGGAAGCGCTGCTGCGGCAACAGAAGTCTTTCGATGTCGTCGCCGATGCGACGGGCATTGCCCCCGTTGCGGAAGCGATGATCCCGCTGGTTGCCGATGGCGGCACCGCGCTGTTCTTCGGCGTCTGCGCGCCGGATGCCCGCATTTCGGTTGCACCCTTCGAAATCTTCAGGCGTCAGCTTAAGCTTGTCGGTTCGCATTCGCTGAACCGCAACATACCGCAGGCGCTCGCCATTCTGGAAACGGATGGCGATGTCATGGCGCGGCTCGTCTCGCACCGGCTGCCGCTTTCGGAGATGCTGCCGTTCTTTACGAAGAAACCATCCGATCCGGCCACCATGAAAGTGCAATTTGCAGCCGAATGATCGTTTGGTGGTTGATAACCGCAGTCGACCGGCTTTTCGTGCGAAGGCCGGTCGATATAAAGTACCACATGTAATATTTCATGGGGGCAAGCACTTTGGCCAAATCTATCAGGACGATGGAAGAGTTTTCGGAATTCGTCGGCCTTTCCCGCCCGACTGTTTCGAAATACTTCAATGATCCGGCCTCGGTCCGCAAGAAGACGCGGGATGCCATCGAGGATGCGCTGAAGAAATCGGGTTTCCGGCCCAATATTTTCGCCGTCAATCTCAACCGCCGCCGCTCCAATATCATCGGCATCATCATCCCGAATTCCACCGATCCCTTCTATATGGCGCTGACGAGCCGCATCGAGCTCATCGCCAACGAAGCGGGCTTCCTTGCCTTCGTGCTGTCATCGGACGGCAAGGCGGAAATCGAAGACCGCGCCATCCGCACCTTCAAGTCGATGAATGTCGCCGGCGCGATCATCGCGCCGCTCGGGGTCAAATCCCACCGCGCCACGCTGGAGCAGCTCGCCGCCAGTATTCCGATCGTTTATGTCGATTCGCCGCTCGACGAGACCTCGGCCTTTGTCGGCACCGACAACCGCCAGAGCGTCGGGCTGATGGTGGATTATCTCTGCCGCTCGGGCGAGCCGCCCTGTTTCTTCGACATGCCGCAGGTCAATACCAATGCCGCCACGCGCCGCACCGCCTATGAGGAGGCCATGCGGCGCCTTGGTTTCGAGCCGCAGGTGATCAACGTTCCGGACATTGTCACCTGGGATTTCGAGCGTTTCGCTTTCGATGAGGCGGGCCGGCTGCTGGAAGCGGCGGGGTCTCTGCCATCGCGCACCATTCTATGCGCCAACGACCGTATTGCCTTCGGCGTCATCGCCGCCGCCTTCCAGAAGGGCATCAGGGTCGGCCATGGTGCGGATTATGACCTCAGGGTCGCCGGCCATGACGATCATCCGCTGTCGCGTTATGCCTGCCCGCCGATTACCACGGTGGCGCAGAATTATAACGAGATCGGCAGGCTTTCCATCGAGCTTCTGCTGCAGAAGCTGGACGAGGAGGCGGATGACACAACGCGGATGCGCGAGCGCATCCTTCTCAGCGCCGATCTGATGCTGCGCAAATCGGCCTGATAATTTGTTAGATAAGCTAAACAAAGAATCTGATTTTCTAAATAGAACTAATGTTTGAACGCTCCTACTCTGTTCTCAAGGTTGCTTTGGGAGGCGACCGCGAGAGCCGGCGCAAAGGCGTGCCGGTATCCGGGAGGAACGTTGGATCGTCATGCCGTCCGTGCTGCGAGGGGAGAGCCTTCGCAGCCTAGGTATCGCATGGCCTTCGCCGGGCTGACTGGACATTCTCGCCAGCAATTTCCCCAGCGAAGGATGTCAAAACATGAATCTCTATTCTCTTCTGTCAGAGCGTGCAGCCGGCGGCAGGCCTGTGCGGGTCGGTCTCATCGGCGCGGGCAAGTTCGGCTCCATGGTGCTGGCGCAGGCGCAGCGCATCGCCGGTTTCCACATGGTCGCGGTCGCAGACCTCAATGTCGGCAAGGCGAAGGAATCGCTGGATCGCGTCGGCTGGCCGAAGGAGCGTTACGATGCGAAGAGCTGCGCCGAGGCGCTGAAGAGCGGCAAGACCTATGTGACCGACGATGTGAACGAGCTTTTCGCCTGCGGCGAGATCGAATGCGTGATCGAAGCGACCGGCCATCCGCTGGCCGGCGCGCGCCATGCGCTGGGCGCCATCGACCACAACAAGCACGTCGTCATGGTCAATGTCGAAGCCGATGTCATGGTCGGGCCGATCCTTGCCGAAAAGGCCCGTGCCAAGGGCCTGATCTATTCGATGGCTTACGGCGACCAGCCGGCGCTGATCTGCGAACTGGTTGACTGGGCGCGCGCCACCGGCTTCGAGGTCGTCTCCGCCGGCAAGGGCATGAATTTCGAGCCGCGTTACCGTTATTCGACGCCGGACACGGTCTGGGGTTATTTCGGCTGGACGGACGAGGAAGTGGCCAAGGGCGACTTCAATCCGAAAATGTACAATTCCTTCACCGACGGCACCAAGGCGGCCATCGAGATGGCGGCCGTCGCCAACGGTACGGGGCTGGATTGCCCGGATGACGGTCTGGCTTTCCCGCCCGCCGGCCTGCACGATCTCGCCCGCGTCTTCCGCCCTGCTGCCGATGGCGGCCGCATGGCGCGCTCCGGTCTCGTCGACATTGCCGCAAGCCAGGAGCCGGATGGCCGCGAGGTGTTTAACAACATCCGCTACGGTGTTTTCGTCACCTTCAAGGCGCATAATGAATATGCCCGCGCTTGCTTCAAACAATATGGCCTGCTGACCGATCCGTCCGGCTGGTACGCCTCCATGTGGCGTCCGTTCCACATCATCGGGCTGGAAACCTCGATCAGCGTTCTCTCCGCCGTGCTGCGCAACGAGGCCACCGGTTGCTCGAAAGAATTTCGCGGCGATGCGGTTGCGACCGCGAAGAAGGACATGCAGCCCGGCGAGATGCTGGACGGTGAGGGCGGTTACGCGGTTTGGGCGAACGCCATTCCGGCCACCCGCAGCCTCGATATGAAGGCGCTGCCGATCGGCCTCGCGCATAATGTCAAGCTGAAGCGCGCCATCAAGAAGGACCAGATCGTCAGCTTCGACGATGTGGAACTGGTCAATGACCTCGATGTGGTGAAGCTGCGTCAGGACATGGAAAACCGCTTCCGTCCGCAAAAAGACGCAGCCGCGTGATGGGCGGAGAACGGGACATGTCGAAGGGAGCTTTCGTGGTGATCGCGGAATTTCGGGTGAAGCCTGACGCGATGGACGCCTTTCTCGACGCCGCGCGCGATGACGCCACCCATTCGGTTCAGGATGAACCGGGTTGCCGGCAATTCGACGTGGTGCGGCCGGAAACGGGAAACAATGTGGTGTTTTACGAGGTCTATGACGACAGGCAGGCTTTCGACGATCATCTCAAAACACCGCATCTCGACCGGTTTCGCGAGGCGTTTCCCGCCCTTATCGATGAAGAACTGCCGGTGCGTTTCCTGAACCGGCAATGGCTTTGAAGGATGGGAGCGATGGCAGACATCCGTCGGATCGCCGTTATCGGAACGGGTATCATGGGTGCCCCCATGGCGGCGCGTCTGGCGGAGGCCGGATTTTCCGTCAAGGTCTGGAACCGCAGCGCTGAAAAAGCTGCGGTTCTGGCGGAGAAGGGCGTGCTGGCGGCGGCAACGGCTGCCGAGGCTGTGTCTGAAGCGGATGCCGTGCTCTGCATGCTGAGTTCTGGGCCGGTCTGCAACGAGGTTCTGCTCGGCCCATCGGGCGTCGTTTCAGCCATGAAGCCCGGCGCGGTGCTGCTGGTCATGAGTTCCATTCCCGTCGAGACCGCAATGGAACAGGCGGAGGCAGCCAGGGCATGCGGGGTCAGATATGTCGATGCGCCCGTATCCGGTGGTGAAAAGGGAGCGATCGAAGGAACGCTCGCCATCATGGCTGGCGGCGAACAACAGGATGTGGATGCACTGCGGCCGCTCCTCGGTTGTCTGGGGCGCGTCACCCATGTCGGTCCGGTGGGCTGCGGTTCTCTGGCCAAGCTCGCCAACCAGCTGATCGTCGCCTCGACAATCTGCGCCGTCGCCGAAGCTCTGACCCTCGTGGAAGAGGGGGGAGCGGACCCGGCGCAGGTGCGCCACGCCCTGCTTGGCGGCTTTGCCGATTCCACCGTCTTCCGCCAGCACGGAAAACGTATGGTGGAAGGCGATTTCCGTCCCGGCGGGCCGGCGAAATATCAGGTGAAGGATACGTCCACGGCGCTGGCCTTCGCCAGAAGCCGGGGCCTCAGACTACCGGTCGGCGAGGAGGTTGACCGGCTGTTCCGCTCCATGGTCGAGCACGGCGCGGGCGAGCTTGATCACAGCGGTGTGATCCTTGAAATTAAGCGCATGAATGCGTTCGGAGGAACGCTCGAAACTGTTTGAGATACAACAAAGGGAGGAACACATGAAAATTTCAAAACTTTACGGGCTGGCTCTGGCCGCCACCATGCTCGTGGCGTCCATCGCACAGGCGGAAACGCTGACACTTTCGACGCCCGACGCGGATACGTCCGAAATCACGCTCGCCGCCAACAAATTTGCCGAGATCGTTTCGAAAAAGACCGACGGCAAACTCAAGATCAAGGTGTTTCCGAACGGCACGCTTTATGGCGGCGACCCTTCAGCGGGCGTCAAGCAGCTGGCCGGTGGTTCGCTGGACATGCTGTTGAACTCGACCTCGCTTTACGCGACCTTCAATCCGAAGTTCACGGCCATCGCCATTCCCTACCAGTTCCGCGATATCGACCAGCTCAGGGTCTATCTCGACAGCGATCTCGGCAAGGAGCTTTCCACCGATCTCAGCAAGATCGGCATTCTCGGGCTCGATCTCTGGTCGCGGCCGCTGCGCCAGATCACCAATTCCAAGGCGCCGATCAAGTCGCCGGCCGATCTCAAGGGCATGAAGCTGCGCGTGCCGAACAATCCGCTCTGGGTCGAATTTTTCGGTGCCATGGGTGCGGCTCCGACGCCGATGGCCTTTGCCGAGGTCTATAATGCTCTCCAGCTAAAGGTCGTCGATGGACAGGAAAATCCGGTCAACGTGCCGGTCAGCGCCAAGCTTTACGAAGTGCAGAAATATCTGACGATCAGCAACCACATTGCTGACGCCTGGGTGCTGGGCATGAATCCGGCCCGCTTCGAAGGTCTCGATGAGAACTTCAAGACCGCGCTGAAGGAAGCCGCCACCGAGACCGAAGCCTGGAAGGCTCAGAACGACGCTGCCGATATCGACAAGTCGCTTGAGACGCTGAAGAAGAACGGCATGGAGGTGAACACGCTGACGGACGACGAACGCAAGGCTTTCGTGGCGGTGGCGGTCGGGCTTTCGGCAAAGTTCTCCGCGCTGGTGAAAGATCAGGCGTTCTTCGACAAGACGCAGGCTTTCCTCAAGACGAACTGACGTTTTCGTGCATGGAAGGCCGGATTTTGATCCGGCCCTCCCCAACGTCAGGCAGGGTTGTCTTGCCCGCTAGAGCATTTCCAGGAAAAGTGGAACCCGGTTTTCCGTCCGGAAATGCGTCAAAACAAAGAGCTAGAGTGTTTTCGCGGTTCGAAGAAAAGCGAAAAAACTCTAGGGCAGGGTGGCATTCGTTTTACCGGATATCCGGTTTCAGCAGTGGAAGGGTATTGTCATGAACGATACGAAACCTTCGGTGCTCGGCACCATCGTTAAACTCATCGCCGATGTGGCCGCAGGGGCAGCCTGTGCCGGCATTCTCATCGTCGTTCTTCTTCAGGTCATCGGCCGCCTTGCCGGCAGCCCGCTTCCCTGGACCGAGGAGGCGACGCGTTTCCTCTTCATCTGGATGGTGTTCCTTGGCCTCGCCGCCGGCTTCCGCACCGTTGAAAGCGCCCGTGTCGTGGTGTTTCTGGTGCTGTTTCACCGCTTCTTCCGGCGGCTGGCGGTGCCGATCTATGTCGGTTCCTCGGTATTCTTCTTCGGCATGATGGGCTGGACGGGTCTGACCCTGGTGCGCCAGCAGATCATGATGAACGAGACCGCCGCCACCTTGCCGATCCCCATGTGGACCATCGGCATTGTCTTGCCGGTCTCCGCCATCATCGCCGTGCTGGCCATCATCGAATCGCTGCGCAGCCGCCGGGAGCTCATCGCGCTTCCCGAACTTGGTCTGCCGGCGGATGAGATCGCCCATGCCGATATTTCCATTTCAGCAGGACATTGAGCCATGTCGGTCTTTCTTCTCGTCGCCTTTTTCGGTCTCAGCATGCTCGGCGTGCCGCTCGCCATCGCGCTGGCGCTCGCCAGCGTCGGCACGCTCTGGCTCTTCACCTCCATGCCCATGGACCTGCTGTCGCAGACGATGTTCTCGTCGATGAACTCCTTCCTCCTTGTCGCCGTGCCGCTTTTCATCCTTGTCGGCACCGTCATGGAACGGGGGCGTGTGGCGGAGCGCATCTTCGATTTCGCCGAGGCCATGGTCGGCTGGCTTCCCGGCGGGCTCGGCCATGTCAACGTCATCTCATCGGTGATCTTTTCCGGCGTCTCCGGCTCCTCCGTCGCCGATATTGCCTCGGTCGGCGCCATCGAGATCAAGGCGATGGAACGCCATGGATTTCCGAAGGGTTATGCCGTCGGTATGACGCTTTGCACCTCGACGCTCTCCTCGATCATTCCGCCCTCGATCCTGATCGTGATTGCCGGCTCCATCGCTAATGTGTCGATCGGCACGCTGCTGATCGCGGGTCTGGTGCCCGGCCTCTTCATCGCCTTAGCCTTTCTGGTCTTCAACCACTTCTATTCGGTGCATTACGGTTACAATCCGCCGACACCGTTCAATTTCCGCCTGGTCGTCGTCACGGGCCTGCGCGCCATCCTGCCGATGCTGACGCCGCTGATCCTCATCATCGGCATCGCCAGCGGCCTGTTCACGCCGACGGAGGCCGCAGCCATCGCGGTGGTTTATGTGGCGGTGCTCGGCGTCATCGTTTACCGCACCCTGCCGGTACGCGAGCTGCCGGAAATACTGATCTCGACGGCACGTATCTCGGGAACCATCCTGTTCATCGCCGCCACCTCGCAGCTCGCCGCCTGGGTCTTCACCTTCGATGGCCTGCCGGAACAGGTCGCTGATCTCCTGAAGGCCATGAACCTCGGGCCAATGACCGGCATGCTCGTCATCTTCGTGTTCCTGCTCATCATCGGCATCTTCATGGAAGCGATCCCGGCCATGTTCATCCTCATCCCGGTGCTGATGCCGCCGGTGGAGGCGCTGGGCATCGATCCGATCCATTTCCTGATTGTGACTGTTATGACGCTGACGCTCGGGCTGGTGACGCCGCCGGTGGGGGTCTGCCTGTTTGCGGCGGCACAGGTGGCGAATATGAAGATCGAGGATGTCATTCGCGGTTCGCTGGCGCCGATGACGGTGCTGACGCTCGCCATCTTCGCGCTGGTGCTTTTCCCGGTGCTGACGCTCGGGCCGATACGGCTGATGGGGCTTTATTGAAACGGGAAGAACGGAACTGAAAAATTAGACAACGCGACGGGCACGCCACTCGTCGCGTTGTTTTCGCATCCACTCCAGAAACAGCATGACTTTTCTCTGCCGCAGATGGGAATGCGGGCAGACGATCCATTGGGTGACGAGCTTGATGCGCGGTGCGTCCGTCACGGCCGGGATCAGCATTTTGTCCTGCAGCTCCCGCTCCATCATCAAGGTGCTTTCCAACGCCACGCCGATGCCGAGAACGGCGGCATCGATGGCCATGTGGCTGCGGTCGAACAGGACCCGCTGCCAGCGCTTTTCGGCTGTCACGCCAGCCAGCGGGAACCAGTGGTTCCATTGCGCCTGCGCCTTGACCGAATGAATCAGCCGCTGGTTCTGCAATTCCTCGGGCAGAAATTTACCCGCACCGGGATACTTCGGCGAACAGACCGGCAGGAATTCCTCCTCCACCAGCCCTTCCACGAAGAGGCCCGGCCAGCGGCCATCGCCGTGGCGCAATTCTATATCGACAAGCTCCTGCGAAAAGTCGGTCGGCTCGTTGGTGCCGTCGAGGCGCACTTCGAGTTCTGGATGCTCCTCCAGAAAGGAGCCGAGACGCGGCAGCAGCCATTTGTTGGATATGGTCGGCGTTGCACGGATCGTCAGTGTCGTGACCGAGCGGAAACCGCGAATACTGTCGGTGGCATCCGCGATCTGTTCGATCTGGGCGGTTATCATCGAGAAATACCGCTCGCCCGCTTCGGTCAGCGTCACCTTGCGGCCGGTTCGCGCCATCAGTGTCGTGCCGAGCTGGCCCTCCAGCAACTGGATCTGCTGGGAAACGGCCGAAGGGGTTACGCTCAACTCTTCCGCCGCTCGGGAAATGCTGCCCGCCCTTGCCGCGGCGTGGAAAACGAGGATCGATTTTATCGGGATTTGCATGGGTAGGGCTTTGCTCAACGGAATACGGCGGTCACCTGAGTATCACAGGTGACCGCCGTGTTGAAAAGCGTTGAAGGCTCAGCTTTTAGCGGTGGCTCGGCAGTTTCGGCAGGAACACCGTGAGCAGGCCGAGCAGCGGCATGTAGGAGCAGATGCGGTAGACGAATTCGATACCTTCCTTATCCGCATAAACACCCAGAACCGCAGCCCCGATACCGCCGAAACCGAAGGCGAAACCGAAGAACATGCCGGCGATGAGGCCGACGCGGCCCGGCACCAGTTCCTGCGCGAACACGACAATGGCCGAGAAGGCGGAGGAGAACACGAAGCCGATGACGACGACGAGAATGGCTGTCCAGAACAGGTTCGCATAGGGCAGCAGCAGCGCGAAGGGAATGACGCCGAGGATCGAGAACCAGATGACGACGCGCGAGCCGAAGCGGTCGCCGATCGGGCCGCCGAAGAACACGCCCAGTGCCGAAGCGCCGAGGAAGAGGAACAGCAGAACCTGCGCGTCCTGAACACCAAGACCGAACTTGTCGATGGTGTAGAAGGTGAAGTAGCTGGACAGGCTGGCGAGATAGGCATTCTTGGTGGCGGTCAGAACCACCAGCACCAGAAGCGTCATGATCACCGTGCCCCGGGCAAGGGGAAGCGTGCGGCTGGCCGGCGCCTTGCCAACGGTTGCGCGGCGGTGGCGGGTGTACCAGACGCCAACCCATGACAGCACGCCGAAGCCGAGGAGCGCGATCAGCGAGAACCAGCTGAGGCTGGACTGCCCGAGCGGGATGACGATGAAGGCTGCGAGCAGTGGGCCGATAGCCGTGCCGGTATTGCCGCCCACCTGAAAGAAGGATTGCGCCAGACCATGGCGACCGCCGGATGCGAGACGCGCCACGCGGGAAGCTTCCGGATGGAAGATCGCTGAACCGATGCCGATGAGGCAGGCGCCGATCACCAGAACCTCGAAACTATGGGCAAACGCAAGCGTGATGAGGCCGGCGCAGGTGGACAGCATGGCGACGGGCAGGGAAAACGGCATGGGCCAGCGGTCCGTCACCATACCGACGACCGGCTGCAGCAACGATGCGGTGACCTGAAAGGCGAAGGTAAGCAGGCCGATCTGCACGAAATCGAGCGCATAATTGGCTTTCAGCAGCGGATAAAGCGACGTCAGCAGCGATTGCATGATGTCGTTCAGCATATGGCAGAAGCTGGCGGCTGCGATGATTGAAAACGCCGTGCGTTGCGGGTTGAACCCGGTGCTGGTGACGGTGGCCATGATGAAGTCCTCTTCGGTTCCCGGCGGAAGGCGGGAAACATGTCTTTATTTCTTCCCGCTTTTATTCATATTGTTTCTGGCCTGCATCTTTGCTCTGGACGATTTTCTTTGTGAGTGGGCCAAATGGCAAAAAACAATTCCATGATCTTCGGCTCCTTTTCTGCCGAAGACCACAACTACATGCTGAATTTGATCGATGGCACCAACGAGCCGGTGCTGGCGATTTCCCGCACCTATGCCAAGGGACATCGTGCACCGGTCCACAGCCATCTGCGGGCACAGATTTGGCATGCTCGCCAGGGCGTGGTTCTGGTCAGCACCGCAGATGGTCGCTGGATGATACCGCCCGGCCATGGGCTCATCATTCCCGCCGGGCTGGAACACGAGTCGGAGACCATATCGACGGTGGAAATGCAATCGATCTATGTGCATCCCGACCTGTTTCAGGCTGAGGTGCCGCGGGTGGTGGAAATCACCGCTCTTGCCTCCAGCCTAATTGCCGAATTGCTGAGCGAAGAGCATGAGCCGCCCGCTTTTCATCGGCGCGGTCTGGTGCGGGCGCTGTTGCTGGATGAGATCAACCGCCTGCCGGAACGGCCGCTCGGACTGCCTTTTCCCGATAATCAGCGTCTGGCGGCGCTGTGCCGTGATTTCCTGAAAAAGCCGGTGGCGCGGGTGGAGATCGATGACTGGGCGGTGGCCATGGGCATCAGCCGCCGCTCGTTTACGCGGCTGTTCCGCAAGGAATTGGGGTTGAGTTTCGTCACCTGGCGCCAGCAGGCCTGTATCTTCGCCTCCCTGCCGAGACTGGCCGCCGGCGAAGCCGTGACGAATGTGGCGCTGGATGCCGGTTATGAAAACATCCCGGCTTTCACCACCATGTTCCGGCGAATGCTGGGCAGTTCACCAAGGGCCTATCGGCAGGCGGCGCGGCAGCGCGGGGGAGCTTTTTCCGACTTGGAAGATATAGGAGGCTAGGCTTAACGCTCCTCATCCCTGTGCTTGTCACAGGGATCCAGCCAGCCCAAGTCTTTGGGCTGAAAGGACTCTTCCCGCCGCGCAGTCGCGCGTCGGCTGGATTCCTGTGACAAGCACAGGAATGAGGGGTGGAGATGGGACGCGTCGGCACCATGTAGGTTGCTTACGGTACGGCTCCATTGGAAATACCCTAAGCCGCAGTCGCCCGCATGTCGCGGCGGAAATCGGAAGGCGACATGCCTGATATCTGGCGAAACGCCTTGTTGAAGGCGCTGACGGAGCCGAAGCCGCTTTCCATGGCGATCTGCAGAATATTGTCCTTGCCGGTCATCAGCATCGCCTGCGCGCGGGAAAGCCGCAGCAGGGTAAGATATTTGATCAGCGTCATGCCGGTAGATTTGCGAAACAGGTTCATCGCATATTTCGGGTGCAGCGAGGCGGCGCGGGCAATTTCAGTCGCGTCGATATCGTCGAGAAAATTGGCGGCGATGAAATCGCACATCCGCACCACGCTGATGGAGGGCGCCATGCCCTCGTCATCCTGTCTGCGGTTTCCATTTAGGGTCGAGGATATGACGGAGTAAGGCTCCAGAAACATCCGCTCGACCCGCAGCAGCAATTCCTCCACCGCGTGCTGGGCTTTTGCCGGATCGCCCGAAGTGACGTAACGGAACCAGCGGCCGAAATTTTCCGCATCTGCCCTGTCCGTCTCGGCACTCACCATCGTCGCACCGCCCATCAGCTGGCTGGAGACGGCGGCCGGCAGGCGCATGCGGAAGAAATGCACGAGCGGCAGATGCGCGCCGGCATAGAAGGAATCGTCGGAGGAATGGTCCATCTGGTGCGGCTGACCGCCCCAGAAAATGCACATCTGCCCGGCCTCGAGCGTCAGGTCATGGTCGCCCATGCGGTAATGCACCGACCCCGACATGACGTAATTCACCTCCACCTGCGCGTGCCAGTGGGGCCGCAGCATGATGGGCGGATGATTGTGAAAAAGCTGAAGCGTCGTCGGCATGCCCTCGATGCTGCTCGCACCCGGCTGGTAGAAGGCTCTTTCGGCAATCTTACTTTCCGCCAAATCGATGTTCCCTTTGTACGAGACAGATTTCCTGCCGCCGCTAATGTGCCCATGTTCGCTGAAGAACGGCAATTGAAAAAAGGGAGGTTTTCAATGTGCTTGAAATTTCTTGGCGCGTCTACGGCTCTGGTGCTCTTCGCAGCCCCGGCTTTCGCGCAATCCGAGACCGTCACCATCTGGAGCTGGAATGTCGCGGCTTCCGCGCTGAAATCCACGGTAGAGGGCTTCAATAAGCAAAATCCTGACATCAAGATTGTCGTTGAAGACCTTGGAAACAATCAGGTTTTTGACAAGACGCTTGCCGCCTGCGCAGCCGGCGGTGACGGTCTTCCTGACATCGTAACAGTCGAGAATTTCGAGGCGGAACTGTTCTGGAGCCGTTTTCCCGATTGTTTCGCCAATCTGACCGAGCTTGGCTATACGCCTGAGAAACAGGCGCTTTTCCCGGATTTCAAGCGCACGGAGCTGGAAGTTGACGGCGTCGCCTATGCGGTTCCGTGGGATTCCGGTCCGGTAGCGGTATTTTATCGCCGCGACTTCTATGAGAAGGCAGGCGTCGATCCGGCCACCATTAAAAGCTGGGATGATTTCATCGCTGCCGGCAAGAAGGTCATGGCCGCCAATCCCGGCACCGTCATGGCGCAGGCCGATTTTAACGGCGATAGCGAATGGTTCCGCATGATCGCCAATGAGCAGGGATGCGGTTACTTTTCGACCGATGGCCAGAACATCACCATCAACCAGCCCGCCTGTGTCGCGACCCTTGAAAAGGTCAAGGAAATGAAGGACGCCGGCATCATCACGGCGGCGATCTGGGATGAAAAAATCCAGGCCAATACGGCCGGCAAGGCCGCCAGCCAGATGTATGGCGCCTGGTATGAAGGCACGGTTCGTTCCGGCTCCCCCGATCTTTCCGGCAAATGGGGCGTCTATCTGATGCCGAGCCTGACGGCGGATGGCCCGCACGCCGCCAATCTCGGCGGTTCTTCGCTGGCGATCAGCTCGACATCCCAGCACAAGGAAGCCGCGTGGAAATATATCGATTACGCGCTCACCACCAATGAAGGGCAGGTGACGATGCTGAAATCCTTCGGCCTCGTTCCCTCGCTGCTCTCAGCCATCGACGATCCCTTCGTTAAGGAAAAGCAGGCCTATTGGGGCGGGCAGGCGGTGTGGACCGATATTCTGGCCACCCTGCCGAAGATCGTGCCGAGCCGTGGCACGGCTTTCCAGTCGGATGCCGATGCGATCTACAAGGCGACGCAGACGAAATATTTCGCCGGCGGATATCCCGATGCGAAAGCGGCGCTTGACGATGCGGCCAAGCAGATCGAAACGGCCACCGGTTTGCCGGTCGCGGAGTAAGCCGGCGGCTGTTTATGAACCGAGTGGGTGCCACGAATTTCTTCTCCCCGAGGGGGAGAAGTCCGCGGCAGCGGGATGAGGTGGCGAGGGTAGCGATATTCGGTGAGCCAGCCCCCTCATCCGACCCTTCGGGCCACCTTCTCCCCGGCGGGGAGAAGAAACACGCCGCAACACCCTGCGATGGCATTGGCCCTTAGAAACGGGGCCGGGCCTTTCTGAAGCTTTTCCATTTATCCGGCAAAACCGCCGGCATCTGGAGGTCACCATGCCGTCTAGGAACAGGATCGCCTATGCGTTCCTTGCGCCCTATCTCCTGATTTTCGCCACCTTCTGGGTCTGGCCGATCATCAGCTCGTTCATGCTGTCGTTCCAGAACACGCGGATCAATCCGTGGCGGTTTGCGCCTTCCATGAACTGGGGGCGGCTGGTTTCCGATCCGGCCTTTTATAACGCGCTCTACAATACGCTGATCATTCTGGTCATTCAGGTGCCTGTGATGATCGCGCTCGCCACCGTCATGGCGGTGCTGCTGAACTCGCCGCTCCTGAAAGCGCGGCCGCTTTATCGTTTTGCCTTTTTTGCGCCTGTCGTCGTTGGCGAGGTGGCCTATGCGGCTGTCTTCCGGCTGATGTTCAGCGCCGATTTCGGCATCATCAACAAGCTCATCACCTCAGTCGGTCTTTCGCCCATCTCGTGGTTCGACAATGCCAATGCGGCCATGGCGCTCGTCATCATCGCCGTCACCTGGCGCTGGGCGGGGTATAACGCCATCATCATCCTCGCCGGGCTGCAATCGATCCCCGGCGATGTCTATGAAGCGGCGACGCTGGACAAGGTGAGCAAGCGCCAGCAGTTCTTTTATATCACCCTGCCGCTCCTCAAACCCATCATCCTGTTCTGCGTCGTGCTCTCGGTTATCGGCACCATGCAGCTGTTTGCCGAACCCTTCCTCATCACCAACAGGGGCGGGCCGGGCGGCGGCACGGAGACGCTGGGGCTGTTCCTCTATCGCCAAGGCTTCACCTCGCTCAATTTCGGCTATGCCTCGGCCATTGCCTACACCATGGCGGCGCTCGCCATCGCCATTTCACTGCTTAATCTCTGGGTCGGGAGGGAGCCGAAATGAGATCGAAATCGAGATCGCTTTTCTGGCAGAAGATCGCTCTGCATGCGGCGCTGACACCGCTTGCCATCGTCTGGCTGTTTCCACTGTGGATGATGTTCGTGTTCTCGACCATGCCGGATTACGGCATTTTCAGCCCGGATATCGTGCTGGTGCCATCCACCAATTTCGTCGAGAATTTCAACAACCTGCAGGCGGATACCAATTTCCTCAGGGCCATGTTCATCTCGATCACCGTCGCCGTCATTTACACCGTGCTTTCGGTGTTTCTGACGTCGATGGCCGGCTGGGCGCTGGCGCGTTACCGCTTTGCCGGACGCGGGGTGGTGATCGCCATCATTCTCGGCACCATCACTTTGCCTTTTGCCGTCGTTGTCATTCCGCAATTCATCATGGTGGCGCGGGAATTCAAGCTCGCCAACACCTGGGTGGCGCTGATCGTGCCGCCGCTGTTCAACTCGCTCGGCGTGCTGTTCATGCGGCAATCCTTCTCGATGATGCCGACGGAGCTTTTCGATGCGGCACGGGTGGAGGGCGTCAAGGAATGGCAGATATTCCTGCGCATCGCCCTGCCATTGGCGCGACCCACCATGGCGGCGCTGTCGATCATTCTCTTCCTGGCCTCGTGGAACAATTACCTCTGGCCGCTTCTCATCAATTCCCGCCCAGGAATGATGACCGCACCCGTGGCGCTTGGCACCCTCATCGGGCTCACCAAAGTGTCATGGGGCGGCATCATGGCCGGCGCGGTGCTGCTCACTGCACCCATTCTCGTGGTTTTCGTGGCTTTGCAGCGTCACTTCATCGCCGGCATTTCCGCCGGGGCAGTCAAGTAAGGGGGCCGCATGGCGGAACTTTCGCTCAACAACGTGGTCAAGCGTTACGGCGCGCTGGAAGTGATCCATGGCGCAAATCTGGAGGTAAAGGACGGGGAGTTCGTCGTTTTTGTCGGCCCCTCCGGCTGCGGCAAGTCCACGCTTCTCAGAATGATCGCCGGGCTGGAAGATATTTCCGGTGGCGATATCGTGATTGGCGGCAGAACGGTCAGCGACGCCGATCCGGCAGATCGCGGCATTGCCATGGTGTTCCAGTCCTATGCGCTTTATCCGCATATGACGGTGGCCGAAAACCTCTCTTTCGGCCTTAGAATGAACGGCAACCCCAAGGCGGATACGCAAAAGCGGGTCAACCGCGCCGCCAAAATTCTGCAGATCAACGAATTGATGCAGCGCCGGCCGAAACAGCTTTCCGGCGGCCAGCGCCAGCGCGTGGCCATCGGCCGTGCCATCGTGCGCGAACCGCAGGTCTTCCTGTTCGATGAGCCGCTGTCCAACCTCGATGCCGAATTGCGGGTGCAGATGCGCGTGGAAATCTCGCGGCTGCACAAGCAGCTCGGCACCACGATGATCTATGTCACCCACGACCAGACCGAAGCGATGACGCTGGCCGACAAGATCGTCGTGCTGCGGGCGGGCAATATCGAGCAGGTCGGCGCGCCGCTCGATCTCTATGACGATCCCGCCAATCGCTTCGTTGCCGGTTTCGTCGGGTCGCCGAAGATGAATTTTCTGGAAGCCACCATCGTCGGCAGCGGCGCGGAAGGCGTTACGCTCTCCCTCGACAGCGATCCTGCGGTGCGGCTGAGCCTGCCGGTCACTGCGCGTTTGAACGAGGGAGCTAGAGTCTCGCTCGGCATCCGGCCGGAGCATTTTGCCGATGCGGGCGGGGGCGATGCCGATCTCACCGTGCATGTCGATGTCGCCGAGCATCTCGGCAATACCAGCTATGTCTATGCCCGAACCGAAGGCGGCGAGCAGCTTATCATCGAGCGGCCGGAATCGCGCGACGTCGGCAATCGCGACCGGCTGACGGTCGGCCTTTCCGCCCGCAGGGCTTTCCTTTTCGACAGCAGGGGCGACCGCCTGCGCTGAACCCTTTCCCAAGCACCCAAGACTGATATGAAGGACGAGGATTTCATGACGACCGAACAACCGATCCGCTGGGGCATCATCGGCCCGGGCACCATCGCGAGAACCTTTGCCGATGGTATCGCGCATTCCCGCACCGGCAGGTTAGAGGCCATCGCCACCCGCAATCCGGACAAGCCCGGCCTTGCAGAGGCCTTCGCCGGTGCGCGCATCATCCATGGTTACGATGCGCTGCTTGCCGATCCCGATATCGACGCCGTCTATATCGCCACACCCCATACCGGCCATGCCGAATGGGCGATCAAGGCAATCCGGGCGGGTAAAAACGTGCTGGTGGAAAAGCCCATCGCGCTTTCCGCCTATGATGCCGACGCCATTTTCCACGAGGCGAAAAAGGCCGGCGTCTTCTCGGGCGAGGCCTATATGTATCGCCTGCACCCGCAGACGGCGAAATTGCTGGAGCTGGTGAAAGCCCGTGCGGTGGGCGATATCCGCATCATCCGCTCCAGCTTCGGTTTCAACATGGGCTCGTTCCGGGCCGATCACCGGCTTTTCGCCAATGAAACGGCGGGCGGCGGCATTCTCGATGTCGGCGGTTATCCGGTTTCCATGGTGCGGATGATCGCTGGCGCCGTGGACGGAAAACCTTTCGCCGAACCGGAAAAGGTGGCGGGCGCCGCCCATCTCGGCCAGTCGGGCGTCGATGAATGGGCCTCGGCTGTGCTGAAATTCGCAAATGGCATCGTCGCCGAAGTCTCGTGCTCGATCATGGCGGCGCAGGACAATGTGCTGCGCATCATCGGCTCGGAAGGCCGCATTGAGGTCAAGGATTTCTGGTTCGCCGCCGGCCACAAGGGCGGCACCGGGCGGATCGATATCATCAGGGGCGACAAGGTCGAAACCATCGAGCTGCCGGAGGATCGCTGGCTTTATTCCTTCGAAGTCGATGCGGCCGGCGAGGCGATCCGCCAGGGCAGACATGAATTCGATGCGCCCGGCATGGCCTGGGCGGACAGTCTTGGCAATCTGCGTGTCATGGATCAATGGCGGGCTTCCGTCGGGCTCGAATACAGCATTGAAAAAGCAGCATCGCGCATTGCCAATATTGCCGGCGGCAAGGTCGTGGCCGGAAACGCAGTGCCGAAGCGGCAGATTCCCGGCCTTGCCAAACCCGCTTCCGTGGTCGCGCTCGGTTTCGAATTCTTCCCCAATTTCGCTTCCGCATCCCTGACGCTGGATGCCTTTTACGAGGCGGGCGGCAATCTCTTCGATACGGCTTATGTTTATGGTGCAGGAAAGACCGAGGCGATCTTCGGCGACTGGCACACCAGCCGCAATGTGCCGCGCGAAGAGATCGTGCTGATCGGCAAGGGCGCACATTCGCCGCTCTGCTATCCTGACATGATCGCAAAGCAGCTCGACCAGTCGCTCGCGCGGCTGAAGACGGATTATGTCGATGCCTATTTCATGCATCGCGATAATCTGGAGGTTCCGGTCGGCGAGTTTGTCGATGCCATGGATGCCGAAGTCCGGCGCGGGCGCATTCGCGGCATTTTCGGCGGTTCGAACTGGACGCGCGAGCGCATGGATGAGGCGGCCGCCTATGCTGCGAAGAACGGCAAGCAGGCTCCGGCCGCGCTTTCCAACAATTTCTCGCTGGCGGAAATGCTCGATCCCATCTGGGCGGGCTGCGTCGCGGCATCCGATGACGAGTGGAAGGAATGGCTGAAATCCCGCCAGATTCCTAATTTCGCCTGGTCCAGCCAGGGGCGCGGGTTTTTCACGGACAGGGCAGGGCGCGACAAGCATGACGATGAAGAAATCGTCCGCGTCTGGTATTCCGACCGCAATTTCGTCCGCCGCGACCGGGCGATCGAGCTTGCCCAAGAACTTGGGCGCCACCCGATCCACATCGCGCTCGCCTATGTCATCGCCCAGCCTTTCCCGGTCATTCCGCTGATCGGGCCGCGCACGATTGCGGAGCTGGAGGATAGTCTTTCGGCGCTGGATATCAGGCTGACGGATGAGCAGGTGAAGTGGCTGGAGGCGTGAAAGACAATGAGACGGCGGATTTATCCGCCGCTCGTTCGGATAGGGCAAGACGTTGCGGCATATTTCTTCTCCCCGCCGGGGAGAAGGTGGCCCGAAGGGTCGGATGAGGGGGCAACGCTGCCGTAACTCACTACCCTTGCCCCCTCATCCCGCTGCCGCGGACTTCTCCCCGGCGGGGAGAAGAAACAAGCGGTAACCGCTCGCTCGAACTGACGATCTTCGGGGTGGAGATGTCATCTTCCACCTTCATTCCTCTCCCGGCGACTGCTAAAGCGTAGGTTCATAAACGTGTCGCGAAACACGGCAGCCAAACAATCACCGGGGTTCCCATGAGCGATATCGACCGAAGCCGTGCCCAGCAGCTGATGCGGGAAGCGGATATCGACGCGCTGGTGCTGTTCCAGCCCGAAGCCTTCCGTTATGCCGTCGGTGCCCATGCCGGTGTCGCGACCATGTGGGGCAGGGCGGGTTCGGCGATTGCGCTGGTGCCGGCCGATGCCGGTGCGCGGCTTGCCGCTGTCGTCAGCGATCATGCCGCCCCGCTTGTCAGGAAGGCCGCGCCGGAGATCGATCTGCGCTGCCATCGCATCTGGATCGATATGGTCGATCTGTCGGGCGTCGAAACCATCGCGCAGGTGGACGATGCCTATCGCCGCACCAATTCCGGTGGTCCGAGGCCGGAGACATTCGACCGCGACGCCTGTTTCGGCCTGCTGGCTGACCTGCTGCGAGAGCGCGGACTGTCGGCGGCGCGTATTGGCGCAGACCTCGAATTCATGCCCGCCGCCGATTTTCTGGCGCTGCGACAGGCGCTACCCGATGTCGACTGGGTTGACGGATCGGCCGTGCTGCGTCGCCTGCGCGCCGTGAAATCCGAGCGCGAGATCGAGCTTCTGAGGCGCGCGGCGATGGCTGCGGAGGCCGGGCTGGTCGCGATGGCTGCTGCCGTCAGGCCCGGCGCGGCGCTCGGCGGGCTTTCTGCCGCCTGGAAGGCCGGCGCACAGGCTCATGCCGTGAAATCCGGGTTTTCGCTGAGCGGCCATTGGGATTACATATCCGTCGGACCCGCTTTGTCGGATATGGCGGCGGTTGTCACGCCGGGTGCGCTCATCAAGGCCGATGTCGGCGCGCTGGTCGACGGTTATTCATCGGATGGCGCGCGGAGTTTTTCGTGGGGGCCGGTCTCTCCGCTCGCTGCCGATATTTTCAAGGCGCTGGAGGCGGCCTTTGCCCGTGGGCTGGAAGCGATTCGTCCGGGCAATACATTCGGTGCTGTGCACGCCGCCATGCTGGCCTCGATGCGCGGGCAAGGTTTCAGCGAATATTATCGCGGCCATTTCGGCCATTCCGTCGGCGGTGGCGTGGGCATCGAGGAATGGCCGTTCTTTTCCCATGACAATCCGGAAATTATTCTTCCCGGCATGGTCGTGGCGCTCGAAGCACCGTTTTATGGCGAAGGGCTGGGCGCGCTGATGATCGAGGACCAGTTCCTCGTCACCTCCTCCGGCGCGGAATGTATGAACAGCCTGCCGCGCAGCCTGCGGGATTTATCGGCGGACTGAGCGCCGGATCAGAGAAAGTCGTTGCGGCGCGGGGTAAAGCAGTCGATCAGCTCGCCCTCTTCCAGACACAGGCAGCCATGCTCGATATGGCCGGGAATGACGAGGCTATCGCCCTTCTGAAGGTCGTAGGCCTCGCCGTCGCGGTAAAAGCGGAAGCTGCCGCTGGCGACATAGGTGGATTGCACATGCGGATGGCTGTGCAGCCTGCCTTCGGCGCCGGTCTTGAAGCGGAAGGAGACCACCATCAGTTCCGGCGCTTCGGAAAGCACGGTGCGCTCCACGCCATCGTCGGGGGAAACGGTGGGGAAGGTCGGAAGCTGCTGCATATCGTTCTCCTCAGTCATGCAATGCGGTTTAAACATCTAGTCTCAGCGCGGCGCGCGCAACATGGAGCGATAACGCGTCTGGCTGCTTTTCAGGTGGCTGCGCATGGCGCTGCGCGCCGCCTCCTCGTCGCCGTCCTGTATCGCGATCAGGATCGCTTCGTGTTCACCGACGAGCCGGGCGAGATCGGCGGGCGAAAGCACGGTTTCCGTGCCGTTTTCGGCCACGGCGCGGCGCGGAATGAGGGTAGGGCCGAGCACCTGCAGAAACTCGCTGAAGCGGGGATTGTTGGTCGCTTCGGCAATGGCGAGATGGAAGGCGAAATCGGCCTCCGCCGTCGGCACGCCTTTGGTGGCGCTGGCGCGGAAGGCATCGAAGGCCTCAATGATCTTTTCCTCCTGCGCTGGCGAGCGGCGAATGGCGGCAAGACCGGCGGCGTCACCTTCCACGGCGGTGCGCAATTCCAGCATTTCGATCAGCGACGAGACACGTGCGAGATCGACATTGTGGAAGGGACGCCGCTCAGTGGGTGCGGGTTCCAGTACGAAAACACCCGCGCCCTGACGCGGCTCGACCAGACCGTCGGATCGCAGCGAGGCGATTGCCTCCCGCACCACGGTACGGCTGACACCGAATTCCTGCGTCATCTGCGCTTCGGAGGGAAGGCGTTCGCCCGTCTTGTAACGGCCCTTGGCGATCTGGCTGCGGAGTTCCTCCGAAACCTTCACCACAAGCGTTCTGCCTTGTGGAGCTGCCGGTTCGGAGCTTGTCGCTTTTGTCATCTTGGTCGCCGTTCTAAAAAATGTCGGTTGCGTGCACCGTTCCTCGATACGTCATTCGCGGCCTGGCATGCAATCCCGCCTTTTTAGCGGGAAAGGTCCGTGCGACATTTCACGTCTCCTTGAAGATCGGGTTGTCGACAAACACGCCACCCTGAAAGCGGACTACCGCGTCGCTCGGGTCCGGCTTGGGAGCTGTCCGGGCGATGTGTTCCCGGAAGGCCTCGGCATTGTCCTTCGGTTTCCATCCCAGAAAGCCGAGATGCGAATTGTCCCACCAGCTCGCATCGTTGGCGGATGCCCCCCAGACGACCGGACAGCCGAGCACGGGTGCGCGGAACGCCGCCTCGATCAGCGACACGAAATCGTCATGCGAAAACCATGTGGACAGCATGCGGTAATTGTTGGGTTCCGGGGTGCAGGAGCCGATGCGCACAAGCGCCGTCTCCTGTCCGAATTTCTCGAAATACAGGCGGGCGAGGTTTTCGCCGAAACATTTGGAAACGCCGTAGAGGCCGTCCGGGCGGAAGGGAACGTCGGGACCAAGCCGCTCGGTCTGGGGATAATAGCCGATCGTATGGTTGGAACTGGCGAAAACAATTCGCGGCTGGCCGTGGGCGCGGGCGGCCTCGTAGAGATTATAAAGCCCGATGATGTTGCCCTGAAGGATTTGTTCGAAAGGCTTCTCCACCGATATGCCGCCGAGGTGAACGATGCCGTCGCAACCGGCAACCATGGCATCCACGGCGTCTGCATCCGCAAGGTCGCATTGCATGCATTCCTCATTCGGGCCTGCCGGATCGAGCGGGGCGAGATCGGCAAGGCGAATGGTCTCGGCCATCGATGCAAGGCGTTTGCGCATGACGCGGCCAAGCTGGCCCGCAGCACCGGTAACAAGAAGCCGTTTCATTGCCATTCTCCCTCAGTGTCGCACGTCCCTGGCGTGGTCGAGATATGCCTATGCCTCTTGACCTTGTCATACAGATCGTACAAAAAGCGGATAACATATATTATGTGCCATACGCAACAATCATGAAGGATGAGTTTGATGTTGACCGTCGAAACAAGGCAGGCCGTGAACCCGGAATATGCAAAAACGCTGGATACCGAAGGGCTCCGCCGGCATTTCCTCGCCAACGACATGTTTCGTTCCGGCGAAATCAGGTTGATCTACACCCATTATGACCGCTTCGTGATGGGCGGCGCGGTGCCGAACGGTGCACCGCTGACGCTGGACAAGGTGGAAGAGACCAAAACGCCGTCCTTCCTCGACCGGCGTGAGATGGGCATCGTCAATATCGGCGAGACCGGCACGGTCAGCACCGGCGGCGAGACCTATACCCTCAATAGCGGCGACGTGCTTTATCTCGGTGCAGGCAGCGGTGCGGTGACCTTTGACGGGGCAGGGCGATTCTACATCACCTCCTGCCCGGCGCATCGCAGCCTGCCGGCAAAGCTCGTGACGCTGGCCAATAGCAAGGAGGTCAAGCTCGGCGCGACCGAAACCTCCAACAAGCGCACCATCAACCAGTTCATCCATCCGCTGGTCATGGAAAGCTGCCAGCTGGTGCTGGGTTATACCACGCTGGAGGACGGCTCCGTCTGGAACACCATTCCTTCCCACATTCACGATCGCCGCATGGAGGCCTATCTCTATTTCGGCATGGATGAGAAGTCGCGCGTGCTGCATCTGATGGGTGAGCCGCAGGAAACCCGGCATCTGTTCATTTCGAATGAAGAGGGTGCGATTTCCCCGCCCTGGTCCATCCATTCCGGCGCCGGCATCGGTTCTTACACCTTCATCTGGGCCATGGCGGGAGACAATGTCGATTACACCGACATGGACTTCATCCAGCCGGGGGATTTGAAATGAAGAATCCCTTTTCGCTTCAGGGGCGTAAGGCGCTCGTCACCGGCGCGAATACGGGGCTTGGCCAGGCGATTGCGGTGGGGCTCGCTGCTGCCGGCGCGGAGGTGGTCTGCGCCGCCCGCCGCGCGCCGGATGAAACGCTGGAGATGATCGCCAGGGACGGCGGCAAGGCCAGCGCATTGTCTATCGATTTTGCCGATCCGCTGGCGGCGAAGGACAGTTTTGCCGGCACCGGTTTCGATATTCTCGTCAACAATGCCGGCATTATCCGCCGTGCCGATTCCGTCGAGTTTTCCGAACTCGACTGGGACGAGGTGATGGACGTCAATCTCAAGGCACTGTTCTTCACCACCCAGGCTTTTGCGAAAGAGTTGCTGGCGAAAGGCCGGTCCGGCAAGGTGGTCAATATCGCTTCGCTCCTCTCCTTTCAGGGCGGTATTCGCGTGCCGTCCTATACGGCGGCGAAACATGGCGTCGCCGGCCTCACCAAGCTTCTGGCGAATGAGTGGGCGGCGAAGGGCATCAATGTGAATGCGATTGCGCCCGGTTACATCGAAACCAACAATACCGAGGCGCTGCGTGCGGATGCGGCCCGCAACAAGGCCATTCTCGAGCGTATTCCGGCCGGCCGCTGGGGCCATTCCGACGATATAGCCGGGGCGGCGGTTTTCCTTGCCTCGCCGGCGGCGGATTACGTGCATGGCGCCATTCTCAATGTCGATGGCGGCTGGCTGGCGCGCTGATCTGTTACAGATTTCAACAATTCATCATACAACATGTATGATGAATTGTTGACAAGCATGCGGCAACCGGGTTAGGTGGCTTCCAGTCAATGAATTTGCAAAGGAATACCAAACATGAACCCTGAACAAATCAAGGCGGCGCTCGGTTCCGGCCTGTTGTCTTTCCCGGTCACCCATTTCGATTCCGAGGGCCGTTTCGCTCAGGACAGTTACAGGGCGCATGTCGAATGGCTTGCCGGTTACAAGGCGCCGGTGCTGTTTGCCGCCGGCGGCACGGGGGAGTTCTTCTCGCTGAAGCCGGATGAAATTCCGACCATCGTTTCCGCCGCCAAGGACGTGGCCGGTGAAACCGCCATCGTTTCCGGCTGCGGTTACGGCACCGAGATCGCCGTCGATATCGCCCGCTCGGTCGAAAAGGTCGGCGCGGACGGCATCCTGCTTCTGCCGCATTATCTCATCGATGCGCCGCAGGAAGGCCTTTACGCCCACATCAAGAAGGTGTGTCAGTCGGTCGGCATCGGCGTCATGGTTTATAACCGTGACAATTCCGTGCTGCAGGCCGATACGCTGGCGCGTCTCTGCGACGAATGCCCGAACCTCGTCGGCTTCAAGGACGGCACCGGCGATATTGGTCTCGTTCGCCAGATCACCGCCAAGATGGGCGACCGCCTGATGTATCTCGGCGGCATGCCGACGGCGGAACTGTTTGCCGAAGCCTATCTCGGCGCCGGTTTTACCACCTATTCCTCGGCTGTCTTCAACTTCGTGCCGGGCCTTGCCAATGAGTTCTACGCCGCCCTGCGTGCCGGCGAACGCGCCACCTGCGAGCGTATCCTGACGGAATTCTTCTATCCGTTCATGGCGATCCGCAACCGCGCCAAGGGTTATGCCGTCTCCGCCGTCAAGGCCGGCGTCCGCCTGCAGGGCTTCAACGCCGGTCCGGTGCGCGCGCCGCTGAAGGACCTGACCAATGAGGAAATCGGCATGCTCGACGCCTTGATCGGCACGCACAAGCGCAAAGCCTGATTTGGAGGCCTGATCGAGACAAGCGGGAGGGGAGCCATGAAGATCACAGCGGTGCGCACGCATCTGCTCGAACATCGGCTGGACACGCCGTTCGAAAGCGCATCCATGCGTTTTGATCGCCGCGCCCATATTCTGGTGGAAATCGAATGCGACGACGGAACCGTCGGCTGGGGCGAATGCCTCGGCCCGGCGCGGCCCAACGCCGCCGTGGTTCAGGCTTACTCAGGCTGGCTCATCGGCCAGGACCCGCGCCAGACCGAAAAGATCTGGGCCGTGCTTTATAATGCCCTGCGCGATCAGGGCCAGCGCGGCCTCAGCCTCACGGCCCTGTCCGGTATCGATATCGCGCTGTGGGACATCAAGGGCAAGCACTACGGTGCTTCCATCTCGATGCTGCTCGGCGGGCGCTGGCGCGAAAGCGTGCGGGCCTATGCCACCGGCAGCTTCAAGCGCGATGGCGTCGACCGCGTTTCCGACAATGCGTCGGAGATGGCGGAGCGCCGGGCGGACGGCTTTCATGCCTGCAAGATCAAGATCGGCTTCGGTATCGAGGAGGACCTCCGCGTCATCGCCGCCGTGCGCGAGGCGATTGGGCCGGATATGCGGCTGATGATCGACGCCAATCACGGCTACACCGTCACCGAAGCCATCGCGCTCGGCAACCGCGCCGCCGATTATGGTATCGACTGGTTCGAAGAGCCGGTGGTTCCCGAACAGCTCGATGCCTATGCCCGGGTGCGGGCCGGCCAGCCGATCCCGGTTGCGGGCGGCGAGACCTGGCACGGGCGTTATGGCATGTGGCAGGCGCTTTCCGCCGGTGCCGTGGATATTCTCCAGCCCGATCTCTGCGGCTGCGGCGGTTTTTCCGAAACGCAGAAGATTGCGGCGCTCGCGACGTTGCACGGCGTGCGCATCGTGCCGCATGTCTGGGGCACCGGCGTACAGATTGCGGCAGCCCTGCAATTCATGGCGGCGATGACGCCCGATCCGGTGCGGGTCAATCCCATAGAGCCGATCATGGAATTCGACCGCACCTATAATCCGTTCCGGCAGGCTGTGCTGAGCGAGCCGATAGAGGCGGTAAACGGCGTCGTCACGATCCCGAACGGCCCCGGCCTCGGAATAGAGATCAACCGCGATGCATTGATTGAATTCAGGATGCCAGACCCGTGAGCGAACTTGTCAGAAAACTGAGCGGCACAGCGCCTCGGCCCGCTTTCCCGAAAGGCGCCGTCGATACGCAGATGCATCTCTATCTGCGCCACTATCCCGCCCTGCCGGGTGGACCGGGCCTGCCGCCGGGCGCTCTGCCCGGACCGGAGGATTATCGCAGCCTCATGCAATGGCTCGGCATCGACCGGGTCATCATCACCCAGGGCAACGCCCATCAGCGCGACAACGGCAACACACTCGCCTGTGTCGCGGAAATGGGCGAGGCGGCCCGCGCGGTGGTCATCATCGATGCCGGCACGACCGAAAAGGACGTGGAAAAGCTTGCCGCCGCAGGGGCCGTCGGTGCGCGTATCATGGATTTGCCGGGCGGTGCGGTAAACCTGTCCGAGCTGGAAGCCGTGGACGAGCGCGCGCATGCGGCCGACTGGATGGTGGCGGTGCAATTCGACGGCAATACGCTGCTCGATCACCTGCCGCGCCTTCAGAACATCCGCTCGCGCTGGGTGTTCGATCACCACGGCAAGTTCTTCAAGGGCATCAGAACCGATGGCCGGGAAATGGCGGCGCTTCTGAAACTCATCGACCGCGGCAATCTCTGGTTCAAGTTCGCCGGCGTTTACGAAAGTTCGCGCGAGAGCTGGCCCTATGAGGACGTCGCCGCCTTTTCGCGCGTCATCGCCGCCCATGCGCCGGAGCGCATCGTCTGGGGCACCAACTGGCCGCATAATTCCATCCGCGAGACGGCGGCCTATCCCGACGATGCCCGGCTTGCGGAACTCATACTCGGCTGGCTGCCGGATGAGGCGGCGCGCCACCGTGCGCTGGTGGAAAATCCGGAAGCGCTGTTCAAGCTGCCGCCAGTCACGGCGGCATAGGTCAATCCGGGATGGCTGGGGAAGGGAGGTCCCCATCATCCTTTTAAAGTGAAAGGTCTTTGCATGCCGGCCCGGATGGGCGTGAAAAAATCGGTCCGATAGCCTTGGAGGGGCTGGATCGTTTCAACAATGGAGGAGGAAAGCATGAAAAAGATTGCAAGCATGATGTGCGTCGCGATGGGGATCGCGCTCGCCGGTGTTTCCGCCAAGGCGCAGGAAATCACCCTGCGTTCGGCCGATATTCATCCCGACGGTTATCCGACGGTCGAAGCCGTAAAATATATGGGCGAGCTTCTGGCCGAGCGCACCAAGGGCCGATCAAGATACAGGTCATGAACAATTCCGTTCTCGGCGGCGAGAAGGATACCATCGAGCAGACCCGCTTCGGCGTCATCGACATGAACCGCGTCAATGCCGCGCCCTTCAACAATCTGGTCAAGGAAACCACCGTCCTCGGCCTGCCTTTCCTGTTCCGCTCGACGGAACACATGCACAACACGGTCGACGGCCCGATCGGCGATGAGGTTCTGGCGGCTTTCGAACCGCACGGCCTCATCGGTCTCGCCTTTTACGATTCCGGCGCGCGGTCCTTCTACACCACCAAAAAGCCCATTGAAAAACTCGCGGACCTGAAGGGCCTGAAAATCCGCGTGCAGCAGTCGGATCTATGGATTTCGATGATGCAGGCCTTTGGCGCCAACCCGACGCCGATGCCGATGGGCGAGGTCTATTCCTCGCTTGAAACCGGCGTCGTCGACGGTGCGGAAAACAACTGGCCCTCTTACGAATCCGCCCGTCACTACGAGGTTGCGAAGAACTACTCCCTGACGGAACATTCGCTGAACCCGGAAATCCTCGTCATTTCCAAGGTCTCTTACGACAAGCTCTCTCCGGAAGATCAGAAGCTGTTGCGTCAGGCGGCCAAGGATTCCGTCGGCAAGATGCGTGAACTCTGGAGCGCCCGCGAAAAGGCGTCGGAAGAAAAGGTCCGCGCCGGCGGCGTCAATGTCATCAAGGTCAACAAGGAGGAATTCGCTGCCGCGATGGGTCCCGTCTACGACAAGTTCGTCACCGATCCGAAGATGAAAGACCTTCTGGAACGGGTGAAAGCGGTCAAGTAATGCGCGGAAAACCGGCCCTGTGAACAGGGCCGGTTTTCTTTTGTCGCCGTTGACGCGGAGGAACGGACAATGCGAAATTTCATGCGGGCCATTCGCCCCTTTCTCGGCGCGCTCAGTCACGCGTCGCTTTACATTGCCGGTATCGGCATGATCGCCATGACGCTTATCGTCGGCTGGCAGGTCTTTGCGCGGTATATTCTGAACGATTCACCCAGCTGGTCGGAGCCGCTGTCGCTGCATCTCATGTCATGGTTCATCATGCTGGGTGCGGCAGTGGGCGTGCGCGAAAGCGTGCATCTGGGGCTGGATATATTGCGCTACATGATGCCGCCACGCGTGCAGAAGGGAATGGACCTTACCAGCCTTGCCCTGATCTTTTTCTTCGGCGCCGGCATGGCCTGGTATGGCACCTCGCTTTCCATGGGCACATGGACGGCGACGATCCCGGTTCTCGGCTGGCCGGGCGGCACGGATTTCTTCCCGCTGATCGGCGGCGGTTTCCTCATCGCGCTGTTTGCGGCTGAACGTTTCGTCGATCTCGCCATTGGCGAGGAGATTGCGGCCGATGTGATCGTGCAGGAGGCAGCGTAGATGGCTTACACCATTCTCTTCGGGGTCTTCACCCTGCTGATGCTGATCGGCACGCCGATAGCATTTTGCCTCGGCATTGCCTCTTTCGCCACGGTTCTTTATCTCGGCCTGCCGCCCATTGTCGTGTTCCAGCAGATGAATTCCGGCATGAACGTGTTTGCGATGATGGCGATACCATTTTTCATCTTCGCCGGCGACCTGATGGTGCGCGGCGGCATCGCCCATCGCCTCATCCGCTTTGCGGCCGGTCTCGTGGGACACCTGCGCGGCGGTCTCGGCCAGGTCAATATCGTGGCCTCGACGCTGTTCGGCGGCATTTCCGGTTCGGCCGTGGCCGATGCCTCGGCCGTCGGCGGGCTGATGATCCCGCAGATGGCCAAGCGCGGCTATGACAGGGACTATGCGGTCAATGTCACGGTCAATGCGGCCATCATCGCGCTGATGATACCGCCCTCGCATAACATGATCCTTTATTCGATTGCGGCGGGCGGCAATGTTTCGGTGGCCGATCTCTTCACCGCCGGCATCGTTCCGGGTTTCCTGCTTGCAGCGGCGCTGATGGTGACGGCCTATATCGTTGCCCGGCGCAAGGGTTATCCTTCCGAGCCGTTCCCGGGCTTCTCGAAGCTGATGTATTATCTCTTGGCTTCGTTCCCCGGCATCCTGTTGATCGGCATCATCTTCGGCGGCGTGCGTTCGGGCATCTTCACTGCGACGGAAAGTTCCTGCATCGCGGTTCTCTACGCCTTCCTCGTTGCGATGCTGGTCTATCGCGAGCTGGACTGGAGCGGTTTCGTGGAGGCGGTGATGGGCGCGGTGCGGACGACGGCCATGGTTCTGCTGGTCATCGGCACGGCGGCGTCCTTCGGCTGGCTGATGGCCTTCCTGCAGGTGCAGACGCTGATGATTGCCGCAATCAGCGCGATTTCGGACAATCCGATCATCGTGCTGCTTGTCATCAATGTCATCCTGCTGCTGCTCGGCACCTTCATGGATATGGCGCCGATGGTCATCATCTCCACGCCGGTGCTTCTGCCCGTCGTGAAGGCCTTCGGCATCGACCCCGTGCATTTCGGCGTGGTGATGATCCTGAACGCCGGTATCGGGCTCAACACGCCGCCGGTCGGAACGGTGCTTTTCGTCGGCTGCGCGGTCGGCGGCATATCGATACGGGAAGCGATGCGGACGATCTGGCCGTTCTTCGGGGCCAGCATCGCGGTGCTGCTTGCCGTCACCTATATTCCGTCGCTGTCCCTGTGGTTGCCGTCACTGTTCCGGTAATTCCAGCGCTTTCAAACGAGAAGGCCCCGCTATGCCGGGGCCTTTTCCGTTTCAGTGGCAAGCAGCCTTTGCTGCTCGTGTTCGTCAAAGGCCATGAGATTGCCGTGCCGGCTGCGGCGTATGCGGTTCATATGGTCGCGCGGGCTTAACCCCAATGTCCGTTTGAACATGCGCGAGAAATAATAGGGGTCGCCATACCCCACTTCGGCGGCCGCCGCCGAGACCGAAAGCCCCGCCTCGAGAAAATGCATGGCGCGTTCCATGCGTTTGAACTCCTGATATTTACGCGGGGTTCGTCCGACGCGTTTTTGAAATTCGCGCAGAAAATAATCGCGATTATAGGGAGCCGCCTCGGTCGCCCGGCCGGCAATGTCGGGGTCCAGCGGATTGGCCGAAATCATGGTGATCGCCTTCATCACCGCAAGGTCGAGGCCTTCCGTCCCCTCCGGCTGGAAACTCGGCCGGTCGACCCATCCGAGGAAGGCGTCGTCGATGAAGGCGATGAGAAGCACCATGAAAAGATGATGCTGGCCAAGCGTGACGGAGGAGGGTGGGGCGCTCTGCCGGTAGTGGCGCACCAGCGGTTCCAGCAGCGGCCAGCGGCTCAGCCTCACTTTGGGCTTTAGGTCCATCTGCGCGATCAGGTTGTGGCGGCCGTAAATATCCAGCGTGAAATGCTGCGCCACCCCGCGATAGGTGACGGCCTGCTCGTTCCAGCCGACAAAGCGCTGCCCCCGGAAAATCAGCATGGCGTCACCCGGCTCCAGCACCCGCGCCTCGCCATCGACGAGATAATGCCCGCGCCCTTCCAGGCAGATGATGAGGTCGTCCACCTGATTGGATTTGTCGATCTGCCAGGTGCGCGAATGCTCCATCTTGATCGTTGCGCGCGTCAGGTTGAGGTTGAGCGCCGCAGGCGGAACGGACGACAGAATGCCACCTTCGATTTCGTCCATCTTTTTCCTCGTCTTTGTTAATTCACCTTGGCGCGGAAATTTGGTTTTGTCACCGCATAAATTGCTTTTATGCGCCGTATCAATGAGGGAGGAGATCGGTCGCGGCGAGAGACTGCGCCATCATGCGCCCGCCGCCGGCCGTTCCGGGAGAATCACTTGTACGAAATTGTATTCTGTCATTCGCGTTCCACTGGGACGCGGGGAGGAGCATTATGAAATCTCAGCGCTTCCTCGGGCTGGGATATCTGACGCCTTATATCGTCGGGCTTTTGGTCTTTACGGCCATCCCGTTTCTCGGCTCGCTCTATCTCAGCTTCACCCGTTACGATCTGATGAGCGATCCCAGCTGGGCGGGGCTGGCCAATTACGAGCGGCTGTTCACCCGCGACCGCACCTTCATGAAATCGCTGAACGTTACCCTGTTCTACGTGTTTCTGACGGTGCCGCTGAAGCTTGCCTTCGCGCTGTTCATTGCGGCCATACTCAATTACAAGCTGCAATTCATCAACTTCTTCCGCACCGCCTTTTACGTGCCGTCCATTCTCGGCGGCTCCATCGCGATTGCGGTTCTGTGGCGCTATATCTTCGCAAGCGAGGGGCTTGCCAATATGGCGCTGGCCGCCATCGGCCTGTCGCCGGTGGACTGGTTCGGCGATCCGGGCAACGCGCTTTTCACCATCACGCTGCTGCGCTGCTGGCAGTTCGGTTCGGCCATGGTGATCTTTCTCGCCGCCCTGCAATCCATCGACAAGTCGCTTTACGAGGCCGCCGCCATCGATGGCGCGGGCAAGGTGAGAACCTTCTTCTTCATCACGCTGCCGCTTCTGACGCCGGTGATCTTCTTCAACCTCATCATGCAGATGGTTCAGGCATTCCAGGAGTTCAACGGGCCTTACATCATCACCCAGGGCGGACCGCTGAAGTCCACTTATCTCTTGCCTCTTTACATCTATGACGAGGCTTTCAAGAAGTTCAACATGGGCTATGCCTCCGCCATCGCCTGGGTGCTCTTCACCATCATCACCGTGCTGACCCTCGTGGCCTTCTGGTCCTCGAAGAAGTGGGTCTATTACGCCGGCGACAAGCGGAACTGATGCCATGACCGATATCGCAACCCTAAACGACATGCAGGCGGCCCGTCGGGCGCGGCTGAGACTCGTCTCCACCTCGGTCCGCTACGTGCTTCTCTTCGCGGTCGGCCTCATCATGCTCTACCCGCTGATCTGGCTGGTGGGCGCAAGTTTCAAGACCAATTCGGAAATCTTCTCCGGCGCGGGCTTCATCCCCGAAAACCCGACGCTGGACGGTTATATTCGCGGCTGGGAAACCTCGACGCCCTATACGTTCGGTCGGTTCTTCTGGAATTCGTTCCTGATCATCCTGCCGAAAGTCATCGGCACGGCGATTTCCTGCACCATGGCGGCCTATGCCTTCGCCCGCTTCGATTTTCCGCTGAAGAAAATCCTGTTCGGTTCTGTCATCGCCATCCTGCTGCTGCCGAATGTCGTTACCCGCATTCCGCAATATATCCTGTTTCGCGATCTCGGCTGGCTGGACAGTTTCCTGCCGCTCTGGGTGCCATCGGCGCTCGCCGGCGATGCCTTTTTCGTCTTCATGCTGGTGCAGTTCCTGCGCTCGCTGCCATCGGACATGGAAGAGGCCGCCCGGGTGGATGGCGCCAACAGCCTGCAGACGCTGATTTACATCGTCGTGCCGATGCTGGCGCCGGCGCTGATCTCGGTTTGTCTGTTCCAGTTCATGTGGACGATGAACGACTTTCTCGGGCCGCTGATCTACCTGTCCTCGGTCGACAAATATCCGGTGAGCCTCGCGCTCAAACTCTCCATCGACACCACCGAAGCCTTCGAATGGAACCGCATCCTGGCGATGTCGGTGCTGACGATCGCGCCTGCGCTGATCGTGTTCTTCGCGGCGCAACGGTATTTCATTGAAGGGATCTCGTCTGGCGGGGTCAAGGGCTGAAAATGGCAAGCGTTCAACTTAAAAATCTCGAAAAAGTCTATGGCGGCAGCTTCAAGGCCGTGCACGGCATCAATCTCGATGTGGAGGATGGTGAGTTCATGGTGTTTGTCGGTCCCTCCGGCTGCGCCAAATCCACGACGCTGCGCATGGTGGCGGGGCTGGAGGAAATCACCGGCGGCGAAATCCTGATCGGCGACCAGCGCGTCAACGACCTGCCGCCCGGCAAGCGCTCCATCGCCATGGTCTTCCAGAATTATGCGCTTTATCCGCATATGAAGGTGCGCGGCAATCTCGCCTTCGGCCTGAAGATCGCCGGTGTCGCCAGGCCAGAGATCGAAAAGGCAATCGACAATGTCGCGCGCATTCTCGAAATCGAGCCGCTGCTCGACCGTCTGCCGAAACAGCTTTCCGGCGGACAGGCGCAGCGTGTGGCGCTGGGCCGCGCGCTCATCAAGAAGCCCGGCGTGTTCCTGTTCGATGAGCCGCTGTCCAATCTCGATGCCAAGCTGCGGGCCTCCATGCGGGTGCGCATCACCGATCTGCACCGTCAGCTGAAGGCGGAAGGCCTGTCCTCGACGGTGATTTACGTCACCCATGACCAGACGGAGGCCATGACCATGGGCGACCGTATCTGCGTCATGCAGGCGGGTCGCATCATGCAGGTCGCGACACCGAAGGAGCTTTATAACCATCCCGCCAATCTTTTCGTCGCCGGCTTCATCGGCACGCCGGAAATGAACCTGGTGGATGTGGCAATTGAGGGCGCGGAGTTCGTCATTGCCGGCCAGCGGCTGCCGATCGGTACGCATCTGGAACAACGGCTATCGGCCAGACCCGCAAACGCCGTCATAGGCATCCGCCCGCAGCATCTTGCGCTGGCGGGGGAGACGGATGGCCCGGCGCTGCAGGCGAAACTCACCAATGCGGAATTCATGGGCCACGAGGTCTATCTGCACGCCGATCTCGGCGGCCAGAAAGTCGTCAGCGTCGTTGGCGCGGCCGAATTCGAGGCGCTTGGGCGCGACGGCATCCTGCGGCTGAAGCCGGACCCGGAGAAGCTGCATATTTTCGACAAGGCCGACGGTCGCAACGTCTCGCTGTGAGGAGGGGACGGACGTGCCTGATTTTTCGAGGAGGAGAAGAACAATGAAGACGATGACAGGAATGATGGCGATGCTCGCCGGCGCCGCTTATGTGGCGATGGCGACGGCCCCTGCGGCGGGTGCTGCGGAACTGCGCATGTCGTGGTGGGGCGGCGAAAGCCGCCACGTCGCCACCCAGAAGGCGATTGCCGCCTGCGGCGAGAAATACGGCCACACCGTCAAGGGCGAATTCACCGGCTTCGATGGCTATCTGGAAAAGCTCACCACGCAGATGGCGGGCAAGACGGAGGCCGATATCGTTCAGGTCAACTGGCCTTGGCTGTCGCTGTTTTCGAAGAACGGCGAAGGTTTTGCCGATCTGCGCCAGCTGAAGCCGCTCGATCTTTCGCAATGGGCCGAGAGCGATCTGGACGCCGGTTCGATGAACGGCGTGCTGCAGGGGCTTTCCGTTTCCACCACCGGCCGCGTCTTTTTCTTCAACGCCACCACCTTCGAAAAGGCCGGCGTGGAAATTCCGAAGACCTGGGACGAGTTCTTTGCGGCAACCAAGACCATCAAGGAAAAGCTCGGCAAGGACTATTACACCTTCAATGCCGTGAAGGAGACGGCCCAGCTTCTGGTGACACTGGCTGTCGTGCAGAAGACCGGCAAGGATCTGGTCGATCCCAAGACCAACCGCGTGGCCTGGACGCCGGAGGAGCTTGCCGAGGGTATCTCTTTCGTCGGCAAGCTGGTCGAAACCGGCTCCATCCGCTCGCAGAAAGAGGAAGCGGCCGACGGTAACGTCAATCTCTATGAAAAGCCGTCCTGGTCCGAAGGCCGGATTGCCGGTTCCTATGAATGGGATTCGACCTATTCGAAATATGCCGATCCGCTCAAGGAAGGACAGGTTCTGAAACCGGTCCCGATGCTGAAGCTTGCCGATGCCGTGACCGAAGGCGTCTATCGCAAGCCTTCCATGGTGTTTTCGATCTCGAAAAACTCCAGGAACCCGGAAGCGGCCGCCCAAATCCTGAACTGCCTGCTGAACGAACCTGAGGGCATCGATGCGCTCGGCACGTCACGCGGCCTGCCTGCCTCGAAGGCTGCGGCGGCGCGTCTGGGGGACAAGGGCGAGCCGGAAGTGCGGGCCGCCAACGCCATCGTCATGGCGGCATCGGGACCGGTGGTGTCACCCTTCAACGAACATCCTGAAATCCGCTCGGGCTTCATCGATACGCTTGAGGAATATGCCTATGGCCAGTTGACGGCGGAAGAGGCCGCCGAGCAGATCATCGATACGACCAACGATGTTCTTGCCAAATTCGATTGACGACAATGGCCCGCCGCCGCCTGCATGGCGGCGGGCTCCCTATCCGGCTGCCGGATGATGTGAGGCATGTCCGCCAAGGGTTTGGCCGGACAGGCACCAAAGACGAGAAAAGAGCATGAACCAACCCCTTATCATCGCGTCTTCGGCGCGAACGGCAGCGCTTTGCCTTGCCGCTCCCGGCGCTCGCTATTTCCTTCCGTCCAAAACGGCATGGCGTCTGACGTCGCCGGATGGCGGCGAGCGGCGCGGTGAAACCGCGACCGTGGTGACGCTGCTGCATGATCTCTCCCCGGATACCCGCTATGTCTTCGAAGCGGAGGGGTTCGGGCGGCTGGAGTTCAGAACCGCCCCCTGTGCCGGGCTTGTCGAGGCTGCGGAATTTTCCCTGATGCCGGATGTTGCGCTCGATGATGAAGAGGGCGCGCGCGCCAATGCGCAAGCGCTGGAAAGGGCCGTGGCTGCGGTACCGCACGGCGGCACGCTGCGTCTCTCGGCCGGTGTCTGGACAGCCTTTCCCGTTCGCCTGAAAAGCAACATGACCTTCCACCTTGCCGAAGGAGCCGTGCTGCGTGCGCCCTCCACCCGCCGGGGCTGGCCGATCCTGCCTGCCCGCGATGAGGCAGGCCGTATGCTCGGAAGCTGGGAAGGCTTGCCGGATGCCTGCTTCGCCGCGCCGGTTCATGCCATCGCGGCAGACAATCTCATCATCGAGGGCAGGGGCGTTCTCGATGGTTCGGGCGACAGCGGCGACTGGTGGAGCTGGCCGAAAGAAACCCGCGACGGCGCGCGCCGGCCGCGCGGCCTGCATCTCGTTTCCTGCCGGAAGACAAACCTGCTCGGTTTCACCATCCGAAACGCCGCCTCCTGGACGATCCATCCGCAGGGCTGCGAAGACTTGATCGCCGCCGGCCTCAGCATCGTCGCACCCCATGACAGCCCGAACACCGACGGTTTCAACCCCGAAAGCTGCCGTAACGTCACAATATCAGGCGTGCGCTTTTCCGTCGGCGACGATTGCATCGCGGTGAAGGCGGGAAAGCGCGGCCCCGATGGCGAGGACGATCATCTCGCGGAAACGCGAGGCATTCGGGTGCGCCACTGCCTGATGCAGCGCGGCCATGGCGGGCTGGTGATCGGTTCGGAAATGTCCGGCGGTGTACATGATGTGGCGGTCGAGGATTGCGACATGGTCGGCACGGATCGCGGTCTACGTCTCAAGACACGGCGCGGGCGCGGCGGCACCGTCAGCAATATCGCCATGCGCCGCGTGCTGCTGGATGGCGTGCAGACCGCGCTTTCCGCCAATGCCCATTACCATTGCGATGCCGATGGACATGATGACTGGGTGCAGTCGCGAAACCCGGCATCGGTCGATGGCGGCACGCCCTTTATCGACGGCATTAGCGTGGAGGACGTCGAAATTCGCAACCTATCCCATGCCGCCGGCGCTTTTCTCGGCCTTCCCGAAGCGCCCATCCGCAACATCGCCATCCGCAATCTCACCATCGTCTCGCGCGATCCTTCGGCCATCGCAACGCCGCCGATCATGGCCGACCGGGTGCGTCCCATGCGCCATGAGGCGATTGTTTTCGAGCAGGCGCATATAGTCTGCGATAATCCCGCCCTGTTGAGCGACGCTTCCGTTTCCATTGTGTCAGATTCCGATTGAGAAAACCGATGAAAGCCACTGAATATTTTGATCAATTCTCCAATCGCTATAAACATTACAAGGGCGGAAGCTGGTGTTATGAGGATGGATGTGTCTATCGCGGCCTGCAGCAGCTGTTCGAGGCGACCGGGCAAGCGCGCTGGAACGATCATCTGCATCGTCTGGCCGATGCGCAGATAGCGCCAGACGGCACGCTCGCCGGTTACGATCCGCAGGAATATAATATCGACCATATCCTCGCCGGCCGTATCCTCTTTCCCCTTGCGGCGGAAACGGGCGATCCGCGTTACCTCGCTGCGGCGGAACATCTGGCGGGGCAACTGCGCAGCCATCCGCGCATCGCAGCCGGGAATTACTGGCACAAGAAGCGTTATCCGCATCAGGTCTGGCTGGACGGGCTTTATATGGGGCTTCCTTTCCAGATCGAATATGCGCGGGCGACGGGCCGGGCGGAACTGATCGACGATGCGCTGCGGCAGTTTTCAGCGGCGCTCGCGGCGACGGAGGATAGCGGTGGGCTCTATGCCCATGGTTACGACCACAGCCGCAGCCAGCGCTGGGCCGATCCTCAAAGCGGCAAGTCTCCCGCCATATGGGCGCGTGCGGTCGGCTGGCTCGCCATGGCGCTGGTGGACGCGCTGGCCATCCTGCCGGATGACGGCGCGACGGCGGCGCTTCGCAACAAGACGCAGTTGCTTCTGGCCGGCATCATCGCACGGCAGACCGAGGCCGGCCTCTGGATGCAGGTTCTCGACAATCCGGGCCTTGAGGACAATTACGAGGAAACATCCGCCTCGGCCATGTTTGCCTATGCCTTGCTGCACGCAGTGCGGTTGAAGCTCGTGCAGGGCGAAGAGGCGAATGCCGCCCTTTCGGCGGGTCGCCGCGCGCTTGAGGCGCTTCTTGAAACGCGGCTGAAAGCCGATGAAGAGGGCGTGACCCGCCTCACTGGCATCGTGCATGTCGCGGGCCTTGGCGGCTTTGAGGGCAATTATCGCGATGGAACGCCGGAATATTATCTGACCGAGCCGGTGGTGTCCGACGATGCCAAGGGCGTCGGGCCGCTGATGATGGCCTATGCCGAAAGCCTGCTTCTGGCCAAGCCGCAGGCACAGGCTGTTTCAGCGGCGTGACGTCACGCCGCCCTTGCGAAGATCACGGTCTGGATCAGGCCCTGTTTCTTGTGGTTGGCAATGGTGATCGTGCCGCCGAAGCGCTCGATGATTTCCCTGGCGATGGCAAGACCCAACCCCACGCCGGGGATTGATTTGCGCCGCGCGAGGTCCACCCGGAAGAAGGGTTCGAACACCCGCCCGATCAATTCCTGCGGAATGCCGGGGCCTTCATCCCTGATTGTCACGACGATTTCGCTCTCGTCTCCGGTCAGATCGATATGCGCCTTCTTGCCATGGGTAACGGCATTCAGGATGAGGTTGCGCAGGGCTCTCTTGAGCGCCAGCGGGGCCGCCTTGATGGTCATGGCGGCTTCCGGCTCGATGAAGTCGAGTGCGCCCGCATGGCCGAGATCGGAAACATCGCTGACGATTTCGCTGAGAAGCGTGCCGATGTCGATCGTCTTGACGCTGTCCTGGCTGACCTCTTCCCGCACCAGAAGAATGGCGCTGTCGGCAATGGCGTCCAGCTCCTCGAGATCCGCCAGCCATTTGGCCCGTTCCTCGTCGTTTTCGATGAATTCCGCCCTCAGCCGCATGCGAGTCATCGGGGTTCTGAGATCGTGGCCGGCGGCGGCGACGAGGCGCATGCGGCTTTCCATCGCCGCTTTCAGGCGGTTGGCGAGTTCGTTCAGCGCCCGCGCCGTGGCGCGGATTTCGCCCGGTCCGGTTTCCGGCAGGTGCGGCAGCGAACCGTCAGGCCCGATGCTGGCGGCGGCATTTTCCAGCATGTCGAGCGGGCGGGTGATCTTGCTGGCGGCAAAGATCGAAACGGCGGCGCTGCCGAGAATGATCAGCCCGATCCACATGCCGAAAATCTTCCAGCCGCCCGGCGGCGGACCCATATGCGGAATTTCCGCAACCAGCCAGCCGCCTTTTTCCAGCGCGATAGCCGCCACGGGGGCAGGGTTTCCCGGCGAGCGGATGACCATCGCGGTGCGCGGCTCTCCGACGCGGGCCAGCGCTTTTTCCAGAAATTCCGAAAGCATGCCGTCGAGATCGCCTTCCGGCGGCTTCTGTTCGATCTGGAAATAGCCGGGCTGCTGCAGGGAGGGATCGCGCTCGGCCATGGCCACGGCAAAGGCGAGGCTGCGGGCCAGCGGCTCGATGGTGGCGTCGGGCGGCGGCGGCTGCAATGTCCGGTCGGCCACAAAAGTCGCAAGCGCGATGACGGCGATGATGGAGACGATCATCAGCGCCGTGATGCGGTTTTTAAGCGAACTCATCGCGGCACCGGCAGGGTTTTGACCTGAACCGTCATCTGGTAACCGCCATTGCGCACGGTCTTGAAGATCGGCGTTTGGGTGTCGGCGTCCAGCTTCTTGCGCAAGCGGCTCATCAGCACGTCGATGGAGCGGTCGAACGGGCCGCGATCCTTGCCCTGCGTGAGATCGAGAAGCTGATCGCGGGAAAGCAGCCGGCCGGGCCTGTCGAGAAAGACTTTCAGAAGATCGAATTCCGCTCCCGTCAAATCGATCTTTTCACCGCTGGCGCGGATGACGGAGCGCTGCTCGGGATCGGCGGTGAAATCCGCAAAACCATAGGCGGCGGATGAGGGGCGGGGGGCTTCCTGCGGCGTGGCGCGGCGCAGCACGGCCTTGATGCGCGCGGTCAGTTCGCGCGGATTGAAGGGTTTGCCGAGATAGTCGTCGGCGCCGATTTCCAGCCCGACGATGCGGTCGACATCTTCCTTCAGCGCTGTCAGGAGAATGACCGGCGTGCGCGGCCGGCGGCCTTGCAGATCGCGGCAGATATCGAGGCCGGAGCCATCGGGCAGCATCACGTCGAGCACGATGAGATCGGGATCGGAGCTGGCGATCTTTTCCTCGAACTCACGCCTGTCGGCGGCCATCGACACGCGAAACCCCTGCGAGCCGAGATATTTCGCGAGCAATGTGCGTATTTCCGGATCGTCATCGACGATCAATATATGTGTCACCGAAACTGTCGTCATATCGTCCAACCTTTTGATGCCACTATACATAAGCGCTGAAAAGAAACGGCGGATTTTTGCAACGAAAGCTTTCCGGGGCCGTTCTGGCAACATTCGGTTACAAATAGGCGGTTTGCGGAAGCAGCCCGGAAACATTCGGACCAAAGCCGGAAACGCGATGCTCCTATCGTCCTTTCATGTTGGAAAACGGAAGGAAGGTAAGATGAGAAACTCGCTACTGGCCACCGCCGTCATCGCGACAGCAATTATCGGCGTTTCCGCCGCCGCGCAGGCAGCGGAAGAGAATGCGCCCGCACCCCAGGCGACCGAACAGGCTGCGCCGCCGCCCGCCAATCTCGATCTCGGCCCGGACATCGGCCCGGATCGGGGTCCGGATGAAAGGCCGCTGCCGCCCCATATGCGCAGAATGCCCGGCCCGGATGTTCTCGGGCTGGCGACGAAGCTTTCGGCGGCCGAAATCTATCTCGGCGTCACGCCGGAGCAGCTCGGTCCATGGCGCGCCTATACCACGGCGCTGATCGATCTCGTTTCCCCCGGTCCGGAGCGCAATCCGCGTCCGCCGGTGGCGGGTGAAGGCAAGGCCAGGCCCGAGCCGCGTCTTGCGGGAGAGGAGCTGGCAGGCATCATCGCGCAGAAGGCGGAAAGGGCCAAAGCCCTGCAGGACGCGGTTGCGGCTCTGAAACCGAAGCTTTCGCCGCAGCAGGTGCTGAAGCTTGCCGAACTCGAGCGTGCGCTGATGCCGCCTCCGCCTCCCGGCCCGCGTCATGGCCCTGCAGCGCGCGGCGGCTTTGCTCCCCCGCATGGCGATATGAGGCCGCCGGTTCCCGAGGCGGAACGGGGCTGAGGCAACTATTCGAAGTTTCCTCCTTTAATCTGCCCCCCAGTAAAGGAGGAAATCAGCCGGCAACGGCTGGAGCCGGGGGATCGCACGCCTGCGATCCCCCGCGTGATTTTCAAGCAGGAAGACGATGATGAGATATTTCTATCTGGTGCTGGCAACGGCTTTTGGTTTGAGCTTTGCCTGGTCGGTGGCCGTGGCAAAGGACAAGCCCGTGCAACAGCCGGCGGCCAAATCCCGGCAGGATGAACAGCGGCGTCAGCCCGCCTGTGCGAAGGATCAGCGCGAAAAGACGGATTCCAGACGTCTTCGCAGCACCTGCCGCAAGGCCGCGGCGCGAAAATCCGCCTCTGCCTATGAATGGATCGAGGCGGACAGGGGTTTCATCCTCGTGAAACACGAGATGACGCCGGTTTCTTCCTTCGAATGAACCGGCTGGACAGGACATCAAGATGAAAACGGCACGCAAGGCAGGCGCATTGCTGGCGGTTGTCGCTCTCGCTGTGGGCGGCTACTGGCTGTCCTTGCAATATACGCGGGCGGCCACACCCGGCTATATCACCGCACCGGTGACGCGCGGCGATATCGAGCAGACGGTGCTGGCGACGGGAACGCTGAAACCCGTTCGCCTTGTCGCGGTCGGCGCGCAGGCCTCTGGCCGCATCACCGCCGTCAAGGTGGCGCTCGGCGATACGGTCAAGACGGGCGATCTGATCGCCGAAATCGATTCCGTTACCCAGACGAACAGCCTGCGCACGGCGCAGGCGGCCCTGGCGAACGTGAAGGCGCAGCGGGTTGAGAAGCAGGCGACGCTTGTTCTCAACCGCCAGAGCCTCGCCCGTCAGCAGGAGATGGTGTCGAAGAACGCCGCCTCCCGCGCCGATTTCGAAAGCGCCATCGCGGCGCTCGCCGTCACCGAGGCGCAGATCGAAGCCATCGACGCCCAGATCGAGGAAGCGCAGGTCGCGGTGGAAACGGCCGAGGCCAATCTTGGCTATACCAAGATCACCGCGCCCATCGAAGGCACGGTTCTGTCGATCGTCAGCCAGGAAGGGCAGACCGTCAACGCCACGCAATCCGCGCCAACCATCGTCATCCTCGGCCAGCTCGACCGGATGACGGTGCGCACGGAAATTTCCGAGGCGGATGTAACGCGGGTCAAGCCGGACCTGCCGGTCTATTTCACCGTGCTCGGCGAGCCGCAGCAGCGTTACGACGCGACGCTTGCCTCGATAGAGCCGGCGCCGGAATCGGTGCGCAGCGATTCCAGCTTCAGTTCCTCGACCTCTTCATCCTCCAGCTCGTCCTCTTCCAGCACATCGTCCTCCGAGGCGATCTATTATAATGGCGTGTTCGAAGTGCCGAACCCGGACGGCAAGCTGCGCACCTATATGACGGCGGAGGTTCATATCGTTCTCGGCGAAGCGAAGGACGTGCTGACCGTCCCCTCGGCGGCCCTTGGCAGCATGGACAGCGACGGTAGCTATGCCGTGCGTGTGGCCGGTGCCGATGGCAGGGTTTCCGAGCGCAAGGTCGAAATCGGGCTGAACAACAAGGTCACAGCGGAGGTGCGTTCCGGCCTTGCCGAAAACGAGCGCGTGGTGACCGGCGAGCGTTCCACCGACACCACCACAAACGCCATGCCGGGGCCGGGCGGCCCGCCGATGGGGCTTTGAACCATGGCTGAACCTTTGATTTCGCTTAAATCGGTGCGGCGGGATTATCCCTCCGGCGAAGGCACGATCAGCGTGCTGAAGAACATCGACCTCACCATTGAGGCCGGTGAGATGGTGGCGATCGTCGGCGCGTCCGGGTCGGGCAAGTCGACGCTGATGAATATTCTCGGCTGCCTCGACCGCCCGACTTCGGGTAGCTACAGCATCAGGGGCCGGGAAACGGGCAATCTCGATGCCGACGCGCTTTCGGCGCTCAGGCGTGAAAATCTCGGCTTCATCTTCCAGCGATACCATTTGCTGGCCGAGCTGACGGCGCTCGGCAATGTCGAAATTCCGGCGATCTATGCCGGCAAGACGCAGGGCGACCGCAGGCACAATGCCGCAAGGCTGCTTGGCCGCCTCGGCATGGCGGAACGCCTCGATCACCGTCCCGGCCAGCTTTCCGGCGGCCAGCAGCAGCGCGTTTCCATCGCCCGCGCCCTGATGAACGGTGCCGAGATCATTCTTGCCGACGAGCCGACCGGCGCGCTCGACAGCGCCAGCGGCGACGAGGTGCTGCGCATCCTCGGCGAGCTGCATACCGAAGGCCGTACCGTCATCATCGTCACCCATGATATGTCGATTGCCAGACGCGCCGGGCGGATCATCGAAATCAGCGACGGCACGATCATTTCAGACCGTAGGACGGATGCAACGCCCGTGCCGCAGGACGATGCCAAACCCGCTGCCGTTTCCGGCGGGTCTTCCGGTTTCGCGGGTCTCGTTTCTTCTCTGCGGGAGGCGTTGCGCATGGCGCTTCTGTCGATGCGGGCGCACAAGCTGCGCACCTTTCTCACCATGCTCGGCATCATCATCGGCATCGCCTCGGTCATCAGCGTCGTGGCGCTGGGGCAGGGGTCGCAGCAGCGGGTGCTGCAGAACATATCGAGTCTTGGCACCAACACGCTGGAAATCTTCGCCGGCAAGGATTTCGGCGACATAAGGTCGGGCAAGATCACCACGCTCGTCGTTTCCGATGCCGAAGCGCTTGCCAAGCAATCCTATGTCGCGGCGGTGACGCCGACGGTCTCGACCTCCAGCACGGTGCGTTTCGGCGCGAAGGAAGCGAATGCGCTGGTGAACGGCGTCAGCGAGCGGTATTTCGTCGCCAAGGGCACCAAGCTGTCGCAGGGCCGCTTTTTCGATGGCGGAAGCGTCGCGCAGAAGGCGCAGGAAGTGGTGATCGACGAAAATACCCGCAAATCGCTGTTTGCGGATTTCGACGGCAGCCCTGTGGGCCAGGTCATTCTCATCGGCAAGGTGCCGGCCCGCATCGTCGGTGTCACGCAGGCGCAACAGGGTGGTTTCGGCTCAAGCCAGAATCTGTCGCTCTACCTGCCCTATACCGCCGTCCAGTCGCGCTTTCTCGGCAGCCTGTCGCTGCGCAGCATCACGGTGCAGGTGGCCGACGATGTCGATGCCTCAATCGCCGAACAGGCGGTGACGACGCTTCTGACCCAGCGGCACGGCACACGGGATTTCTACATTCTCAACACCGACGATATCCGCCAGACCATCACCAGCACCACGCAGACACTGACCCTTCTGATTGCGGCGATTGCGGTGATTTCGCTGCTGGTCGGCGGCATCGGGGTGATGAATATCATGCTCGTTTCTGTGTCTGAACGCGTGTCGGAAATCGGCGTGCGCATGGCGGTCGGCGCACGACGCACCGATATTCTGCGGCAGTTCCTCATCGAAGCGGTGCTGGTCTGCATTATCGGCGGTACGCTGGGCGTGCTGGGCAGTCTCGGCTTCGGCGCGCTTTTCTCCGCCTTCAGCAGCAATTTCGCCATGGTCTATTCCACGGCGTCGATCATCGCCGCCTTCGTCTGCTCGACGCTGATCGGTGTTGTCTTCGGTTATCTGCCGGCGCGCAACGCGTCGAAGCTCGATCCCGTCGCGGCTTTGTCCGCGGGGTAAATCCCCCTGCCGGTCACGCCTTGTTTTTTTCGACGAAGCGGATGGCGTCGCCAACGGTCAGGATCGTGCTTGCGGCGGAATCTGGAATTTCCACCCCGAATTCCTCTTCGATTTCCATGACGATCTGAACGGTCTCGAGCGAATCCGCACCGAGATCGTCAGCAAAACTGGCCTCGTCCACGATGGTGGCAGGGTCTGCACCAAGCTGGTCCACGATGATTTTTCTGATACGTTCTGCAATGGTGGACATGGTGAGACTCCGCGAAAGTTGCCTGCCGTCGAACGCCGCCCCATCTGAATTTGCGCCGAAGATATCCAAGCGAAATCAAGCTGAAGTTTCGAAAGGACAGGCCACAGAGTCAAAGGCTCGGAAGATCGATGACATCCGGACGTAGCACGCCTTTCGCAGCCGCGAAAGAGTGTCGATCACCCGTTAGTATTCCATAATAATATGGGACGTCCGCCACGTTAAACAGTTTGTGACTGGCAGCGGTGAACCGCAACGCGGTAAAGCTCGTTGCCTGTGAACCTCAAATCCGTCAGCCACGCCGAGCCTCATGCCATGGTCCAGTCGTCCCCGGAACGCTTTATATTGCTCGATGGCATAAGGGGCGTGGCCGCCCTTTTCATCGTCCACCGCCATGCCGAGGATCTGTTTGGGAAAAGCACGGCTTCGAGCTATCTCGCCGTGGATCTGTTTTTTGCGCTCAGCGGTTTCGTGCTCGCGCATGCCTATAGCCGGAAACTGGTCGAAGGGGCGATTACGCCGGGCTTTTTCATGAAGGCGCGCTTCGCACGTCTTTACCCTCTTTATGGGCTGGCGCTGGTCCTGATGGCCGCCTATTTTATCTGTCTCTACGCGCTGGGCCTGCCGACGCCGATCGACGATCTGCATCGTCCCATCGATCCCGGCGAGCTTGCTTTCGCCTTGGTAACGGGGCTGCTCTTTTTGCCGGCACCCTTCACCCTCACCCTGAACGGCGCGCTGTTTCTCGTCAGCCCGGCATGGTCGCTTTTCAATGAGCTGGTGGTGAATGCGTTTTACGCCCGCTTCGGTGTCCGGGCCACGACGAAACAGACCGCCGCGGTGCTCATTGTCAGCGCCCTTGTGCTGATGGTGGCTGCCGCCGAGTTCGGCCGTTTGCATGCCGGTTTTCGCTGGCATGAAATGTATGCCGGCATGGGGCGGGTGTTCTTCTCGTTTTTTGCTGGCGTGCTGATTTACCGTTTCCGCAATCGCGTACCGCAGTTGAAACCTTTTCAGGCGGCGCTTTGCCTTCTGCTGGTTTGTTTCATTCTGGCCGTGCCGATGTCGCGCGAGCTTCGGCCGTTCTTCGATCTTGCGATTGTCCTCGTCGTCTGGCCGCTGCTGCTGTTCGTCGCCAGCAAGACGGTTCCGGGGCGCGGGGTGGGAATGGTGTCGGTGTTTCTCGGCACGGCGTCCTACGCGGTTTATGTGCTGCACATTCCGCTTCTGGCCTGGACGGAGCTTCTGATCCCCGCGGTACACCGGGCAAACCTCGCTTTGCCGGCCGGCATTGTTTTCCTCATCGGCACGACGTGCCTGTCATGGTGGCTGACGGTTTATTACGATCAGCCCGTTCAGAAATGGCTGAAGGACCGGTTGAGAAAGCGGAGCGAAATCCGCCAGCCGGTATGACCCTGCCGCGCGGCTGAAAACCTCAATAATGGGCGAAAATCGGGGCAGTCAGCACGAAAGCTGCGACGAGGCTGATGATCGTCAGTTTCGCCGCTCGCATGCGGCGCATTTTGCGGCCGCTCCAGTCATACGTCATACTCACCTCCACGCAGACGCAAAACTTACCGGCATGGGAAACAACCGAAGTCTGGCAAAGACCGGTCATGGTCCCGCAACGCATCGGATGCACATTCCATACCCAAGCTTCCCGGGACGCGCCTGATCGCGCGCGGGACGCCCAATTTCAGTGTTGCCTGATATACGGCTTTTGCCAAGCCGTTATTTTCATCGGTGATTTTGAAGGCCGCCACGAAAAGGGCGGCAAGTCCATCACCGGTAGAGGGGCGGCAGGCCCTGAATGGCGTAACGCGGCAGCGGTTTCCACGGTTTGACGCGTTCATGTTTGTGAACGCCGAACAGGAACAGCATTTCCTCCGAAATATCGGCAGGGTCGGTCAAGCCATCCTGAAAGAGCTGGATGACCTTGCGGGCGGCATTGTTGTAGAGAATGACTTCGTCATCCATGGTGTGGCTATCATAACCGAGACCTTCCAGCACTGACTGGAGCATTTTCAGGTCCTGCGACGTGATGATGCAATTTTCATATGCGGAAGACATGACGCCCTCCTTTCCTGTGAGGTTCACAAAAGCCGGAGCGTCGCGCCACCATCCAGAGGCGGTGCGGGGACGCTTCAACGCCTTGAAACGCGGGCGAGGTCGGGGAAACCGTTCCCGGCCCGTGCCGTCATGCATGTCGCGTGAATTCCGGATCGTTCCCGCCGGACAGCGGGCGGGACAGGGCTGGGAGTGCAGCAGGCCTGACGGCGGCAACGCCCTTTAATTACCGATGAAAAAGCCTGCGCTGATTAAGGGGAATAGGCAAGTTAATTCCGCTGACGGCGGCGGAAGATGCAGCAGCCGCTGCCGCAGGCAACAAAAAAGGCCGGGGCAATATTGCACCGACCTTCCTCATATCGCTCTCAACACCCGTGCCAGTACATCCGTGGTCAAAAGTCTGAAGCGACTAAAACAACTGCGAACGTCGATTTCATTCGCGCTCACCAGCAGTTGCCATGTGAGCTGTCTAAATGGGCAATGTGGCCAAAACAAGTCCGGTATCCATGGTGATACTTTTATTCGCCATGACATGCCGGCCCGCACGACGCTTATTTCTTTTTGGCATCCGCTGTCGTGGCGTTTGCGAATTTGACCTGCGAACCGGCGGGCGGCGCGGCAGGTGCTTTCGTCTTGTCCTTCTTCGGTTTGCGGATTTCCTTGTTGCTGCGCAATTGACCTTTGGCCATGGTGTCCTCCTCCTGTTGGATCGATGCGGCCTCGAGCGGCTATGAGACAACCCGTTCAAGGCCCTTCGCTCGGGCGATGCTGGAAATCCGGCCAGTCAGTTCTTGCCGGATCGTTTTTTTGCGGAAACCGGCGCGTCGACGATAATCGTCGCTTCCTGTGCTTCGCGAAGCTGGCGAAGGCGTTCCGTTTTGCGGGCGCGCTGGTCGGCCTCGGCGTTTATGATCTGCTTTGCGGCGTTATCCGTCAATGACGCCCTGTCCTGCGCGGATAGTTTGCCGGGTTTGAAAAAAGTTTCCTTTGACGCGGCCATGGCATTCTCCTTTATGGAAGAGCGGTATCGGACGGCTGGCGGGGGCGGGTAGTCTTTTTGGCGGCAGGCAGCGGCCCTTCGCGCTGAATTTTCTTCTTTGCCCTCTTGCGGCGGTGGCGCATGGCTTAGGCTTCTTCGCGGGCGCGCTTTTTCCCCGGCCCAAAAACAAAAGGCCGGGCTTTGACCCGACCTCTCACAATCATTCTAACCTGCAGCCAGTACATCCGTGGTCTGCGGGGTCAAATGACGAATATCAAGCTGCCTGAAGGTTATCAGCCGAGCTCTTGCCGGACCGACGGTCCTGGACGATCTCGTAGCTGATCTTCTGGCCGTCGTTCAGCGAACGCATGCCAGCGCGCTCAACAGCGGAAATGTGAACGAAAACGTCCGCGCCGCCATTGTCAGGCTGAATGAAGCCGAAGCCCTTGGTGGCGTTGAACCACTTTACAGTACCAGTGTTCATAACGATTTCCTTTCGTAGAATCGTTGTGGTTCCCGCGATACCTTGCGGGATAAGATCGATTATTTGAGAGGAAATCCGACGGGGAACACAGCGTTCCAGAACGACGTCACAAGCAATGGTCGATAAGGAAAATATAGGCGCAATTTTTGATTTTGCAATGGGCCCTGAAGGAAAAAGCGCCGGCGAGCGACCGCTCATCGGCTAAGTATCTGGTTCACGGCGCTATTTCCCGCTGACCCAAACGTGCGCCCGGTCTGGCACGGCCTTTGGTCTCGCGCGCATCAACCTCCGCCGGGAGACACGTCTTTCGCACCGTCATCCGGCAGGCTGCCCGCGCCCGGCGTCTTGTCATAGTCGGTGAGGGACGGTTTGGCGTGCGGGCCGGCGGGAGGAATGTCGTTCGGGCTGGAAGGCCCTTTGTCGACTGTTTTCGGCTTGGTTTTCTTCGTCATGTCGCGTCCTCCTTTTAAAAGGAAAACGCAGGGGAAAAGGCGCGGGTTCCGTTTCCACGCCGCGCGGGCGCGCTTTTCCGCCGTCAGCGGCGGGAACGCGGCTTTTTCTCTTCCCGGTTCATATCTCGCCCGACCCATTTGAAGAACACGACGAGGCTGACGCCGATGATGATGAGCGGAACGAAGGATTCAAAACTGGACATGACTCACTCTTTCTTCCCCCGGCGACCATTTTACCGGCATGGAAGAAGCGCGTAATCTGCGGAATATCGTCCGTTCTTTTTTGGCCATTGCCGTCTGCGGCCCAACTGCCGATGGGCCGCAGACGAAGGCGGTTACACCGGCAGCGATTTCACCGCCGCCGTGCCGCCTTCACGGGCGCTTTTCAGCGCCGCCACGCCTGTCAGAACGGACATGGCGCCGGCGCGCGAACCCGCCCGCTGCCGCAGCCGGTCGTTGGAGCCGGGCTTGAAGATCATGTCGCGCATGCGGTTGTCGCCGCCATAATGGCCGCCCGGCTCATGCGGCACCCAGATGTGTTCGACACCGCCGCCGAAGCTTTTCACCAGCAGGATTTCATCCGCCGGCGGTTCCGTCCAGGGCTGCTTTTCATACTGGCGCATCTCGATGCGGCCCTTATGGCCGTTGAAGGCGATGTGGTGGCCCTCGATCGGCATATAGGTGTTGAGCGAATAGGAAACCTGCACGCCGCTGGCATAACGGATCGAGGCGCTCATCGTGTCGGGAATGTCGATCTCTTCGCGGAAGACGCAGGCATCGCGCACATAACCGTCCACCGTCGAAGGGTCTTCATAAAGCGCATCGAGAAAAGGATCGGCGCCGAGATCCATGAAATAATCGCACTCGCTTTTGTGCGGACAGGTGCGACAGCGCGTTCCGCGGAATGGGCCGTTCTTGCCATAATGCAGCAATTGCCCGAAGCCCTTCACCTCCACGGGGTCGGAATCGAGATACCAGTTCAGCAGATCGAAATGGTGCGTGGCCTTGTGTACGAACAGGCTGCCGGAATGTTCGGTGAAGGCGTGCCAGCGGCGGAAATAATCTGCGCCGTGGTGATTATCCAGATACCAGTGGAAGTCGACGGAGGTAATGGTGCCGATTGCGCCGTCGTCGATCAGCTCCTTGATGCGTGCCGCCGTCGGCGAAAAACGGTAATTGAAGGAAACATCGACGCGGCGGCCGCTTTTGGCTTCCGCCGCGCGGATGCGGTCGATCTTTTCCGGGGTGGTGGTCATAGGTTTTTCGCTGATGACATCGGCCCCGCCTTCGAGCGTCCGGATGATGATGTCGTCATGGGTATCGTCAGGTGTGCAGACGATCACCAGTTCGGGTCGCTGCTCCTCCATCATCCGGTCGAAATCGTCGTAAAGCGGCGCGTTTGATCCCATCATGGCGCGGGCGCGTTCGGCGCGCATCAGGTTCAGGTCGCAAATGCCGACCAGTTCGACATAGTCGCTCCAGCCGGCCAGCAATTCGCGGCCCCACATGGTGGTGCCGCGATTGCCGGTGCCGACCAGCGCATAGCGTTTGCGTTTCACCTTTTCAGGCATCGTCTCTCTCCCGGATAATCAACAAACAGTCTTGAAACGCTCGACCACGGTGGCGAGGACCTCGTCCATCGGGCGCGCCTGCCAGCGATGCGAAAAGATTTCCACTTCCTGCGGGCCGTGGAAGCCGGCGGCTTCGATCATGGCGCGAAATGCCTTCAGGTCAATCACACCGTCGCCCATCATGCCGCGATCATTGAGCGGATCGGTGGTCGGCACCAGCCAGTCGCAGATGTGGTGGGCGAGAATTTGCCCGTTCCTGCCGGCGCGCGCCACCTGTTCCTCCAGTTCCGGATCCCACCAGACATGGTAGACATCGATGGCGACACCGGTGCCGGCACCCAGCCTGTCGCAGAGATCGAGCGACTGTTTCAGCGTGTTGAAGCAGGCGCGGTCGGCGGCATAGAAGGGATGCAGCGGCTCGATGGCGAGCGGTACGCCGGCGGCGCGGGCATAGGGCAGAAGTTCGGCCATGCCGTCCTCCACCATCTGCCGCGCGCCTTTCAGATCGCGCGAGCCGGCGGGCAGGCCGCCTACGACCAGCACAAGGCAATCGGCCTTCATGGCGGCGGCTTCATCGACCGCGCGTTTATTGTCCTCGATGGCGAGGCGGCGGCCTTCCGCATTGGGCGCGGGGAAAAAGCCGCCACGGCAATGACCGCTGAGGCGCAGCCCGTTCCGTTCGACAATGCGGGCGGCTTCAGCAAGGCCAACGCCATGCACCTGCTCGCGCCAGGGCGATATGGCGGTGATGCCATGCGCAAGACAGGCATCGACGATTGCGCCGAAGTCTCCGCCCTGACGCACGGTGGCGAAATTGATGGAAAGGCCTTCAAGGCTCATCTCGGTATCTCCCCTTGTTTTGCTTCACCCGATGCCACGGACGGCCAGAAACGCCTTCATGCGATGCGTCGCCAGATCAGGTTCGGCAAGCACATTGGCCTTGTCCGCAAGCCGGAAAAGCTCGGCGAAATGCTGTGTGGAGCGGGTGCTTTCCTGCCCGCCGACCATGGTGAAATGGTCTTGAAGGCCGTTGAGATAGGCGAGGAACACCACGCCGGTCTTGTAGAAGCGGGTCGGGGCCTTGAAGATATGGCGCGAGAGCGCCACCGTCGGCTCCAGAATGTCGAAAAACTCATTGTCCGCCCCACGCTTCAGGCTGGCGAGCGCCTTGGATGCCGCCGGTGCGATGGCGTCGAAAATGCCGAGCAGTGCGTCCGAATGGCCCTTTTCGTCACCGGCGATCAGTTCGGCATAGTTGAAATCGTCACCGGTATACATGCGAACGCCTGATGGTAGGCGGCGGCGCATGACGATTTCCTTTTCCTTGGAGAGAAGCGAAATCTTGATGCCGTCGATCTTGTCTGCATTCTCCTCGATCATGGCAAGGCAGGTTTCCATGGCCTGCATGTGGTCACCGGAACCCCAGTAACCCTCAAGCGCGGGATCGAACATCTCACCCAGCCAGTGGATCACCACTTTCTGGTCGGCATGGAAGAGAACCCGCGCATAGGCCTTGAGATAATCATCCGGGGAACGCGCCGCCGCAGCCAGTGCACGGCTCGCCATCAGGATCACGCGTCCGCCTTCTCCCTGAACAAAATCAATCTGTTCCAGGTAAGAGTCGACAATCTGGTTCAGGTCGTAACCGCCGCCATTCAGATGGTCGGTGCCGACGCCGCAGGCGATCAGCGCATCCTTGCGGCTGGCCGCCTCCTTCAGCGAACGGGAAATCAGTTCCTGCGCCTGCGGCCAAGCGAGCCCCATGCCGCGCTGCGCCGTATCCATCGCCTCGGCGACACCGAGGCCGAGATCCCACAGGCGGTGACGGAAACGTAAGGTGGCGTCCCAGTCGATGGCGGGCGTCAGCCACGGATCGTTATCGGCAAGGGGATCGGCCACCACATGGGCGGCGGCGAAGGCGACGCGGTTGAAATCCGCGGCACTGCGTTTTTCAACCGCGACCGGCGTGCCTGATAATTTGTAGACCTCGATGCTGCGGTCATCCTTCGGAAGCTTGAGTTCGCTCACCGTCGCCTCCTCAGGAAAGGGCGGGAACGTCGAGCCAGCGGCGTTCCTTCCAGGATTTCAGTCCAAGCTCGGCAAGCTGCACGCCCTTCACGCCTTCCATGAGGCCATAGGGCCACGGATCGTTATCGACGAGGTGGCGCACGAACATTTCCCACTGCGCCTTGAAGCCGTTGTCATAAACGACATTGTCCGGCACCTCCTGCCAGGTCTTGTAGAAATCGATGGTCTGCGGCTGATCGGGGTTCCATACCGGCTTCGGCGTGTTGGTGCGGTGCTGGGTAAAGCATTTGGTCAGGCCCGCCACCGCCGAACCATGCGTGCCGTCCACCTGGAAGGTCACGAGGTCGTCGCGGCGCACCCGCACCGCCCATGAGGAGTTGATGTGGGCGATCACGCCGCCTTCCAGCTCGAAGGTGGCATAGGCGGCATCGTCGGCATCCGCCTTATAGGCTTTGCCCTGCTCATCGAAACGTTCCGGAATATGGGTCGCGCCGAGGCAGCTGACGGATTTCACCGGACCGAACAGGTTGTCGAGCACATAACGCCAGTGGCACAGCATATCGAGAATGATGCCGCCGCCATCCTTCAGACGGTAATTCCACGAAGGACGCTGCGCCGGCTGCCAGTCGCCTTCGAAAACCCAGTAACCGAACTCGCCGCGCACCGAGAGGATTTTGCCGAAAAAGCCGCTGTCGCGCAGCATGGCGAGCTTGCGAAGGCCCGGCAGGAACAGCTTGTCCTGCACCACGCCGTGCTTGATGCCCGCGCTTTCGGCGAGCCGCGCAATCGCCAGCGCCTCTTCCATCGTGTCGGAAATCGGCTTTTCGCAATAGACGTTCTTGCCCGCCTTGATGGCCTTCTCCAGCAGGCTGCCGCGCATCTGCGTCGTGCCGGCATCGAAGAACAGCGTATCATCGGGGTTTGCCAATGCGGCGTCGATGTCGGTCGTCCAGCGCGCGACGTTGTGCTTTCTGGCGATTTCCTCGATCTTTGCGCCGTTGCGGCCGACCAGAATGGGGTCGAGCATGACCCTTTCGCCATTCTTCAAAAGCACGCCGCCCTGATCGCGAATGGCGAGAACGGAGCGCACGAGATGCTGGTTGTAACCCATGCGGCCGGTAATGCCGTGCATGATGACGCCGATACGTTTCATGAATTTCCTCCCAAGGCGGCCTCTTCCCGAAAGCCGCTTCCGTCAAACATGGCAATTTGTAACCATTTGGTTATTTGTGGTCGTGAAGGATGCGATCTGTCAAGGTGTTTTTGACAGGAAAAATTCGTGACCTGACGACGGTTGCGTTTTTGTGTTTCCACCGCGCCGCAAAAGAAAACGACACGCTTCGCGGATGCGAATGGCGCGTCGTCGCTGTTGTTAAAGAGGAATTCGGTTTGGCCGGCTCAGACCGGCCGCACTGCAGCAAGCAGGGTATCGACGATATGCTGGCCCCAGCGCTCCAGCTCGGCGGGGTCGGTCAGGTCGCGCTGGAAGATCGTCGACAGCGTGAACCGGTTCGAAAGATAAAAAGCGCCGAGCGAAGCGATGGTCAGATAGACGTCGATCGGATCGAGGCCGTCACGGAATTCGCCGGCGTCGCTGCCGCGCCGCAGCACGTCCTCAAGCTCGGAAATGAAGTTCGAATGCATCGCCGTAATCGTCGGGGATTGCCTGAGATAGCGGGCTTTATTGAGGTTCTCCGTGGCGAGAATGCTCAGGAATTCGGGGTGGTCGAGGAAGTAGTGCCAGGTGAAAAGCGCAAGCTCGCGCAAGCCCTCCGAAGGGGCCTTGCGGGCCAGGTCAAGCCGTCTTTCGGTGTGGCGGATATGGCGATAGGCGTCTTCCAGAACGGCGAGATAAAGCGCATCCTTGTCGCCGAAATAATGGTAGATCATCCGCTTGTTGGTGCCGGCGCGGCGGGCGACGACATCGATTCGAGCCCCCGCCAGCCCCTTGGCGGCCACCTCGCGGCGGGCGGCTTCGAGAATGGCGGCGCGCGTTCTTTCCGGGTTTCGCACCTGTGTCGTCGCGCGTTTGCGCTTGGGTGACGGCGTTTTCTCCATGGCCGCATCGGGGGCCGGATCGGACGGCTGGTTTTTTGTCGTTTCTTCCATTTCAGCACCCGCTTGACAATGTTTGCGATCAGTGTTCCCATGTAACCAATTAGTTATAAAACGGCAAGTGTCGTTTACGTTCATCATCAATTGGCAGTCAATAGGGAGGAGTTGCCAATGCCCGTGATGCTTCAGAGGAGAGGTGTGCTTTCAGCGGGGCTTGCGGCCCTGTCGCTTGCAACACTGGGAGGTGGTTCAGCGCAGGCCCAGGCCGCGCGCCTTCGCATGTTGTGGTGGGGTTCGCAGGAGCGCGCCGACCGCACCAACAAGGCGATAGCAGCCTATAAGCAGGTCAAGCCGGATCTCGATATTGCCGGTGAATTCGCAGGCTGGAGCGATTATTGGCCGCGCCTTGCCACGCAGGTTGCGGGCCGCAATGCGCCTGACCTGATCCAGATGGATTATCGCTATATCTTCGAATATGGCCGCCGCGGCGCGCTCGCGCCGCTGGACGATTATATCGGCAAGAGCCTGAAGATCGAGGACTTCGGCAAGATGAACATCGATTCCGGCCGGGTCGATGGCAAGCTTTACGGCATCAATCTCGGCGTCAATTCGAGCGCCGTCTTCTTCGACAAGGCAGCCTGGGAAAAATCCGGTGCCACGCCGCCGGCGATCGGCCAGACCTGGGAGGAGTTTGCCGAAAACGCCGCCAAGCTCAGCAAGAACAAGCCGAAGCCCGGCTATTACGCCACGGCCGATGCCAGCGGCGTGGAGCCTAGCTTCGAGAACTGGCTGCGCCAGAACGGCAAGTCGCTTTACACGCAGGATGGCGGCATCGGTTTCGATCCTGCCGATGCGACCAAGTGGTTCACTTTGTGGGCGGATCTGCGCAAGAGCGGCGCCTGTGTGCCGGCCGATGTGCAGGCGCTCGACCAGCTCAACATCGAAACGAACCCTTTGACGACGGGCAAGGCGGCAACGGCATTCGCCCATTCCAACCAGTTCGTCGGTTATCAGAAGCTCAACAAGTCCAAGCTTGCCATAAGCTCCTATCCGAAGAGCACGAAGGATGGCCCTTCCGGCCACTATCTCAAACCTTCCATGCTCATCAGCGTCGCCAATGGCAGCGCCGGCATCGAGCAGGCCGTCGGTTTCATCAACTTCCTTGTGGCTGAACCGCAGGGCATCGATATTCTCGGCGTCGAGCGCGGCGTTCCGGCCTCGGAATCCATGCGTAGCCAGTTGAGCAGCAAGCTCGATGAGGTCAGCAAGACGATGGTGGACTATATTGCCGAGATTACCCCCGGCGTTGGCGATCTGCCGCCGGCGCCGCCTCCGGGCGCGGGCGAATTCGCCTTCGTCCTCAAACGCACGGCGGAAGAAATCGGCTTCGGCAAGATCACGCCGGAAGAGGGCGGTGACCGCCTCGTCAAGGAATCCGAAACCGTTATCAAACGGAAGTGATGGTTTATGGCCTTTCGATCTGAAACTCTTGTGGGGGAGAGCCGTGGCGCGGCTCTCCCGAAGCGGGGCGGCGTGAAGCGGATTTTCGACCGCAACATTCATGCCTACCTGTTTCTGCTGCCCTGGCTGATTGGCTTTTTCGGCCTCACCCTCGGTCCCGCGCTCGCGTCGCTTTACCTGTCTTTCACGAATTACGACCTGTTGCAGTCGCCGGACTGGGTGGGGGCGGCAAACTATGTGCGCATCGCCACGGCCGATCCGAAATTCGCCGCAGCCATGCAGGTCACCTTTACCTATGTGCTGCTGTCAGTGCCGCTGAAGCTGATCTTTGCGCTGCTGGTCGCGCTCGCCTTCAACCGCGGCATCAAGGGGCTGACGCTTTATCGTGCGATCTTCTACCTGCCGTCGCTGCTCGGTTCGAGCGTCGCGATTGCCGTGCTCTGGCGCCAGCTTTTCGCCTCCGATGGTCTCGTCAACATGATCCTGTGGCAGGCCTTCGGTTACGAAGGGCCGAGCTGGATTTCCAATCCGGATTATTCGATCTACACGCTGGTCATCCTGTCCGTCTGGCAGTTCGGTTCGCCGATGATCATCTTCCTCGCGGGTCTGAGACAAATCCCGCAGGATATGTATGAAGCCGCCGAAATCGACGGTGCAAGCAAGGTGCGGCAATTCTTCCGCATTACCCTGCCGCTGTTGACGCCGGTGATCTTCTTCAACGCGGTGATCCAGACGATCGACGCCTTCAAGGCCTTCACGCCCGCCTTCATCATTTCCGAAGGCACCGGCGGGCCGATCAACTCGACGCTGTTCTACACGCTTTATCTCTACCAGGAAGCCTTCGGTTTCTTCCGCATGGGTTATGCCTCGGCGCTTGCCTGGATTTTGGTGATCATCATCTCGCTGTTCACGGCCTTCTCGTTCCTCAGCGCGAAATACTGGGTGCACTACGATGACTGATGCTGTTACCGCCCCCCGGCCGGGCCAGGGCCCGCAACGTTCGCCGCTGAAATCGGTGATGCTCCACACGGCGCTGATCGTCGCGTCCTTCGCGATGCTCTATCCGATCCTGTGGATGATATCGGGTTCCTTCCGGCCGCAGGACGAGCTGTTCGGCTCTTCCTCGCTCATTCCCTCGGCGGTGGATGTCGGTGGATATATTCGCGGCTGGACCGGGCTGCAGGTGAGCTTCGGACAGTTCTTCTGGAACTCCTTCTTCATCTCGGTGCTTGCCACCATAGGCAACGTGGTCGGTTGCTCGCTCGCCGCCTTCGCTTTTGCCCGGCTTCGCTTCGGAGGGCGCAATTTCTGGTTCGCGCTGATGCTCGGCACGCTCATGCTGCCATATCACGTCGTGCTCATTCCCCAATATATCCTGTTTCTGGAAATGGGCTGGGTGAACACATCGCTGCCGCTGATCGTGCCGAAATATCTGGCGACGGACGCCTTCTTCATCTTCCTGATGGTGCAGTTCTTCCGCGGCATTCCGCGCGAGCTGGATGAGGCGGCTGTCATGGACGGCTGCTCGCCCTTCCGCATCTATTGGAAGATCATGTTGCCCCTGTCGCTGCCGGTTCTGGCGACGGCCGCGATCTTTTCCTTCATCTGGACCTGGGACGATTTCTTCGGGCCGCTGATCTATCTGAACGACATCAACACCTACACCGTGCAGCTCGGCCTCAGATCCTTCGTGGATTCCACCGGCAGCTCGGACTGGACCTCGCTTTTCGCCATGTCCAACCTGTCGCTGGTGCCGGTCTTCCTGTTCTTCCTGTTCTTCCAACGGCTGCTGATCGAAGGCATCGCCACCACCGGAATGAAACGCTGAACGGAACCCGCATCGGGAACGCATTTTAAGACAATCAACACTGTCGCTGCCGTCTTGCATGCGGCGCGACAGTCGGGAGAAACAGCATGGCAAGCAGCATTACGCTCGAAAAAATCGTCAAGCGGTTCGGCGCCTTTCCGGTCGTTCACGGCATCGATCTCAAGATCGAGCCGGGCGAGTTCACCGTTTTCGTCGGCCCCTCGGGCTGCGGAAAATCCACGCTTCTGCGCATGATCGCGGGGCTTGAGGAAATCTCCGAAGGCGATCTGCGTATCGATGGCGAAAGGGTCAATGAAACCGCCGCCTCCAAGCGCGGCATCGCCATGGTCTTCCAGTCCTATGCGCTTTATCCGCATATGAGCGTCTACAAGAACCTCGCTTTCGGTCTGGAGACGGCAGGCTACAAGAAACCGGAAGTCCAGGCGCGGGTGCAGAAGGCCGCCGATATCCTGCAGATCGGCCCGCTTTTGCAGCGCAAGCCGAAGGCGCTTTCGGGCGGCCAGCGCCAGCGTGTCGCCATCGGCCGCGCCATCGTGCGCGAACCGAAAATCTTCCTGTTCGACGAGCCTTTGTCCAACCTCGATGCGGAATTGCGCGTGCAGATGCGTGTCGAAATCGCCAAGCTGCACCAGACGCTCGGCAGCACCATGATCTATGTGACGCACGACCAGGTGGAAGCCATGACCATGGCCGACAAGATCGTCGTGCTGCGCGACGGCCGCATCATGCAGGTCGGCCGCCCGCTCGATCTCTACAACAACCCGGCCAACCAGTTCGTCGCCGGTTTCATCGGCTCGCCGAAGATGAATTTCCTCTCCGCGAAAGTCTCATCCGGCGACAGTTCCAATCGTACCATCGAGGTCGCCGGCCAGCGCATCGTGCTCGAAAAGCCGGTGGCTGCGCAGGAAGGTGAGCCGCTCACCTTCGGCGTGCGCCCCGAACACGTCAACCCGCAGGCGCAATCCTCGCTGGGCGAAGCCTCCATCCAACTCGTCGAACATCTCGGCGGCTCAACGGTGGTTTACACCGCCACACCCGACGGTCAGCCTGCCACCGTACTTCTCGATGGCCAGCGCCAGATCCGCATCGGCGAGACCATTCCCTTTGCGTTTGATTTGGCAAAGACGCATCTGTTCGGAGCGGATGGGCGGAGGATATAACCTGCTGCTCCTGCTCGCCGCCTCAAGCGGCGTGTTTCGGGCGCCCTGGCCGGCGGGGACGGAAATGCGCATGCATCAGAAGCGGGTCGCGCTGGGTGGCCCGCAACAGCATCTTGACCGCGTGGCTTACGGGCGTGCCTGCACGATAGTTGTTCCACGTCCGTAAAGTGACGCCGAGAAAATCCGCCGCCTCATTGTTGGAAAGGCCGATTTCCTCCTGCCATTTACGCAGGTCGTCCACATCGAAGTCCCGCTGGTCCTCTGCGATCTGGTAAAGGTGATAGGCATCGATTGCCAGGTCGTCTCCGTCCCATTCCACAGTCGCGCCATAGTCGGCGACTGTCGCGGTCTGCCAGATATCTGCCGAATGGAGCGGATTGAGCAATTCTCCTCCGGTCGCTATCCATCCGGTCAGATCGGCGGTCGACCGGTTCCCGTCCGCCCAGTCGATGGTGAGCGTGCAAGGCGGATTGGGCAGGATGGTTTTGATGCGTGGTGTCATGACTTCTTTCCCTTTCCTGCAATGGGAAAACGCGGGTTCGTCCGATTCCATTCATCGACAATCAGGTTCCCATTGCTTCTCGCCCATGCCAAAGCTTCGGCTTCAGCCCTGCGGGACAGCTTGCCGCGCAGGATTTCCAGAGTTTCGATGTCGACAAGGGCATCGGCGTCCGGTGTTACGATGTGAAAATGCGGTGGCAAATGATCGTTCGCATAGACGCGTATGATGATGTTCCCGATCTGAACCAGTTTGCCCATGCAGCCTCCACGGCACCAATAAAACATAGTGCATAAATTTCACTATGTGAAGGGAGCAAAGAAGCATATTTCCGGTCAGTGGGCAGTCAGAGGGCGGGTTCTATGTTCTATAAAGAATGTCGCTGAGAACCGTCGCATCTTCCGCGAACTGCCCGACATCGTCGCCTTTGACGAATTCGAGCATCGCGAAAGCCGGTTTTTTCCAGTCGCCTTCCGGCAATGCATCGATGCACGCCCGCCAATAACCCGCCCGTTCGCGAAGCGGCAGGCGGCTGGCGTCGGCGAGCCAGGCGAAGACGTGGAGATGGCAGATGCGTGGGCTAAGTGCGGATATTTCCGCAAGCGCGTCCTTCAGCGGTAGGCCGGGGCGGGTTGCCAATAAAAGAAGAGGTTGGGCATTGGCAAATCCTGCATGAGTTGCAGGGCCGAGGGCAGGGTGTCCGTCAGTGAGTTGGGGTGATATTCGAGGCCGATTGTGATGTCATAGTCGTGCGCCTGGCGAGCGATTGTCGCTAGCGCTTCCGTTGCCGCGCGGCGTTCGCCGGGGGAGTAATCGGCAGATGGACGTTTGCGGCTGCCGGGCCAGATGCGGATATGGCCGGTGCCGAGCGCTTTTGCTGTTTCCAGCACGGCGGTCACATCTTCCGGCGCAAAATCCGGCGCAAAGATGTAGGAGCCGTAGGACGAGACGGAGAGGCCGGCTTGCGCCGTCCGAGCCGCCACATCCCTTGCATTGGCAAGGTTGCCGGGCGGTACATGGATATCCGCACCCCATTCGATGGACCTGATGCCGTTTGCGGCGGCAAGCTCGATGACGGCCTGTGGCGACAGGGAGCGGAAGGTGACGGAGCAGAGGCCCGGCTCGAAAAATCTCATGCGATCAGTTCCAGATGTTCCGGCCGCACCTGTTGTTGCAAGGGTGCTGCGCGGCAGAAGCGTTCGATTTCGGCAATCGCCATGTCGCCGAGCCTTGCGCGTTCAAGGCCGGTGGCGCCGGCGATATGCGGCGTTAGGAACACGTTCGGCAGGCTGTAAAAGGGTGAGTCCGGCGGCGGCACTTCCGGGTCGGTGACGTCGATGACGGCTTCGATGCGTCCGGTTTTCAGCTCGGCCAGCAGTGCGTTTTCATCCACCAGCGCGCCGCGTGCCGTATTGATCAGCGTCGCGCCGTCCTTCATGCGGGCAAGTGCTGCCGCGCCGATCATATGCCGCGTCTGCGGCAGGGAGGGTGCATGCAGGGAAATAACATCGCTCACCGCCATCAGCTCCTCGAGCGAGACGAGACGTACACCGAGCTTTTCCGCCTCCGCAGCACTGAGAAGCGGATCGAAAAGGATGAGGTTGAGATCGAAGGGCTGCAACAGATTGATGACGCGGCGTCCGATGCGCGATGCGCCGACGATGCCGACCGTCAGGCCGAGATTGCCGATGGCCTGCGCCTGCAATCGCTCGACAGGGGCGCGGTCGCGATGCTCCAGATAAAGGCGTCGGAAACCGAAGGTGCGCTTACCGGCCAGCAGGATCATGGCCAGCGAAAATTCGGCGACCGGCTGTGCATTCGCCTCCGCGGCGCTGCACACGGTAACGCCACGATCGAACACCGCTTGCGACAGGAAATATTTGACCGTGCCGGCGGCATGGGAAATCAGCCTGAGGCGCGGCATCAGCGCTAGTTCCTGCGCGCCGATATCCGGACAGCCCCAGCCGGTCAGAAGAATATCCGTCCGCGCCAGCTGCTCTTTCACTGCGGGATCGTGGAAATCGCAGATCCGCCCCGTGTCGAGAATATCGACACTCTGCGACAGCCTTTCGAGCGCCTGCGGTGTCAGCACATGCTGGGTTCGCTCCGGGTCCATGGCAAGGCTGAGACGCGGAAGCGGGCTCGTCATTGCGGCTCTCCCGTTGCCGCCATGCTGCTGACCGGAACGCCCCGTTCCGCAAACAGGCGGTCGAGCCCCTCCATATCCGGAAGTGCGGGAACTGTCGCCAACGCTGTTTCGCTTTCTGGCCCGGTCACCCCGACAAAGACCGCGCAGGCAAGCAGGGTTTCGCCCGCCGGAATCTCGCCCCGCAGTTGCGGCACCGTGGTCTTGGCGTTGATGAGATTGGTGTTGGGCAGAGCCTTCAGTGCCACGCCGTGGCGGATTATGCTGGAGCCGAGATCGACAATGGCGGATATGTCTGCGCCGCAATCGGCGGTCGCCCGGTTGGTCTCTTCGCGCACGGCATCGCGGTCGCCGTCGTTGTGGTTGATTGCGAAGCCGCCTTCGGTCACCGAAAGGGGGCGGGCGGAGGTGATCCGGTGCAGCCTGATATGCCAGCCGCCAGCCGCAACCAGCGTCGTTTCAACCGCCACATCCGGGAACGGCTTCCATGTCGCCCGCAGGCTTTCCCCGGCCAGCAGAACCTTTTCGTTGGTTTCGCGCACGCGGTAATGGAGGCCGTCTTCGGAGAAGGCCAGCATATTGTCGAAACCGTTGGTCCTGAAACCGCGCTCATCCACTTCGACGCCGAAACCGTAACGGGAGGAATAGGCGAATTTGGCATATTTCTCCGGCCCGCCGCGCATGGAGAGGTTTTCCTGCCCGCTGGAAAGCGCCGTGACGTTGCCGCTGGTCCGCATCATCACCATGCCGGGATGAATGAGCGCCTTTGGTTTTGCCGATGTTTCGGGCAGCCTCTCCTCCGCCTGCCAGAAGGGGTGGCTTTCCGGCAGGGCGAGCGGCAGGAAGGCCTTGAAGGCCCAATAGGGCGAGCCCGCCGAATTATAGCTTTCCGACATGGTGAGCTGCGGATAGGCGTAGCCGATGGAAAGCACGCCGTCGCGGTCGGCAATCGGCTTTTTCGCCCACCAGCGCAGATGTTGCAGATAAAGCCCCTTGATCTCGCCCCAGGGCAGCGCCTCCTCATCGGCAAAGGCAAGGCCGGCCCAGAAGCCGCCGCAGGCGAAGCGGTAGGTCATGGAGCGGCCGAAGGCGAGCGTGCCGCCATCCTCATCGAACCAGCTGGCGAAATCGCTGGCGAAGAGGCGCGCTCGTTCCCGGTAGCGTGCGGCGTAGGCATCGTCAGGCTTGCTGAGTTTCGCGTAGATCAGGCCGTAAAAATGCATGGCGAAGGCGATGTAATGGTCGATGCGGCGGTAATTGCCATCGCGATACCAGCCGTCGGCGATATAGAATTCGTCCAGTTCCTTCTGGAATGTCTGGGTCAGGCTGCGGTCGAAATCGATGCCGAGATGATCCAGCGCCATATCGACCATCACCCGGAAAAACTTCCAGTTATTGTCGGCGTAATTGCGCTCGCGCGCCGTCAGCAGATAACGGCGCACATTGTCTTTCTGTGCGTCGGATAGCGGTTCCCACAGGTGCTGCGGCGCAAGCCGCAGCGCGAAGCCGAGGGCTGCAAGCTCTACCAGCCGCTGATCCCTTTGGCGCACGTCGCCCCAATATTCGGGATGGGAAGGATCGGTGCCGTTGGCTATTCCCCGTGCCAGAAGCGGCCAATGGTCGAAATGATCGCCGCTCAGCGCAAGCGGTGCGATGCCCCAGAGCGGCCGGGCGAAACCTTCAAGATCGGCCGCCGCCCGGTCGAAATGCGCGGCGGTGCCGCTCAGCGTCACTCTTGCGCCGCCCGGCGAAAAATAGGGAAGAAGCGGCGCAAAACTGTCGTCGAGCGCCCGCCGGACATCGGCGCGGCTTTTGAGCGGATTGCCATGCAGCGGATTGAATCTGGCCATGGTGGGCTTACTCATGGTGTCATGCATCGCGTGCCGCCTTTCCTGTCTTTTTTGCCTTGCCGGCCGTCTGTCCTTCCACCAGCTGCACACCGAGCTGCACCTGGCGGGCATTGGCGGAAGGTTCCGTCAGCCGGCGGCGCAGCAGCTCCACCGCCTCTCGCGCGATTTCTCGACGGTCGACGCGGATGGTGCTGAGACGGGGGGTGGAGAGTTCGGCAAAGGGCAGGTCATCGAAGCCGATAATGGAAAGATCGTCCGGCACGGCGAGGCCAAGCTCCTGCGCCGCCCCCAGCGCACCGAGCGCAATCGCGTCATTCATGCAGAAAATGCCGGTGAGTTCAGGGTTTTTGGCCAATAGCTGGCGAACCGCGTCGCCCGCCTGTCCGAAGCCGCTATCCGCCGTCGAAAGCAGGAACTCCTCATAGGTCGTTCCCTCTTCCTCGAGGATCGTATGGCGGAAGCCGCGCATACGCTCCCTGATGGTGTGGCGATGATGCGGGCCGATATAGGCGACCTTGCGGTGACCGAGTTCCAGCAGCCGCCGCGCCGCCAGCGCGCCGCCGTAAAAATTGGAGGGCGAGACGCAATCCAGCATCATCGAAGGATCGGCGCTGTTGACCAGAACCGGTTGCAGCACACCCTGCGTGATGCGGTGGATGATTTCATCCTCCGGGTCGAGGCCGATGGCGAGAAGGCCGTCCACCTCGCAGACCCGCTGGGTCAGCGCGTCATCCACCTGTTTCTGGTGCAAAAGCCGGATATCGAGTTCGAAACCATCGGTCTGGGCAAGGCTGCGCAGCATGTCGAAAATATCGTGATAAAAAGCGCCGATATCGCCGGTCGCCCTTTCGGCGGACATGAGTGCGAGGATTTTCTTGCCCTCCAGCGGCACGCCGCCGGTCTGGTTTACGACCGGTCGCAACGGATAACCGAGCTCTGCGGCCACCCCCAGAACCTTGGTCTGGATCGACGCGCTGATGCCTTTCTCTCCCGCAAGAACGCGCGAGACGGTGCTGATGGAAACGCCGGCGCGCTGGGCGATATCCGACTGGCGCGGGCGGCTGATGTCGGGCGTATCGTTCATATCGTCTCCTGCGCTTGCAAAAAAATCTAATATGATGCAAATATTGCAAACAGAGAAAATTTGCAAGAATTTAAGTAGTCAGTGAAAAATTTGCAAAACGCGGGAGGAGCAGATGCAAACTATCGACAGACGTGGATTTTTGGTGACGGCGGCGCTGGCCGGTCTCGGCGTGGCGGCGGGAGGTTTTCGCGCGGCCGCGGCTGAGACCCGGCTTCGCTGCGTATGGTGGGGATCGGCCGACCGCAGCAAGCGCACCAACGACGTGATCGCCCTTTACCAGAAGGCTAACCCGCAGACGGAGATCAGCGGCGAAATGATCGCCGGTTCCGATTACTGGACCAAGCTTGCGACATCGATGGCGGGGCGCAACGTCGCCGATATCTTCCAGCTCGAACCTTCCACCATCGCCGATTATTCCGGCCGTGGCGCCTGCATGGAGCTGGACCAGTTCGTCGGCAAGTCGCTCGATCTTTCCACCTTCGGCAAAAGCGAGGTCGATCTCTGCCGCATCGACGGCAAGCTTTACGGCGTCGGCCTCGGGCTGAATTCCTTCTGCATGATGTATGACGCCGATACGCTGAAGGAAGCCGGCGTTTCCGTGCCGCAGGACCAGATCACCTGGAAGGCGCTCTCGGAACTGGCGCGCGATTTCAAGAAGAACGGCCCGGCAAAACGGAACTACTGGGCGGTGCCCTATGGCGCGCGTTATCATTATGTTTTCGATGTCTGGCTGCGCCAGCGCGGCAAGCTGCTGTTTCAGGACGGCACCATTGGCTTCAACAAGGAAGATGCGAAGGAATGGTTCGCCTATTGGGAGGATCTGCGCGAGAACAAGCTCTGCGTTTCCGCCGATATCCAGACACGCGACGACAATACCATCGAATCCAACGCCCTGACGCTCGGCAATTCGGCCATCGGCTTTGCTTATTCCAACCAGCTTGTCGGTTATCAGAAGCTCAACAAGCAAACGCTGTCCATCGGCATGCTGCCGGGTGAGGGGCCGGGCAAGCCGACCGGGCATTATTACCGGCCGGGTCTCATCTGGTCCATTTCGTCCACCTCGACCAATGCGGAAGCGGCGGCGAAATTCATCAACTTCTTCGTCAACGATCTGGAAGCCGGCAAGGTGCTCGGCGTCGAGCGTGGCGTGCCGCCGGCCAAGGTCGTGCGCGAGGCCTTGTTGCCGAGCCTCAACGAGACCGAGCGCAAGACGGTGGATTATATCGAAAGCCTGTCGGGCAAGCTCGATACCTATCCGGAACCCGCGCCGATCGGCGCCAATGAGTTCGACCGTGGCGTGATGCGCCCCATCGCCGATTCGCTCGCCTTCGGCCGCGCCAGCGTGGATGAAGCGGCGCAAAACCTCGTCGACACCGGCACGCGGACCCTGCGCAAGCGCGGCTGACGACGAAACGGGCACCGCCATGCGGCGTCGAGACCGTGTGGCGGTGCCTTTTTTGTGAAGTGTCAGGGGTGAATGGCGCTTCACGCCTTTCAAAAGCACCAGCATGACAAACAGCACTGGACAAGTGCATGGCATTTAAGCCAGAAATTCTGATCTGGATCGATAAATCTGAAGATTAGAATATGGCGCCCAATTTCCTCCTCGTTGATGCTGAAAAAGAATTCGATGTCCTGAAAGCGGCGGCGTCGCTGATCCGCGTGCAGATATTGAAGTTGCTGCATGAGGCGAGCGGCCTCAACGTCAACGAAATTGCGCAGAGACTGGAGCTTCCTCAGTCCACCGTTTCCGCCGGCGTGGCCGTTCTCGAGGAGGCGGGGCTGCTGCGAACCGAAACGCGCAAGGCGCGCAAGGGCAATCAGAAAATATGCTTCGCCACCTGCGACGAACTCATTGTTTCCTTCCGCAAACCCGAGGCACCGGTCGCATCAAATTACATCGCGGTCGCCATGCCGCTCGGTCTCTACACCCAAAGTTCGGTAACCGCGCCCTGCGGCATCTGCTCGCCGGAGGGCATCATCGGCCTGCTCGATGTGCCCGATACATTTATGGATCCGGACCGCATGAAGGCGGCGCTGCTGTGGTTGACCTCCGGCTTCGTGGAATATCAATTTCCCAATAATGCCAAGATTCAGGGGCGGGAAGTCGAAGAAATTGAGTTTTCGATGGAGGTCAGCTCCGAAGTGCCGGGAACGCACAGCAATTGGCCGTCCGATATTACGCTATCCGTCAACGGCCGGGAAATCGGGGTCTGGACCTCACCCGGCGACTTCGGCGACAAGCGCGGTGCGTTTACGCCGGACTGGTGGAAGCTCTCCGGTTCCCAATATGGCATGCTCAAGACCTGGCGCATCACCGCGCAGGGAACCTATGTCGACGGAACCCGGATTTCGGATGTGACGCTGGCGGATATCGATCTGACCAGCCACCGTTCCATCCGCCTGCGCATCGAGGTCAAGGCCGATGCAAAACATCCGGGCGGGCTGAATATCTTTGGCCGCGGCTTCGGGAATTACGATCAGGACATCGTTCTGCGTCTGCGCACCGCAGGCTGATCCAGCCAATTTTCAAAAGTATGATTTTCGCGGTTGACAGGCGCGGATTCCCTCGGCAACTATATTATCAAATATGGTTTATATCATATTTTTAGATATAAATGCGCAGGGGAGGAGAGCCTTATGAAAGCGCGGGTTTCAGTCCACCGGGACTTCCGGATTGGTCGTATCGACGATCGTCTTTATTCCGCCTTCATCGAACATATGGGGCGTGCCATCTATGGCGGCATCTATGAGCCCGGCCATCCGCAGGCGGACGCGAACGGCTTCCGCAGGGACGTTCTGAAATTCGTGCAGGACCTGAAAATTCCCGCCATTCGCTACCCCGGCGGCAACTTCGTTTCGGCCTATCGCTGGGAAGACGGCATCGGGCCGCGCGACCAGCGCCCCATTCGTCTCGATCTCGCATGGCGCTCCAAGGAAACCAACCAGATCGGCATCAACGAATTCGCCGACTGGGCGCAGATGGCCGGCATCGAGATGATGCTTGCCGTCAATCTCGGTTCCCGTGGTCTGGATGATGCCCGCAATTTCCTCGAATATGTGAATTTTCCGGGCGGCACCACGCTCAGCGATCTGCGCCGCAGCCACGGCGCGGAAAAGCCCCACGGTGTGAAAATGTGGTGCCTCGGCAACGAGATGGACGGTCCCTGGCAGATCGGTCACAAGACGGCGGTGGAATATGGCCGCCTGGCCAATGAAACCGCCAAGGCTTTCAAGGGTTTCGATCCGACGATTGAAGCGATCGTCTGCGGCAGTTCCAATGACGGCATGCCGACCTATCCCGAATGGGAGCGCGAGGTGCTGGAGGAGTGCTATGAGAATGTCGACCACATCTCGCTGCACAAATATTTCGGCAATAACAGCCGCGACACGCTGAATTATTTCGGCAAGATCGAGGAAACCGGGCGCTATATCCAGACGATTGCCGGGGTCATCGATTACGTGAAGGCCAAGAAGCGCGCCAAAAACGAGGTCTCCATCTGCTTCGACGAATGGAACGTCTGGTATCATATCCGCGAAGAAGACGGCAAACGCATCAAGAGCTGGGACTGGCCGGAAGCGCCGGCACTTCTGGAAGAGACCTATAATTTCGAGGATGCGCTTTTTGTCGCCGGTCTGCTCAACGAGTTCATCCGCCGTTCGGACCGCGTGCGCATCGCCTGCATCGCCCAGCTCGTCAATGTCATCGCCCCCATCCGGGCGGAAAAGAACGGGCCTGCATGGCGGCAGACGATCTATTATCCCTATCAGTTCGCCTCGCTTTATGGCCGTGGCGTCGCGCTGAACGTCGCCGTCGATTGCCCGACTTACGATTGCAACGCGGCCGACGACGTCAAATATCTCGATGTTGCCGGTGTTTATGACGAAGCGGAAGGCGTCGTGACGCTGTTCGTGCTCAACCGCCATCTGACAGAAGCGGCGGAGATCGATGTCAGCCTCACCGGCTATTCATCCGCCACTCTCAGCCTGCATCTTGCCATGGCGGGATATGATCTGCGTCTCGGCAACGGCCCGGATCAGCCGGATCGCGTTGTGCCGGTGCCGGGCAGCGGCGTCGCCGTGGAGGACGGGGCGCTGAAGGGTTCGGTGCCGGCACTGTCCTATCATGTGCTGCGGCTGAAGGTTCAGTGAGTCGGCCATGGGTGTCCGTCTCAACAATGTCGCCAAGTCCTTCGGATCCTTCGCGGCGATCCGGGATGTTTCGATGGAAATCCCAGCCGGCAGCTTCGCGGTCTTCGTGGGGCCTTCCGGCTGCGGAAAATCCACCCTGTTGCGCATGATCGCCGGCCTTGAGGAAACCAGCGGCGGGCGCATCGCCATCGACGAGCGTGATGTCACCGCGGTCGAACCGGCGGATCGCGGGGTTGCGATGGTGTTCCAGAACTATGCGCTCTATCCGCATCTGACGGTGTTCGAGAACATGGCGTTCAGCCTGCGTCTTGCCCGCCGGCCGAAGGCGGAGGTGACGGAGAGGGTGGGCGAGGCCGCGCGAATCCTCCAGCTTGAGGAGCATCTGCACAAACGGCCCTCGCAGCTTTCCGGCGGCCAGAGGCAGCGCGTGGCCATCGGCCGCGCCATCGTGCGGCAGCCGAAGGTCTTCCTGTTCGATGAGCCGCTGTCCAATCTGGACGCCGAACTGCGCGTGCAGATGCGGCTGGAACTGACCCGGCTTCACCGCAAGCTGGGCGCGACGATGATCTATGTCACGCATGACCAGGTGGAGGCCATGACGCTTGCGGACAGGATTTTCGTGCTGAAGGGCGGCATCGTGCAGCAGGCGGGTGCGCCGCTCACCCTTTACGACGATCCGGACAACCGCTTCGTGGCGGGTTTTATCGGATCGCCCGCGATGAACTTCCTGCGGGCCGATATCGTCTCCCAGGCGGATGGCATCGTGACGCTCGCGCCCGAGGGCGGGACGGGGCATCTCATGGCCCGGCTTGCCCAGTCCGTTTCCCCCGGCCAGCGGGTCGAGATCGGAATTCGGCCGGAGCATCTGACGATTGCGGAACAGGGCGCCCTGCCGGTCGTCGTCGAGGTCGCGGAAGAGCTTGGCGATCTTTCCTACCTCTATACCCGCACCGGATCCGGGAAAGAAATCATCGTGCAGCGGCAGGGCACGCGGGAAAGGCTGGATGGCCGGTCGGTATCGCTTACCGCCTCGCCCGACCATGTCCTTGTCTTCGACGATGACGGCAGACGGTTGCGATAGGCGCGAGGAGGCGTCTTTCGAAACAGCAAACCATCCCTCAACGGGATGTTCGATCAAACGGGAGGAGTGAACGATGCGACTGATCAAGACATTGCTTGTTGGTGCGGCTCTGGGTTTCAGCGCCCTGCCGGCTCTCGCGAAGCAGGATATCATCTGGTGGGACTTTCTGTCGGGCGGTGACGGCGTGCGCATGAAGGCGTTGATCGATGCCTTCAACAAGGAACACCCCGACATCCAGATCAAGGGAACGACGCTCGAATGGGGCGTGCCCTTTTATACCAAGGTGCGCACGGCCTCCGCGGTGGGTGAGGGGCCGGATATCATGACCTATCACCTGTCACGCGCGCCGCTCGGCCTTGAAGAAAAAGTGCTGAGCGAAATCACCGAAAAGGATCTCGAGGATGCGGGGCTGAAGACCGGAGACTTCTTCAGCGCACCCGTGGATGCGGCCACCCAGAACGGCAAACTCTACGCCGTGCCGTTCGATATCCATGCGCTTGTCCTTTATTACAACGCCGATCTTCTCAAAGGCTCGCCCTATCTCGATGCCGAGGGCAAGCTGACCGGCATCGAGACGATCGAGGATTTCGAGAAGGCGCTGGCCTGGGCGAAGGACAATGGCGTCCAGACGCCGATCACCTATCAATCGGGTGGCGAAGGCGGGGTGTGGCGCGTCTTTTATACGCTGCTGTCGCAACAGGGCGGCGAACTTGTCACCGAAAAGGAGGTTCTCGCCGGCGACAATGCCGAAAAAGCGGCAAAAGCCATCGAGACCCTGTCCAGATGGCGGGAAAACGGCTGGGCCCCGGAACAGGCGGAATATGAAGCCTCGGTGGCGCTCTTCTCCGCCGGCAAATCCGCGTTCCAGCTAAACGGCGTCTGGGAAGTTCCGACCTACAAGGATCTGGAAAAGAACGGCAAGCTCGGCTTCAAATGGAGTGCGGTGGAAGTGCCGCCCCTGATGGGCAAGCGCGCCACCTGGGCGGATTCCCATGCTTTCGCCATTCCGAATGAAGGTGACAAAACGGTCTCCGGCGAAAAACGCGCTGCGGTGATGAAGGTGATCGGCTGGATGGAGAAACACGCCATCAGCTGGGCCGATGCCGGGCATATTCCGGCTTACAAGTCCATCACCGAAAGCAGCGAATACAAGGCGATGCAGCCGAATGCCACCTATGCCTCCCTGGCGGAAGCGGCGGTGTTCGATCCGAAGACCACCATAACCGGGGTCGCTTCGCCCGCCTATGACGCCGCTCTCAACGTCATCGCCCCTGCCATTCAGGGCTTCATGAGCAGCACCGACGCCGTGGAACAGATCAAGGATGAGCTGCAGGGCAAGCTCAAGTAATCGGCAGCCTGCCCTCCGGTTTGAGGCCGCAGGGCAGGCTGCAATGCGCAAGCTCCCGGAGACATTCCATGGCAATGATTGAAAACCGGCGCAAGAAATCGCTCATCGCGCTGTCGATGGTGACGCCGTTCGTTCTGGTCTTCACCACCTTCTTTCTTTATCCGCTGATAGAGATGGTGCGCATGAGCTTCACCGATGCGCCGCTGATCGGTGAGGGAAACTGGGTCGGTCTGGAGAATTACGCGAAGCTGCTGGGCGACCGCCTGTTCGTCACCTCGCTCAAGAACAACGGTTATTTTGTGCTTCTGACCGTCGTGCCCACGACCGCCATCGCCCTGATGATCGCTCTCGCCATCAGCCGCCTTTCGGGCGTGAAACAGACGATTGCCATGAGCCTGTTTTTCCTGCCCTATGTGCTGCCGGTTTCGGTCGTCACCGAAATCTGGGCGTGGATGCTCGATCTGCAGTTCGGCATTCTCCAGCCGGTCATATCGCTGCTGGCGGGCAAACCCGTCGCCGTTTTCAAGAACCCCTACTGGGTCATGCCGATGGTCGCCGTCGTCACCATCTGGTGGACAAACGGCTTCAATGTGCTGCTCTTCATTGCCGGATTGCGGAACATACCGGCCGAGCTTTATGAGGCTGCGGCTCTGGATGGCGCGACGACCTGGCAGCGCTTCCGCCGCGTCACCTGGCCGCTTCTGTGGCCGGTCACTGCGCTGGTGCTGACGCTGCAACTGATCCTGCAACTGAAGATATTCGACCAGATCTATCTCTTAAGCGGCGGCGGGCCGTTCAATTCCAGCTTCGTGCTGCTCCTCAAGGTCTATCGCGAGGCCTTCCAGATGAACAATGGCGGTTATGCGTCTGCCGTGGCGACGGTGCTTTTCCTGCTGATCGTCATCGTTTCCGTTTTCCAGTTCCAGCTGCTGCGCATCCGGAGGAATTCATGAGCCCGATGAGAAAATTCGAGAACCTCGTTCTGACGCTGCTGACTTTCTCGGCGGCCCTCGTCTGGATTTTTCCGCTCTACTGGAGCTTCGTCACCTCGCTTCGCGCCGATGAGAACGTTGCCGGCAATATGTCGCTTTTGCCGGACGAGTTTCGCCTCGGCGCTTATTTCAATGCGATATTCAATACCCGGCTGATGACCTGGTATGTGAACTCCATCGGCACGGCGGTCATCGTCACGATCTCGGTGCTGTTCATTTCCATGCTCTGCGCCTATGCGCTGTCGCAGATACGCTTTCCGGGCAGGCGGCTGCTTTATGGCATCGTGCTGGCAAGCTTCATGGTGCCTGCGCAAACGCTGGTCGTCACCCAGTTCATCCTGATGAAGAACCTCAACCTCATCAACACCTGGGCGGGCATCATCCTGCCGCAGTTGATCACGCCCATCGTCATCATCGTCTACAAGCAGTTTTTCGACAGCGTGCCGAAGGAGATGCGCGAAGCGGTGGTGCTGGATGGCGGCGGCGAATACACGATCCTGTTCCGGGTCTATCTGCCGCTCAACTGGGGTATCACGACCGCCATGGCGATCGTGACCTTCATTACGGTATGGAACGCCTTCTTCTGGCCCTTCCTCGTCGTCACCTCCGAAAACATGATGACGATCCCGGTCGGCATCACCCAGGTCAACGATGCTTTCGGTGTCGCCTATGCGCGGCTGATGGCCGTCGCCATGCTGGCGGCCCTGCCGGTCATCATCGCCTATGTCATCTTCCAGCGGCGCGTGACGGAGGCCATCATGATTTCGTCGGGTGTGAAGGGGTGAGATGTTCCTCAGATGACGTGGGCATTGTGCAGGGCGGTCAGTACCTCGTTCTTGAGGTTTGCGAGCTGCGGAGACCGCCGGTCGCGCGGGCGCTGTACGTCCACCTCTATCCGCTGCTGGATACGGCCGTCATGGGCGCCCATCATGTAAATCCGGTCGCCGAGATAGAGCGCTTCGTCGATATCGTGGGTGACCAGCAGAAAGGAGATGCCGCGCTGTTCGACGAGCTTCAGCACCAGATCCTGCAACTTCATCCGTGTGAAAGCATCGACCGCGCTGAAGGGTTCATCGAGGAGCAGAATGCGCGGCTCGGTATAGAGCGCCCTTGCGATTGCCACACGTTGTGCCATGCCGCCCGAAAGGGCCTTCGGCAGCGCCCCGCCATGGCCGCTCAAACCGACATCGTCGATCAGCCTTTCCACGCGCCCGACATCATATTTCCTCCCCGCTGCATAACCGATATTTTCGGCAACCGTCAGCCAGGGCATCAGGCGGGGTTCCTGAAAGACGAAGGCGATGGGCGGTGAGTTCGATGCCTGCTCCTTGTCCTGCTGAACCCTGACCGCGCCTGAAAAACGCCGGTCGAGGCCGGCGGCGATGCGCAGCAACGTGCTCTTGCCGCAGCCGCTGGGGCCGAGAAGAACCGCCGCTTCGCCATCGCCCAGCGTCAGCTGGATATGCTGAAGGATCACCGTGTCGCCGAAAGCCTTTTCGCGGACATCGACATTCAGCAAACTCATCGCAGGCGTCCTCCCTGCTGAAGCGGATAGGTGTCGCGCCAGCGCAGGCAGCGGTCTTCGACGATCTTGAAGAGGCTGTCGGAAATCTTGCCCAGCACCGCAAGGCAGATGATGGCGATCATGACGAGATCGGGCCGGGAAAGCTCCCGCCCGTCGGAGAGCATGTAGCCGATACCTTCCGAGGCGGCCAGAAGCTCGGCCGCGACGACGCTCAGCCAGGCAAGCGACAGCCCGTAACGCAGGCCCGTGAAGAGATGCGGCAGCGAGGCGGGAATGAAAATCCGCCACACCAGCACGGGCAGCGGCTGGCGATACATCTCGCCCACCTCCACCAGCTTGCGGTCGACATTCCTGATGCCGGAAAAGAGGTTGAGATAGACCGGGAAAAATGCGCTTTTGGCGATCAGCACGATTTTCGAGGTTTCGCCGATGCCGAACCAGATCATCAGCAGCGGCACCCATGCAAGGCTCGGAACCGCCCGCAGCGCCTGAAACGTCGGCTCGAGATAACGTTCGGCGGCAATTACCAGACCGACAAGCGAACCGACGACGATGGCGAGCAGGGAGCCGATGACGAAGCCGACGAAGACGCGCGCGGTACTGGCCGCAACATTCGTCCACAGGGGACCTTCCGCAAGCCGCAGGAACGTGTCGTAAAGTTCGGAAGGCGGCGGCAGCACATAGGGGCTGACCCAGCCGAGGCGAACGAAAAGCTCAAGCAGCAGCAGCGACCCGACGGGCACGATTGCGCCACGCAGGTCGAAACGGCCAAGGAAATTCCCCACCCTTTGCACAAGCGGCAATCGGGAAGGGAATTGTCCCGCAGTCTGTTTCACGCGCTGGAATTCGCGCGGATGGGAATTCATGCGCCAAGCGCCTTTTTCGCCGGTGCCGGATCGCTCAGCGAGGACAGGACATTGTCGACATTGACGCCGGGGCGCAGGACGTCGTCACCCAGAAGCGGCGTGACGATGCGGATCGAGTTCAGCAGTTCCTCGCCCGGAACGGGATTATTCCAGTCGCGCTTCTCGATTGTGAGCCTGGTGATCTTGGGATCGTTGCCGGTGACCTGCGTGACGAAATCGATGAATTCGCTTTTGTTTTCACGAATCCACTTCTGCGTCTGCACCCAGACGCCGAGAAGTCTGTCGACCGCTTTCGGGTACTTGGCCAGAAACTCCTCGGAGACGCTGAAGACGCTGCCGTCGCGCCAGCTGCGCTCGTCGAAAATCGCCCGGTCGCCGGCAAGCTCGGCCTGGGACGTGTGCGGATCGATGCCGACCCAGGCGTCCACCTGACCCTGCTGAAGCGCGTTGAAGCCTTCCGGATGTTGCAGGTTCACGACCTTCAGGTCGTCGATGGACAGCTTGTTCTGGTCAAGCGCGCGGACGAGGGTGAAATAGGGCGCGGTGCCCTTGGTGACCGCAATGGTCTTGCCCTTGAGATCGGCGACGGTTTTGATGGGTGAATCCGGGCGCACCTGAATGATGGAGGAACCGCCCCAGCTCGCCACATAGATCACCTTCAGCGGCACGCCGTTGGCGCGGGCGAGAAAGGCGGAAAGTGCGGCCGAGCCGGCAAAATCCGTCGAGCCGACCTTCAGGAATTCGAGCGAATTGTTGCTGCCGCGGGATTGTACCCAGGTGATCTTCGTGCCGACATCCTTGAAAGCCTCCTCGAGCCAGCCCTTGTTCTTTATCAGCAGCGTATGGGAGGAGTAAAATCCCCAGTCCAGCTTCAGCTCGGCAGGAAATTCCGGGGAACTCTGGGCCAGCGCCTTGCCCGTGGCAATCGGCGCGGCAAGAGCGCCGGCAATGCCAAATTTGAGGATCTGGCGGCGGGAATGTTCAGCCTTCATATTAATTCACCTAATTTATGTATTTTGTGCATTTAAAGGGTATGGGCGGGTGTTTTTGAGGTCAATCCGCCCTTCTGGAACCACATGCCAAACTTTGCGACCGGCGTGGAAAATCTCCCTACCGGGAGCGCGATCGGCGCGACGGCGCTTTATTCAGCTGAAAAAACGATTGGCCGGTCGGTGCAGGCCGAGATGGTCGCGCAATGTCGGCCCCTCATAGTCCTTGCGGAACAGCCCGCGCCTTTGCAGTTCCGGCACCACCTGCGTCGTGAAGTCGTTGAGGCCGGCAGGCAGGAAAGGGAAGGTGACGTTGAAACCGTCCGAACCCTCCTCATGGAGCCATTGCTCCATCTCGTCGGCGATGGTCTTTGGCGTGCCGACGAAGGCAAGACCCGCATAACCGCCCAACCGCTGGGCAAGCTGGCGCACCGTCAGGCCCTCGCTTCGGGCAAGCTCGATCACCCTTTCACGGCTGGATTTGCTGGCGTTCGTTTCCGGAATATCAGGCAGGGGGCCATCCGGATCGAAGCCGGAAACATCGTGGCCAAGCGCAATCGAAAGCGAAGCGATTGCGCTGTCATAATGGACGAGACTGTCGAGCCTGGCGCGTTTGGCTTTGGCCTCTTCCACGCTGTCGCCGACGAGAACGAAAGCGCCCGGCAGGATGACAATTCCGTCGCGCGAACGGCCCGCCGCGACGGTCCTGTCCTTGACGTCCTTATAAAAAGCCTTGCCCGCCGCAAGCGTGGGGGTTGCGGCAAAAACCACCTCTGCCGTCTCGGCGGCAAGCTGGCGTCCCGGCTCGGAAGCTCCAGCCTGCACGATGACGGGCCAACCCTGCACAGGGCGCGCGATGTTGAGCGGTCCGCGCACGGAAAATTCAGGTCCATTGTGGTCCAGCACATGCATCTTTTCGGGATCGAAGAACAGCCCGCTGTCGACATCCCGGATAAAGGCGTCATCGGAAAAGGAATCCCAGAGACCGGTGACGACATCGTAAAATTCCCGCGCGCGGCCATAGCGTTCGGCATGATCAGGCTGTTCCGCGCGGCCGAAGTTCCGGGCCGCGTCGGGGTTTGACGTGGTGACGATGTTCCAGCCGGCGCGACCGTTGCTGAGGTGATCGAGCGAGGCGAAACGCCGGGCGACGTGATAGGGCTCATCGAAGGTGGTGGAGGCGGTGGCGACCAGCCCGATGCGGGAGGTGACGGCGGCGAGCGCCGAAAGCAAAGTGAAGGGCTCGAAGGAGGTGACGGTATGGCTGCGGCGCAGCGCCTCCGTGGGCATGTTCAGCACCGCCAGGTGATCGGCCATGAAGAATGCATCGAACTTCGCGGCCTCGAGCTGTTGTGCGAAGCGCGCCAGATGGGCGAAATTGAAATTCGCATCCGGGAAGGCGCCCGGATAACGCCAAGCACCCGTGTGGAGACTGACGGGCCGCATGAAGGCGCCGAGATGCAGTTTGCGATCATTTGCCATTGGGCTTCACTTTCATCGATGTTTTGGCTTGCGCGGCGCGTTGCGGAGGGCTTCAGCCGCAGGCAGGTCTTTGCTCGTCGCGACGATATCCCCGCCGGGGGATTGGCGCGGCAAAGACTATTCCGATTATGATTTCCGAACCGAAAGATTTTTGCTGAAATTCTGCATTTGGCGATGATCCCGTCACCCGCGCCGGTCTCGTTTCCCTCCCGTCGCGCGGAAGAATCGGCAGGCCGAGCTTCACTCCCCGCCGCTTGCGCGAAAATTTGCCGAAAACTGCCAATGATTAGAAGATTTTTGCTTTCCGGATTTCCGCTTCTGTGTTTCTTATAATGCTTAAATAGAATTTTTAACGCTCATTAATTCAGAAATAACATGATGGAAGATCGCAAAACCGACGCAGTGTCTGTGAATGCGGGCGGCTTGCCGGCGCTGGAGGCGAGGCTTGCGCAGGAACTCGCCCTGCTTGAGCGACCGGCAAAGCCGTGGGTGCCGCGCACCTCTCTCAACGGTTCCGAGGTGCTGGATGTCGCCGTCATCGGCGCCGGGCTCTGCGGGCTGACCGCGCTTGCGGCTCTTTCATTTGCCGGTATCGACAATATCCGCGCTTTCGACAGGGCGCCCAGCGGGCGGGAAGGCCCATGGGTGACCAGTGCGCGCATGGAGACATTGCGCACCCGCAAGGAGCTGGCCGGGCCGGCGCTCGGCGTACCCTCCCTGACATTCCGCGCATGGTTCGAGGCGCAGTTCGGCGCGCGCGCCTATGAGGAGATGGTGCTCATACCGCGTGAAGCCTGGATGGCTTACATGGTCTGGTACCGCAATGTGCTGGCGCTGCCGGTGAGCAACGAAACCGAACTTGCCGGTCTCGTTCTGCGCGAGGATGGCCTGTTCGCTCTCGATTTTCTGGGGCGGGAAGGTCCAGCTAGGGTTCTGGCGCGTCGGGTGATCCTCGCGACGGGGCTCGATGGCCTCGGTGCGCCGCGCCTGCCGGATGTGGCGAAAACGGTTCCTGCCCGCTTCGTGCGCCATAGCGGCGATGTATTCGATATGGGCGCTTGGCGCGGCAAACGTGTCGCGGTGGTCGGCGCCGGTGCTTCGGCGATGGACAATGCAGCCGCAGCACTGGAGGCGGGGGCGGCCCGTGTCGATCTTTTCATTCGCAGGACCGATATCCCCCGGGTCGAAAAATTCGGCGGTATCGCCAGCCTCGGCATGACCCACGGTTATATCGGCCTGCCCGATGCCGACCGCTGGGCCTTTATGGTCGAGGCGGAGCGCACACAGATCCCGCCGCCGCGCCACAGCGTCCTCCGGGTCTCGCGCCATGACAATGCGTTCTTCCATCTGGGCAGTCCCGTTCTCAGCCTGACGGAAGCGGGAGATGCGGTGGAAATCGAGACCCCGAAGGGGCTCTATCCGGCCGATCTCATCATTTTCGCCACCGGCTTCGACGTCGATTTCGCCCGGCGGCCGGAATTTACCGCCTTGAGCGGCCGTGTCCTGCTCTGGCGCGACGCCTATCAGCCGCCGGCCGGTGAGGAGAATGACGCGCTGGGGTCCTATCCCTATCTCGGGCCGGCTTTCGAGTTTCTACCGAAACCGGGTCTGCCGGCCGCCGAGGCGGAGGCGATTTCCCGTATCCATTGCTTCGCTTATCCGGCTGTTCCCTCCCACGGGAAAATCACCAGCGGCATTCCGGCCGTCAGCCCGGGGGCGGAGCGGCTGGCGCAGGGCATCGCCAGGTCTCTCTTCGTCGAAGACCGCGCCCGTCATTTCGAGACTTTCATGAACCACGACGCCGCTGAAATCACCGGCGAGGAATGGCGCGATGCGGACGCGCAGGACAGGATCAAGGAGCATGCCAATGGCTGAAGCGGCACTGAAACTGGAGATATTTTACGGCATTTCTTCGCCATGGGCCTATTTCGGCGCGCCACGGGCCGTGGAAGTCGCCCGCACACATGGCGCCGCAATCGTGCTGCGCCCCATCCGCATCATCGAGGCCAATGGCGGCATTCCGCTGCGCAGCCGTCCGGATGCCCGGCAGAGCTATCATGCCGTGGAGCTGGATCGGTGGCGGCGTTATCTCGACATGCCGCTCAACCTGACGCCGAAATTTTACCCCTGCGCCACGATCGAACGGGCCGCCCAGCTCGTCATCGCCGCGCAGAAGGCCGGGCTCGATGCAATCAGCCTGTCCTTCGCCATCCAGCGCGCCTTGTGGAGCGAGGATCGCGACATTGCCGATCTCGACACACTGCGCACCATCGCGCAGGCCGTCCTCGGCTCGGAAGGTGCAGCCCTCGTGCGCGATCCGCAGCCGGAAGACATCGTGGCGGAATGGCACGGCAATCTGGCAGAGGCCGAACGTCTCGGGATTTTCGGAACGCCGACCTATGTGGTGAATGGCGAACTCTTCTGGGGGCAGGACCGTCTGGAATTCGTCAGCCGCGCCCTTGGGGCGCTCAAACAGCAGCTTTCACAATCCGCAGTGAGGACATCCGCATGACCGATGCCGCAAAACTCCATAATGACGCCATCGTCATCGACGGTCTGCAAACCTGCCAGTGGAGCAGGTCGATATTCGAGGACATGCGCGCCGGCGGCCTCACCGCCGTCAATGTCTCCAGTGTGATCTGGGAAAACTTCCGCGAGGGCATCGGTTATGTCAGCGAATGGAAGCGTTTCCTGCGGGAAAACGACGACCTGATCCGTCCGGTGCGGACGGTCGCCGATATTCACGCGGCCAAGGCCGAGAACAGAACCGGCATCATCATCGGCTGGCAGAACACCTCGCCGCTCGAGGACAAGCTGGACTACGTCGAAATCTTCAAGGATCTCGGCGTCGGCATCATGCAGCTGACCTATAATACCCAGAACTATTCCGGCGCCGGATATCTGGAGGAAAACGACAGCGGCCTGACCGGCTTCGGCCGGGAGGTGCTGGCGGAGATGAACCGCGTCGGCGTGCTCTGCGACCTGAGCCATGTCGGCGACAGAACGACGGCGGATGTCATCGCCCGCTCGAAAGCGCCGGTCTGCATCTCGCATGTGCTGCCGCGGGCGCTGCGCGATGTGAAGCGCAACAAGCCGGATGAACTCTTCAAGGCCTGCGCGGAAAAGGGCGGCATCATCGGCATCAGTCTTTTTGCGCCGGGTCTCGCCGCTGGAAACGATGCCACGGTCGAGGATTATCTAGACGCCATGGCCTATGTCATCGATCTCGTCGGCGAAGACCATGTCGGCATCGGCACGGATTTTTCGCAGGAGCGGCCACGTCCCGGCCCCTGGCAGCTCTGGGCCAACCGCGACAAGGGCACGGCCCGCACGCTGACGGAATTCGCGACGGTCAAGATTTCCAAGCCGAAGGGCATCGAGCGCATCGGCGAGGTGCCCAATATCACCGCCCGCATGCTGGCGCGCGGCTGGAGCGAAACGCTCGTTCTCAAACTTCTCGGCCAGAACTGGCTGCGTGTGCTGGATGCCGCCTGGCGGCCCGCAAACTGACAATATCGAAAACAAACGGAGGCAACTGAAATGAAAAATGCTCATCAGCGCCGCAAGGCCGCTCTCGTCGTCGGCATCGTTGCCGCCGGAATCGCATCGCTCTCGGGCACCGTCTTCGCACAGGATGCGACGAAGGGCACCGTCAACATCGTCGGTTTCTCCGGCGTCTTTGCGGATAACTACCAGAAATTCATCATCGACGCCTTCAAGGCCAAACATCCGGGCATCGAGGTGAATTATCAGCAGAGCAAGAATTCGGCCGAAACGCTGGCGCTCCTCACCCTTCAGCGCGCCGAGCCGAAGGTCGATGTCGCCCTGATCGACGTTTCGGTGGCGATCAAGGCGAACAAGGAGGAGCTGTTCACCAAGCTTGATGCCGCAAAGGTGCCGAACCTTGCCGAACAGCCGGAATGGGCGCGCATCGATGGCGACCGCGCCGTCGCCTTCTCGCAGGACAATCTCGCCATCCTCTACAATACCGACGCGGTGAAGGAGCCGCCGACGAGCTGGGCCGATCTTGCCGATCCGAAATACAAGGGAAAGATCGCCGCCAAGCTTTCCGATACGCGCGGCGTCATTCTCCTGCCGATCCTCACCAAGCTGAAGGGCGGCGACTACAAGACCTCCATCGATCCGGCCATTGATTTCCTGAAGGAGGTCGCGCCGAGCGTCTCGACCTTCGAACCTGCGCCGGATTGTTATGCGGTGGTGCAGAGCGGCGAAGTCGATCTCTCCATCTGCTGGAACGGCCGCGCGCAATATCTGCACGACACGCAGGGCGGCAAGATCGGGATCGCCCTGCCGAAGGAAGGCTCCATCGGCCAGACAAACACGATCGGTCTGGTCGAAGGCTCCGCCAATAGGCAAGCCGCCGAACTCTTCGTCAATTATGCGCTGAGCGCCGAGGCGCAGGCGACCTTCGCCGAAAAGAGCTTCTACGGTCCGGTCAACAGCAAGGTTGCGCTCAGCGAACCCGTTGCCGCCCGCATCTATGGCAGCAAGGAAGCCCAGGCCGCGCAGTCTTCCCTCGACTGGAACTTCGTGGCGGACAAATATTCGGCGTGGATACAGCGGATCAACCGCGAGGTCATCGCGGCGAATTGAGACAGGAAGCAGAGGACGCCATGGCCGATCATCATGTCGAGATCGACAATCTCGTGAAGACCTATCCGGGCGCCCTCAAGCCCTCCGTGGATCACGTCAGCCTTTCCCTGCCGCGCGGGGAAATGCTGGCGCTGCTGGGGCCTTCCGGCTGCGGCAAGACGACGATCCTGCGCATGATCGCCGGCCTCATTCCGGTAACCTCGGGCGAAATCCGGCTGGACGGCCGCGATATTTCCGCAACCCCGGTCCACAGGCGCAATATGGGCATGGTCTTTCAGGCCTATGCCCTGTTTCCGCATATGAATGTCGCCGAAAACATCGCCTTCGGGCTGGAAATGCGCGGCGTTCCAAAATCCGAGCGCAAGGAGCGGGTGGCGAAGGCGCTCGATCTGGTCAAGCTTTCCGGCTTCGGCGAAAGGCGCGTCTCCCAGCTTTCCGGCGGCCAGCAGCAGCGGGCGGCGATTGCCCGCTCTCTCGTCATCGAACCCGCTCTGCTGCTGTTCGATGAGCCGCTTTCCAATCTCGATGCCAAGCTGCGCGACGAGATGCGCGATGAAATCCGCGATATCCAGAACCGCACCGGCGTCACCAGCATTTTCGTCACCCACGATCAGGATGAGGCCCTGTCCATGGCCGACCGGCTCGCGGTCATGTCCGAAGGCCGGCTGGAGCAGATCGGCACGCCGCGCGAGATTTTCGACCGGCCGAAAACCGATTTCGTCGCTTCCTTCATCGGAGCCGGCTCATTCCTTACGGGCACCGTGGTTGCGCCGGGTCGCGCTGAGATTCCCGGCCTCGGTTTCCTGCATTTCTCTGGCGTTGTCCCGGTCGGCCAGAAAGCGCGGTTTCTGGTCCGCCCGCATCGCTTTCTGCTTGGCGATGGCGTCAATGCTTTCTCCGGCGTTGTCGAACACGTCACCTATCGCGGGCAGATGTTGACGCTCGGCGTGCGCGCCGGCGATCATCGTCTGCAGGCCGATCTGCCCACCCATGCCGCCGCTCTGCCGGCAAAGGGCGAGCGCGTGACGCTTTCCGTTGCGCCCGAGGATGTGACGCTGATCGGGGAGGCGGCCTGATGGCGGCGGCAAGCCATGCTTCCGGCGGCGGCACGTCGCATCGCGGCGTTTTGCTTCTCCTGCTTCTGCCGGGCCTCGTCGCACTGCTGACGACGTTTCTGTTGCCGCTCATCTGGCTGGTGCGCGCCTCCTTCGCCTCCTCGTCCATGGCCGCCCTTCGCGGCGGCGACTGGACGCTCGAATCCTACAGAACCGTGCTGTTCGACCCGTTTTACTGGAAGATCGCCTGGAACACGCTTTATCTCGGGGTGAATGTCGCCATTTTCGCGGTCGTTCTTTCCTATCCCATCGCGCTTTTTCTCGCCCGCACCCAAAGCCGCTGGCGCGGCGTGCTGACAGCGCTTGCCGTCGCGCCGCTTCTCACCTCCTCGGTGGTGCGTACCTATGGCTGGATGGTCATTCTGGGGGATCGGGGCGTCATCAACACGGCGCTGCAATCCTCCGGGCTGACGGATGGTGTCATACGGCTCACCAATAATTATTTCGGCGCAACCGTCGCGCTGATCGAAATCCTGATGCCCTATGCGATCCTGGCGATGCTGAGCGGTTTTGGCCGGCTGAACACGCAGCTGGAAGAAGCCGCCGCCATGCTGGGTGCGAACCGCCTGCGCGTCTTCACCCGCATCGTGCTGCCGCTGTCTCTGCCCGGCGTTCTCACCGCGGCACTTCTCGTTTTCGTGCTGGCGATTTCCTCCTTCGTCACGCCGCGCCTGATGGGCGGCGGCCGCGTCTTCGTCATCGGCACGGAGGTCTATAACGAAGCGACGGTGACGCTGAACTGGCCGCTGGCGGCTGCCCTTTCGGTGCTGCTGCTCGTGCTGTTCGGCAGCGTGATCGTGATTTACCAGCGCGCCATGCGCGCGCTTGAGACGTGAGGCCGGCCATGGACGCGAAATTCGGACGTCTCGCCCACGCGCTTCTGCTGACACTGCTTTATCTGTTCCTTCTGGCGCCGATCATCGTCGTCCTGATTATTTCCTTCGATACGCGGCAATATCTGGCTTTTCCCCCGGAAAGCCTGTCCTTCGGCTCCTATGCCAAGGTTTTCGCCAATGCCAAATTCATCGGCGCCTTCTGGCGCAGCCTCGGCATCGGTCTGCTTGTCGGTTTCGTCTCGATCTTCGCGGGGCTGCTTCTGTCGCTGGCGCTCTCACGGCACGAATTCCGCGGCAAGGGCGCGATCAACTTCCTCATCCTCGCACCCTTCCTCGTGCCGCATATCGTGCTCGCCGTCGGTGTCATGCTGGTGCTCGGGCCGCTTGGTCTGCTGGATAGCTATACCGGCATTTTCCTCGCGCATCTCGGCATCACCACGCCCTATACGGTGCGCACCATCACCATGAGCCTGATGGCGGTGGATCGCCGTGTCGAGGAGGCGGCGCGCGTTCACGGCGCATCGCCCGCCATGGTGCTGTGGCGCATCACCCTGCCGCTGGTCCGGCCCGGCCTCATCGCCGGTGCCGTCATCGCCTTCCTGATTTCTTTCGACGAAGCGACGATCTCGCTCTTCATCGTCTCGGTCAAATCCTCGACGCTGCCGACGGAAATCTATCATTATCTGGAATATTCCACCGATCCGCAGATTGCTGCTCTCTCCGTCATCCTCATCCTGATTTCGGTCATCGTCGTGGTGGCGGTCGAGCGACTGATCGGGCTGCGCAAGGTGCTGTGACATGACGATGGTGAAAGTGGCAGCCGGTACATTGCAGGGCAGGCTGGAAAACGGAATTCACGCCTTTCTCGGTGTGCCCTATGCCGCGCCTGTCACGCCCGAACGCCGCTTCGAAGCGCCGCAGCCCGTGTCGCCATGGCAGGGCGCGCGGGATGCGACCCGGCTTGGCCCCGTCTGCCCGCAAATTCCCACTTACGGCCCGGTGGGCACCGCCGCGACCTCGAAACTGGCCTTCGGCGAGGATTTCCTCACCGTCAATATCCGCACGCCCGATCCGGCGGGCAGGGCGCCCGTGCTGTTCTGGATCCATGGCGGCGGTTACGCGGTCGGTTCCGCCAATGAACCGGTGCTGCAGAGCGGCGCTTTCGCGGCAAGCGGCATCGTCGAGGTCACGGTCAATTATCGCCTTGGCGCGCTCGGTTTCCTCCATCTTGAAGGCAGGCCGGACAATCGCGGTCTGCTCGATCTTGTCGTCGCACTGGAATGGGTGCGCGACAATATTGCCGCCTTCGGTGGCGACCCTGAACGGGTGACGCTGGCCGGGCGCTCGGCGGGCGGCTTTGCGGTCGCGGCGCTGATGGCCATGCCGGGCGCGCAGGGGCTTTTCCACCGGGCCATGCCGCAGAGCGGCGCAAGCACGGGCATCGCCTCTATGGAGGATGCCGCCAGACTGACGCGCCGGTTTCTGGCGGCTGCAAATGCCGATGAGGCTTCGCTTGCAGCCCTGCCCATGCACCGGCTGCTCGAAATTCAGCGCGATCTCTGCAACCAGTCCTATGAGCAGCATGATTTTGCCCGCGACGGCGCAGCCTCGATGCTCGGCGTGCCCTTCGTCCCGGTTATCGATGGAGTAAGCCTGCCGGAACATCCGGAAACTGCCGCACGCGAAGGCCTCACCGCCGCCGTGCCGATGATGATTGGCTGCACGACGGGAGAATATGTGACCCATGCGACGGCGCAGCCGAAAATGGATTTCGCGCTTTGTGCGGAATTGCTGCATGAGCGGGTTCTGCCGCGTGGCCTCACCGGCTCCCTTATTGTCGAGCGTTATCGCAGGGCGCTGCCAGGTCACAGCCCACGCGGCATCTGGCGCGCGGTTGCCGGCGATCTCGTCTTCCAGCTTCCGGCGATCCATTTCGCCGGGCTGCATGCCCGTTTCAATCCGGTCTATAAATATCTCTACGGCCCGCTGGAGGCCGATGAGCTGGGCGCGCCGCACGGGGCGGAGGTCGGCTCGGTCTGGTATCGCGATGGTTCGAATGGCCGCGAACTGCCCGAGCGTCAGCGGGTGGCGGATGCGAGCTTTGCAGGAGCGATCCACGATCTGTGGGCCTCCTTCATAAAGGACGAACGGCCCCGTGCCCCGAATGGTGAGTGGCCGCTATATCATGCCGAAAAGCCGATGGTTCTGCGGGCGGCCCCTGCCGGGTTTGGCGCTACTCTCGATCCTTTCGACGGGCGCGAGGCGCTTTGGCTGCCGGCTGGCCATGAGGATCGCGGGCCGGTATAGCGCTTGGGTGACGATGAGGCAGAAACACAGGTCTTGAACACAGGCCTTGAACACAGGTCTTGGGGCGGAGTGGAAAATGGCGTCTGACTATCTCGATACGCGGCAGCTCGAGGCTTTCGTGGCCGTGGTGTCTATCGGCAGCATCACCGGCGCGGCCAAGGCGCTGGGCAAGTCTCAACCCGTCGTGACACGCCTCATTCAGGACCTTGAGGGCGAAATCGGCTTCGCGCTGCTGCACCGCAACGGTCCCCGCATCACGCCAACCGAAAAGGGCGTGGCCTTTTTTGCGCAGGCGGAGCTGTTCCTCGGCGGTCTCAGAACGATCAGCGAAAGCGCAAGGCGCATTCACGCCGCGCGCCGCACGGCCATCGAGGTCGCTTCCATTCCGGCGATTGCCGCAAGTCTCCTGCCACGGGCGCTCGCCGCCCTGCCGGCCGACCGGTTTCCCGATCATGTGCATCTCCAGAGCATTTCTTCGGAAAATGTCGTGCAGGCGGTGATGGCGGGCACGGCGGATCTCGGCGCCGTCAGCCTTCCACTCGACAATCCCGGCGTCGATATTCACTGGCTGGGGGAGGTGCCGTGCGTGGCTGTGGTGGCGGAAGATCATCCGCTCGCCCGGAAAGCGGTCATCTCCGCCGAAGACCTTGGCGGAAACCGGCTCATCGCTTCGGCAAACCCCTTCCGCCTGCGCATGCGGATCAACGATGTGCTTTCCAGCCTCGGCGTCGACCTTTCCTCCGTGATCGACAGCAATGCAACCTATGTTTCGCTTTCGCTGGCGCGCATGGGTCTCGGTGTCGCAATCGTCGAATCGATCACCCTCTGGGGCCTGCCGGTGGAGGGTGTCCGCGTCATACCGCTCTCGTTCCACATCCCGTTCCAGTGGGGCCTCGTGACGGCGGCCGGCCGGCCGGTCATCTTCGAGGTGGAGCAGCTTGTGACCACGGCAAGACGGCTGGTGTCGGATATTCCCCAGGCGATTGTTTACGATAAAATATCGCAAATTCAAAATTTTGATTGAATTTCCTGATGTAATTTGTGCGTTCGTTCCAGCCG
>NZ_ASXX01000017.1:0-90251 GCF_001526505.1 Agrobacterium sp. D14
GGTGAGTTCGAATGCAAACACGGCGATACTGTCTTCATCACCCCGGATGAGACGAAGATCCACAGGTTCGAAGAAAAGGGTAAGGCGATATCGGCCTGAGCCTCACGCCTCACCGATCCTGACGCCATTCCTGTCGAAGACATGCAGCCTTTCCTGCGGGAAGCCGACCCGCAGGGATTTACCCGGCTGCAACAATGCCCGGTCTGACGAAAACAGCTTGAACGGCAATCCATGCACGGTGAGGTGCAGGATGACGCCGAGGCCGGTTGGTTCGACGAGATCCACCGTCGCCTCAACGCTGCTTTCAGCCGGCGCTACGGTCACATGTTCCGGGCGGATACCGAGCGTGACCGGCTCGCCATCGGCAAGCTTCACATCGCGACCGAGCGTAAGGCGCGTGCCATCGCCCAGCACGACGAAACTGCCGCCATTTTCCTGCGCGAGCCGCCCTTCCAGAAAATTCATGCCGGGCGAACCGATGAAACCGGCGACGAAAAGATTGGCCGGGCGGTCATAGAGATCGAGCGGCGCGCCGATCTGCTGCACATGGCCGGCATTCATGGCGACGATACGTGAGGCAAGCGTCATCGCCTCGATCTGGTCGTGGGTGACGTAAACCGAGGTGGCACCAAGATCGGCATGCATGCGCTTGATTTCGGCGCGCATCTGCTCGCGTAGCCGGGCATCGAGGTTCGACAGCGGCTCGTCGAACAAAAACGCCTTTGGCTGGCGCACGATGGCGCGGCCCATGGCGACGCGCTGGCGCTGGCCGCCGGAGAGCGCCTTCGGGCGGCGGGCGAGATAGGGATCGAGGCCGAGCTTGGCAGAAGCACCGGCCACCGCCGCCGCGATGGTTTCTTTCGGGCTGCGGCGCAGACGCAGGCTATAGCTCATATTATCGGCCACGCTCATATGCGGATAGAGCGCATAGGACTGGAAGACCATGGCGATATCCCGATCCTTCGGTCGGCAATCATTGACGCGTTCGCCGTCGATGGACAGGTCGCCGGACGTTATCTCTTCGAGCCCGGCGATCATGCGCAGCAGCGTCGATTTTCCGCAGCCGGATGGGCCGACAAGGACGATGAACTCGCCATCCCTGATATCAAGATCGACGCCATGCAGCACGGCGAGGTCGCCATAGGTCTTGCCGACATTCTTCAGCTCGATGGAAGCCATGGGATTATCCTTTCACCGCGCCGGCTGTCAGGCCCTGCACGAGATAACGTTGAATGAGCAGGAAGAAGAGGCAGGCCGGAATGAGCGCCAGAACGCCCGCCGCCATCATCTGCCCGAAATCGACGGAAAATTTCGAAACGAAGGTCAGAAGCCCGACCGGGAAAGTGGCGCTCTGGTTGCCGGAAATCAGCATCAGCGCAAACAGAAGCTCGCTCCACGCGGCGGTGAAGACGAAACCGAGCGTCGCGGCAATGCCCGGCAGCGTCAGCGGCAGGATGATCTGGCGGAAGGCCGTAAACCGGCTTGCCCCGTCGATCATCGCCGCCTCTTCCAGATCCTTCGGAATGCCATCGAAGAAGGACTGCATGAGGAAGGTGGCGAAGGGCACGTTGAAGGCGGTGTAGACGATGACGAGGCCCGTCAGGCTGTTGGTAAGCCCGAGCGGCGACAGCATCTTGAAGATCGGCGCGACCAGCATGACCAGCGGGAACATCTGGGTGATCAGCATCAGTGCGACGATCCAGTATTTACCCTTGAAACGGAAGCGTGACAGCGCGTAACCCGACAGCGACGAGAGTATCGTTACGGCAATTGCCGTGGAGCCCGCGACGATGACGCTGTTCTTAAAAAACGTCGGGAAGGCGCTGTTTTCTATGACGAAACGATAATGATCCCATGTCGCCCGCGATGGCCACATCCTGACACCTTCGCTATAGAGCAGATCGTTCGGCGTGACGGACACCTTGAGCAGCCAGAACAGTGGGAACAGCGCAAAGGCGATATAGGCAAGGATCGCCAGACGATGGGCAAGGGTGAGAAATATCCTTGATGTCATCGGTCAGTCCTTCTCGATCAGGCGCTGGCGCAGCAGCACGATCAGCATGGAATAGGCAAGCAGCAGCACCAGCAGCACCAGCGCAATGGCGGAGGCATAACCGAAATCCAGACGCCGGAAGGCCTGCGTGAAGATGTAGCTGGCGACGATCTGCGTGCGGTCGGCCGGCCCGCCATTGGTCATGACGATGATGAGATCGGCGAAATTGGCGATCCAGACGGTGCGCAGCAGGATGGTGATGGCGATGGTGGGCGCCAGAAACGGCAGGGTGATGGAGGTGAAACGCTGCAGCGGGTTTGCCCCGTCAATTTCCGCTGCCTCGTAAAGATCGCGCGGGATGGCCTGAAGGGCCGCCAGCAAAGTGATGGCGAAGAAGGGAATGCCCCACCAGACATTGGCGATGATCGGCCCCCACATGGCAAGCTGCGGATCAGCGAGGATATTGTTGGGTGCGGATAACAGCCCGAGCGAGACCATCCAGTGCGGCAGCGGCCCAATAACCGGATTGAACAGCCATGCCCAGTTGAGACCGGCAAGAAAGGTCGGCACGGCCCATGGCAGAAACACCAGCGCCTGCGCCAGCCCCCTGCCCGCAAAGGGTTTATCGAGCAGCAGCGCCAGAATGAGGCCGAAGAAGAATTGCAGGAAAACCGAAGCGCCGGTCCACCACAGCGTGTTTTTCAGCGCCCGGTAAAAGGCCGCATCCTGCGACAGAGCCTCCAGATGCTTGAGACCAACAAAACCGCCGGAAAACGGATTGAGCAGCTGCACATCGCGAAAGGCATAGGAGAGGCCAAGCACCAGCGGCACCAGCATGACGGCGACGATGAGCACCAGCACAGGCGCGCTGTAAAGCCACGGTTCGGCCCAATCGGCAAACCGCCGCATCGCAGGCTTGCCGGCCGGTTTGCGCGCAGCCACCGGCCCGGCGCCATGGGCATAGGACATTGTATCGCTCCCTGATCGGACGACGGAACGGACGGGTTTTCCAGCCTCTCGGCTTACCGATCCGAAAAATTGCGAGGAAAAGGCCTGTCGCAGCGAAGGCCGGCAAGACCCGCCGCACGGGCATTTGCGCCCGCACGGCCGGTCAATGTCGTTACTTGGACGCCAGGAACTTCTGCTGCGCCTTGGTCATGTAATCAGCCCATTGCTTGGCAAGGTCTTCCGGCGTGATGTCGCCGAGCAGCGCTTCCTGCGATGTCTTGATCACAAGCGAATCCTTGAAGAAGGCAAATTCCTCAAGATAGGTCGGCATCGTCGTCGGCACGGCGTTCTTGTCGGCCAGTTCGTCGAACCAGCCCTTGAACTGCTCGCTGGCATAGAAGGGGTCCTTCTCCGCCGACTTGTGCACCGGCAGCGCACCGGTCTTCTTGTTCCACTCGATATTGCCTTCCGGCCCTTCAAGCGTCTCGATCAGCTTCCAGGAAAGGTCCTTGTTTTCGGATTTCGACATCATCGACCAGCCGGCGAAACCGATCGTCGGGAAGGTCTTGCCGTCGGGGCCCTTGGGCATGGTCATGACGCCGAAATCTTCCGGCTTCATGCGCTGGGCAATGGCGATCAGCGCATCCGGGTCCTGATCGAGGAAGGCGCAGGTGCCGGAATAAAAGCCGGCGACGATCTCATTGAAGCCCCAGTTGACGCTGTCCTTCGGCGCCAAGCCGTTCTTGTAGAGATCGATCACATAGGTCAGGCCCTTCACCCAGCCGGGGCTGTCGAAGGTGGAGATGCCGTCCTTGGTGAAGAACTCGTTCGAGCCGGCCATGGAGGCGCCGAACATGACCCAGCCATTGAGGCCGCCCGGGCCGCCGCGCAGGCAATAGCCATATTTGCCGGGAAGGGCCGCGACCTTCTTCGAGGCGTCGGCGAATTCGTCGAGCGTCTTCGGCGGCTCCTTCACGCCCGCCTGTTCCAGCAATTTCTTGTTGTAGAACATGGCGCGGAGATAAAAGCCGTAGGGCAGCATATAGGCCGTGTCCTTCACGTCGCGGCCGAGTTCCAGCGTGCGGTCGCTCAGGCCCGCGGTGTGTTCCCACTTTGCGAGATAGGGCTCAAGGCTTTCGAGCATGCCGTTATTGGCATAGAGCGATAGCCATGTGTCGGGCATTTCCATCACGTCCGGAATATCGCCCGCAGAGACCATGGTGGCGAATTTCTGGAAGGCCTCGCTCCAGGGAAGCGAGATGATTTCCACCTTGGTGCCGGGATTGGCGGCCTCGAATTTCGAAACGATGCCCTTCAGCGTTTCGGTGCGTTCCGGGCTGGTGATGACTTCCACCAGCTTCAAAGTCGTGTCCGCCAGCGCCGTTCCGGTCATCAGGGCGGTGAAGATTGCTGCTGTTACCAGTTTTTTCATGTCGTTCTCCCCTTTTTTGTGGTCAGTTTAAAAATGCGTCAGGCGGCGGTGGCCGCCTTGATCGCGGGTTCGAGATCGTTCCAGAGCGCTTCCGTGCCCTCCAGCCCGACATGCAGGCGCACCGAACGCGCGCTGATGCCGAAGGTGTGGGCGGAGTTTGGCTGCGCCTTCTGTTCGAGCACCACTTCACCCGGGACGATCAGGCTTTCATGCCCGCCCCAGGAAACACCCAGTTTGAAAAGCTTGAGGCGGTCGGCAAAAGCGCACACATCCACCCCTTCCTTGAAGATGAAGGAAAACAGGCCCGACGTGCCGTTGAGACCCGGCGGCAGGCGGTTCGCCAGCCCCGGATGGCAGACCTTCTCCACCACATCCAGCGCCTGCAGGCGGGTTGCGATCTCAAGCGCCGAGGCCTGATGCGCCTTCATGCGCAGCGGCAGGGTGCGAAGTCCGCGAATGAGCAGCCAGGCATCGAAAGGCGACATCTTGCCGCCGAGATAGGGATAGGTTTCCGCCCGGATGCGGTCGATCATCGCCTTCGAACCGGCTACCACGCCGGAGACCACGTCGCTGTGACCGCCGAGATATTTCGAGGCGGAATGAACGACGAGATCGACACCGAGCGAAATCGGCTGCTGGAAGACCGGGCTTGCCCAGGAATTGTCGATGACGGTGACGGCGCCATGACGCTTGCCGATGGCGGCCAGCGCGCCGACATCATGGGCTTCCATCACCCAGCTCGTCGGGCTTTCCATGTAGAACAGCTTCGCACCCGGCATCGCCTTTTCAATCGCCGCCTCATCACGGCCGTCGACATAGACCACCTCGATATTCATGCGCTGCATGAAGGTGCCGAACAGGCGGAACGCATCGGGATAGACATGGCGCACCGCGACAATGCGGTCGCCCGGCGACACGAAGGACAGCACGGTGGAGGAAATAGCCGACATGCCGCTTGCAAAACCGAGCGCATCTTCCGCCCCTTCAAGCTTCGCCAGCATCTCCTCGAACAGCCGCACGGTGGGGTTCAGCCCGCGCGTATAAACCGGCCGCACCTTTTCGCCGCGATAGGTGGAGACCATCTCGTCATAGCTGGAAAAGGTGAAAAGCGAGGTCTGCACGATGGGCGGCACCACGGCCTCGAAGGCGTGGGCCTCGTCATGCGCAACGATAAATGAGGCGGGATCGAAGAGATCGTTGCCATGGTTCATTTCGACATGTCCTTGATATCCTCCTCGACGACGGCGAGGATTTTCAGTGTTTCTTCACGCGCACCGGCCGCATCGCCGGCGGCGATGGCATTGAACAGCGTGCGATGAAAGGGGAAGGAGCGGCCGGCGAAATCCGGGCGGTCGAAGGGCTTCGACCAGAAGCGTTCGAAGCCTTCGCGCATCTGCTCCAGAAGCTGCTTGAAAAGCGTATTGTGGGTGGCGTCGTAGATCGACAGATGGAAGGCGAGATCGGCCTTGCCGGAGGTGCCTTCGGCCAGATGCACGCGCTCCATCTCATCGAGCCGCGCTTCCATCGTGGCGATATCCTCAGGCGTGCGACGGCGCGCGGCTGCCATGGAGGCCTCCACCTCAATGCCGCGTCGCACTTCAAGCGTCATCAGCAGCGCATCGCGCAGGCTTTCGGCATCGATGGAAATCGGCATATGCACGGTGGCGGCGGAAATCGGCTTCAGCAGATAATTGCCGCTGCCCTTGCGGCTGTCGATAACGCCGAGCGCCTGAAACTTGCGAATGACTTCACGGATGGTGGAGCGGCCGACGCCCAGCGCCGCCATCAGTTCCCGCTCGGCCGGCAGCCGGTCTCCAGCCTTCAGCCCCGCCCGCTCCACATAGTCGGAAAGCGCGGCCTCGACCTGGCGCACGCGGTCGCTCGGCGGAATTGGCTGCATGAGTTCCCGGCTGGACCTGTCCAAGACGCACCCTCTAAATTGGTCTGACATCTTACCATTTCAAACGGGATGTCGATTGTCAACCGGCAAGCGGCCGAGCGTGCACACCATTCGGTTGGAGTCGCGAAAGAGTACCGGCGCAACCGCTCGATACGGAAAAAGGTCGAGACGGGAGATGGCTGAAGTGAAGAGATTCATGCGCCGAATCACGGCGACTGACAGCCGCCGGCTAAAGCACCGTCACGCAGGAAACTGCACGCGCCAAAGCATCGGCATGCTCGTTGCCGACAGTGCCGGAATGCCCTTTGCACCATTCTACAACCACATGGGGATGCCGCTCCAGCAGGCTGTCGAGCTGCTGCCAGATGTCCCTGTCGGGGATCGGTCTGCGGCGAGTGCGTTGGTTGGGCGTGATCCGCTTCCAGCCATTGTTGCGCCAGATCGCCCTATATCGGCGGCAGCCTTCGATGACATGAACGGCATCCGTCCAGAGAGTGACTGCCCGCGTTGGCGCCTCGACGGCGATCCAGGATAGTGCATTGAGGACGGCGAGGACCTCGAACGTATTGTTCGATGTGCCGACAGTCCTGCCTGAAGCGGAATGCACTTGGTGGCCCGCTTCATGAACCACGAACGCCCATCCTCCGGATCTGGAAGCATCGTCGAAGGAGCCGTCGGTGAAGATGTGAAGCGCATCGGACATGAGGAGGCTTTGTAGCACCGATATGGAAATCGCTAAAGGAAGAGTTCCAGGGCCATTGCATAAACACAAAAGCAGAGAGGGCGGCACAAGCCACCCTCCCCGAACTCACAGCGATTTGGTCGAACTTACTGGCCGAGCACGGCCGCCGTGATCGTCTCGATATTGTGGTTGATCATGTCGATATAGGTTGCAGCCGGGCCGTCGGCAGTCGAAAGCGCGTCGGAATAGAGCGTGCCGCCAACCTTCAGGCCGGTTTCGCTGGCAATCTGGTCGATCAGCCGCTTGTCGGTGATGTTTTCGACGAAGATCGCCGAGGCCTTGTCGTGCTTCACCTGATCCACCAGCTTGGCGACATCGGCGGCCGAGGCTTCGGATTCCGTCGAAACGCCTTCAGGTGCGAGGAAATTCAGGCCATAGGCATGCTCGAAATAACCGAAGGCGTCATGCGAGGTGATGATGACGCGCTTTTCCGGCGGGATGGCGGCGATCTCGGTCTTCACCTTTTCGTTCAGAGCGGCAAGCTTGGCGATATAGGCATCCGAATTGGCGGTGTAGGTCGCGCAACCGGCCTTGTCGACCTCGCAAAAGGCGCCGGCAATGTTCTTCACGTAGATTTCGGCGTTCTTGATCGACTGCCAGGCATGCGGGTCGAACTCGCCGTGATGGTGATGTCCTTCATGGCCGTTGTCGTGATCGTGGGCCTCGGCGGTCTCATGGCTGTGGCCGGCTTTCTCTGCCTTGTGGTCGTGACCTTCCTCTTCCTCGGCTTCCGGATGGGCGTGACCGGCCGGCTCTTCGGAAAGCTTGAGCGGCTCCACACCCTTGGTCAGTTCCACCACCGGCGCCTTGGTGCCGCTGGTGTCGATCAGCCGCTTCAGGAAGCCTTCGAATTCCAGACCGTTGACCAGCACCACATCCGCCTTGCTGACGGCGACGGCGTCGGCCGGGCGGGGTTCATAGACATGGGCGTCGCCATCCGGCCCGACCAGCGTGGTGATTTCGACGCGGTCGCCGCCGACGTTCTTCGCGAAATCGGCGATGATCGAGAAACTGGCAACGACCTTGAGTTCGGCGGCGGACGCCTGCGCCATCAGAACCGGGGAGAGGGAAAGAAGGCTGGCGCTGGTGGCCAGACGGACGGTTTTGAACATGAAGGTTCTCCTTTTTCGAACGCTGTTTTCAGGCCGTCCTGTGACGGCCGGAACCGAGAAGATCGCTGAGCACGCCGCGCGTGCCGATGAGGATGGAAAGCGCATAGATGACGCCCGCAGAAAGGATGATCGCCGGGCCGGATGGCAGCGACACGTGATAGGACAGAAGCAGGCCGGCGAAGCAGGACACCATGCCGATGCCGATGGAGATGAAGCACATGGGCGCGACACGGTTGGACCAGAAGCGACTGGCGGCGGCGGGCAGCATCATCAGCCCGACCGAAAGCAGTGTTCCCAGCGCCTGAAAGCCGCCGACCAGATTGAGCACGACGATGGCAAGGAAGAGGAAATGCACCGGGCTGCCCCAATTGCTGACCGAGCGCAGAAACAGGGGATCGAGGCATTCCGCCAGCAGCGCCCGCCAGAAAGTGATCATCACCACCAGCGTCACGATGCAGATGCCGCCGATCAGGCCAAGCGCCTCATTGTTCAGCGCCAGCACCGTGCCGAACAGCACATGCATGAGATCGACGCTGGAACCGCGCCATGAGACGAGCAGCACGCCGAGCGCCAGCGAGATGAGATAAAAAGCGGCAAGCGAGGCGTCTTCCTTCTGGATGGTGAAGCGTGACACAGCGCCTGCACCCAGCGCGACCAGAAGGCCGACGGCCAGCCCGCCGATGGTCATGGGCAGGATTTCCAGCCCGTAAAATAGGAAACCGACCGCCGCTCCCGGCAGGATGGCGTGGGACATGGCGTCGCCCGTCAGGCTCATGCGGCGCAGCATCAGAAACACACCGACCGGGCCGCAGCTGATGGCAAGGATCAGCGCACCGGCAACCGCGCGCTGCATGAAGACATATTGGACGAAGGGTTGGATGAAGATATCAGCCATGGACATTCGAATTCGCGTGGGAGTGGGCATGGGAATGGGCGGATGCCGCCTGCGGACTTGCCCCGACGATCTGCAGCGAAGGCGCCTCGGCCGGTTCGCACCAGGGCGCATTTTCCTCCCACGCCTCGTGGAAATGCCGCGCCTGCCGGATGTTCTCCGCCTGCAGGACCTCGGCCGTCGGACCCAGCCCGACAAGCTTTCGGGCAAGAAACAGGGTCTCCGGAAAATGCTGCCGCACGAGCTGGAAATCATGAAGGACGGCCAGAACCGTGCGCCCCTCCGCTACCCATGATTTGATGAGGACCATAAGGTCGGAAACGGTGCGCTCGTCGACGGCGTTGAAGGGTTCGTCGAGCAGGATCAGCTGCGCATCCTGCAACATGGCGCGGGCAAACAGGGCGCGCTGCATCTGACCGCCGGACAGCGAGTCGATATTGCGCTTTTCAAAACCGGAAAGCCCGACCGCCTCCATCACGCGGCCCATCGCCGCCCGGTCTTCAGGACGGTGGCGGCCAAGCAGGCCGCGTTTCGGCCAGAGACCAAGCGCCACCAGATCCCGCACCTGCGCCGGAAAAGAGCGGTCGAGTTCCGATTGCTGCGGCAGATAAGCAACGGACAGATTTGGGCTTACCCGGCATTCGCCGCCGAGCGGCTTCAAAATGCCGGCAATGCCTTTCATCAGCGTCGATTTTCCAGAGCCATTGGCGCCAACCACCGCAGTGAGCGAGCCTTTGGCGATATCGCCATTCAGATGATGCACGGCCGCGCGGCCGGCATATCCAAGCGTCAGGTTTTTGAAGGCGAGGCACGGATCGCTCATCGATCCCTCCGGGGCAGGATGTCATTCGATGGCTCTTGATATGTAATGTTATTACATTCGTCAAACGAATATGTAATGAAATAACATTAACTATCGGAAAGATACATTGCGCTTCGCGTAAGCCGCAGCCCTCGCGTTGCGGGGACGCTTTTTTTCTGTCGCCCGTTGACAGGCGGCCAATATGTAATGTTATTACGTTACAAAACAAAGACGGGGCAGCACCGAACCCGTCGTTTTCAGATCGTGCGCGTGGCCGTCATGAGGTCCACGCGAGCGTTGCCAAAAAACGAGGTCCATATGTCGAAAAAACTTCCCGTCACCGTGCTTTCCGGCTTTCTCGGCGCCGGCAAGACGACGCTTCTCAACCATATTCTCGCCAATCGCGATGGTCTGCGCGTGGCGTTGATCGTCAATGACATGAGCGAGATCAATATCGACGCCGCACTGGTGCGCGATGGCGGCGCCAACCTCTCCCGCACGGAGGAGCAATTGGTGGAAATGACCAATGGCTGCATCTGTTGCACGCTGCGCGACGACCTCTTGACGGAGGTGCGGGCGCTGGCCGAACAGGGCCGTTTCGATTACCTGCTGATCGAATCCACCGGTATCGCCGAGCCGCTTCCGGTCGCAGCAACCTTCGATTTTCGCGATGAAAACGGCCGCAGCCTTTCCGATGTCGCGCGTCTCGACACCATGGTGACGGTAGTGGATGCCGCCAATCTTCTCAACGATTACGGTTCGTCCGATTTTCTCGCCGACCGGGGCGAAACGGCGGGCGATGGCGACAACCGCACCATTGTCGACCTTCTGGTGGAACAGATCGAATTCGCCGATGTCGTCGTCCTCAACAAGATCGGCACCGCGACACCGGAACAGCGAGACGCCGCCCGCAAGATCATTGTCGGGCTGAACCCGGATGCGAAACTCATCGAGGCCGATTTCGGCAAGGTGGCGCTGAATGAGGTTCTGGGCACCGGCCGTTTCGATTTCGCCAGGGCAGAAGAACACCCCCTGTGGTTCAAGGAATTGCACGGCTTCAAGGACCACATTCCCGAAACCGAGGAATATGGCATCCGCTCCTTCGTTTACCGCGCCCAGAAACCCTTCGACCCCGTGCTGTTCCAGCGCTTCATCGACCGCGCCTGGCCCGGCGTGGTGCGCGCCAAGGGCTTCTTCTGGCTGGCGACGCGTCCGCGTTATGTCGGTGAGATCAGCCAGGCCGGCGCTTTGGTGCGTACCGGCAAGATGGGCCTGTGGTGGTCCGCCGTGCCGAAGGAGCAATGGCCGCGCGAAAAGCAGTTCCTCGATATGATGAAGCCCTATCTCGATCCGGTCTTCGGCGACCGGCGACAGGAAATCGTCTTCATCGGTTCAGACCCGATGAACGAGGCGCGGATCCGCGCGCAGCTCGACGCCTGCCTGATCGATACCGAGGCATTCACGCCGGATGCATGGCGGCACCTGCCCGATCCTTTCGCAAGCTGGGACCGGCAGGCGGCTTGATCGATAGCCACAGATACGGAGCATCCGTAAACCGTCACCCCGGACTAATTCCGGGGTCCAGCGCGATCAAGTCCTTGATCGCGAAAGACTTTTCACGGCGCAGACGCGCCGTGGCTGGATGCCAGATCTAGTCCGGCATGACGGAGGCGAGGCTTCATAGAAAATTCAGCGTCACCAGCGCCAGAACGAGATAACGCCCGACCTTGGCGATGGTGACCAGCAGCAGGAAGACCGGCAGCGGTTCCTTCATGATGCCGGCGGCGACCGTCAGCGGATCGCCGATCAGCGGCGCCCAGCTGATGAGCAGTGACCATTTGCCATAACGACGATACCAGTTCTGGGCGCGCTCCAGCGCCGCCTCCCCTACGGGAAACCAGCGTTCATGCCGAAAACGCTCGATGCCGCGGCCGAGCAGCCAGTTCGCAAAGGAGCCGGCGACATTGCCGGCGCTGGCCACGGCGACCAACAGCCAGACGGGCTGTGATTTTAAAACGATGAGGCCGGCCAGTGCGGCCTCCGACTGCATGGGCAGAATGGTCGCCGCGATAAACGCGGTCAGGAACAAACCCGCATATACCGCCAGATCGGCCATTGCCCGCCCTTTATCATCCGCGAATCCCGCGCTGCCCCTGAAGTGGCGGATGAGGGCGTCGGCGGTCAAGCGCATCTTGAGCCTGAAAACGGGTTCTCAAGCCGAATTCGCGGCGATGGCGCGCACGATATCGTCATGATCCACCTCGAGAAGCGCCTTGTGGATGGATAGTTGCCGGCTGGCACCGGAAGCAGACAGGATGACGATCACCGTTTCGCGCGGCGGGCAATCCGGCAGGGCGCAGGAAAGCTCGCTGACGGTGATAATGTCTTCGGGGTGGAGATGCAGCAGATCGCGGGACCATTGCTTCAGAAGACGGGCCTGCGAGACGATTGCGGAGCCGCTGCGCGCAAGCGGATTGTTCATGCCCTGCCCTTTCGCCCCGCCTGCAAGGCTAATGTCTCGAAGAGAGCGCGGATCGGCTGCTGCGGCATGTCCATGCCGATCAGCACGATGCGCGTGGAACGATTTCCATCCGGCCAGCGCTCCAGGCGGGTCAATGGATAAAGCCGGTGCTGCACCGCATGGGCGACAACCGGCCGCTCCGGGTCATCCGTCGCGCCGAAAATTCCCTTGAGCCGCAACAGGCCGGAATGCACATTGCTGGTGACGAGCTCCAGAAACGTGACGATCGACTGCGGATCGAAAGCGCCGTCAAAGGTGAGATCGAAAGCCTCGACCCCGACGCCATGGCGGTTGATATCGTGCTGGTGGGCGGCATGAAGGCTCAGCCTGTCGGCCGCAAGCCACCCCGGCGCATCCTCCGGCTTGCCACGCAGCGAATAATCCGAGGCTGCAAATAACGACATCAGATCGAAATCGACCGCATTGCGGTCATGAAACGAGGCCGCAGGATTGAGATCGGCGAGGCTTTCGCGGTCCACGGCCGCAGCATCGGCAAGATCGGTTTTCGTCAGAACGATATGGTCAGCAAAGGCAAGCTGTTTCCAGCCTTCGATAAAGCTGTCTAGCATCGCCGGACCGGAGACAACGTCGAAAGCCGTAACCGCGCCTGAAAGGTGGAAATGCCGGGCCACGATGTGATCGCGCAGGCCAAGCGCCGGCGTGCCGCCGGCGATCAGGCTGTTGATGATCGGCGCGGGATCGGCAAGGCCGGTGGTTTCGATGACGACCCGTGATACTTCCGGCATCATCCCTTCCAGAAAGGCCTGATGCAGCTCGTAAAGCGAGGTGCGGATATCGCTGGTGGCCGTACAGCAGATACAGCCCGTCGTCGTTCTGAAATATCGTTCAGAACCCGTTCGCACCAGACCGTGATCGATGGGCACCGAGCCGAATTCATTGACGATGACCGCGGCATCGCGCATGGACGGCTCAGTCAGAAGCGCGTTCAGCAACGTCGTCTTGCCCGCGCCCAGAAAACCGGTCAGCAGGGTAACCGGCACCGTGCGGACAGGTGGCGCGACGGCCGAATCGTCCCTGGAATCGACCGCCTTTTTCCGCTTCATTCCGAACACATCCGCACCTTCGCCATCCATAAATTCGCCGCACCATAATACGTAATGTAATAACATATCAATGACGATTATTGGATTTCCGGCGGGAGCTGATCCCGCGCCGGCATGCCCCTAACGGTCGGGCGCATGAAAAAACCATGGAACGAAGGAAATGGAATAATAAATCCGTTTCCTTCACTTTCGTTTTAATCGTTCCACGTTCTCTTGCATTTTCGTTAGAGTTCGCTTTTAATCAGATCGCTAGTACAGAAAAGATCGCCCGCAGCCGGATCGAGGAGGAACGACTGCAATAAGGGGCTGTATCTTTTACTGTTTTCATAACGGGAGGAATGACCTTGAAAAAACTCAGCTACCGCCTCGCCGCGGCATCCGCGCTTTCGTTTTTTGTCACATCGAATGCATATGCAGTAACGGACATTCAGTGGTGGCACGCCATGACCGGCGCCAACAACGAGGTCGTGGATACGCTTGCCAAAGAATTCAACGATAGCCAGAAAGAATACAAGATCACGCCCGTCTTCAAGGGCACCTATCCGGAAACGCTGAATGCCGGCATTGCGGCGTTCCGCGCCAAGCAGCCGCCGGCGATCATTCAGGTCTTCGACGCCGGTTCGGGTGTGATGATGGGTGCTGCCGGCGCCATCAAGCCGGTGGCCGACGTGCTGAAGGAAGGCGGCTACACTTTCAACAAGGCCGATTATCTGGCCGGTATCGTGGCCTATTATTCCAAGCCTGACGGCACCATGCTGTCCTTCCCTTACAATTCGTCCTCGCCGATCCTCTATTACAACAAGGATGTCTTCCAGAAGGCCGGTCTCGACGCCGCCAACCCGCCGAAGACCTGGCCGGAAGTTTTCGAAGCCGCCAAGAAGATCAAGACCAGCGGTGCGGCCCAATGCGGCTTCACCTCCACATGGCTTACCTGGATCCAGACCGAAAACTTCGCCGCCTGGAACAACATCTCCTATGGCAGCAATGAAAACGGCCTTGGCGGCACGGATGTGAAGCTTGCGGTCAATGCGCCGCTCTTCGTCGAGCATTTCCAGGCGATTGCCGATCTCGCGAAGGACGGCACCTTCCGTTATGGCGGCCGCACCTCGGAAGCCAAGCAGCTGTTCATGTCCGGCGAATGCGGTATCCTGACCGAATCCTCCGGCGGCCTTGGCGATATCGTCAAGACCGGCATGAATTACGGCATCGGCCAGCTTCCCTATTATGAGGGCCATGGTCCGCAGAACACCATTCCCGGCGGCGCCAGCCTCTGGGTCTTCGGCGGCAAGAGCGACGCCGAATATAAGGGCGTGGCCGAGTTCTTCCACTTCCTCTCCCAGACCAAGATTCAGGCGCGCCTGCATCAGGTCTCCGGCTATATGCCCGTGACCATCGCGGCCTATGAGGAAACCAAGAAATCCGGCTTCTATGACAAGAACCCCGCCCGTGAAACGCCGCTGCTGCAGATGATGGGCAAGCCGCCGACAGAAAACTCCAAGGGCGTGCGTCTCGTGAACCTGCCGCAGGTGCGCGACATCATGAATGAGGAATTCGAGGCAATGCTGGCCGGCAAGCAGGACGCGAAAGCGGCACTCGACAAGATCGTCGAGCGCGGCGATGCGGCCATCAAACAGGCTGCCGGCAACTAAGAGATCCCCTGCCCCGCCCGCATCCTCAACAGGCTGCGGGCGGCATTCCCATCTCATCAGGAGATCGCCGTGCAAAGCGTCGTATTCCCCAACAAGATCCTGCCCTATCTGCTGGTCGCGCCGCAGATCATCCTCACGGTGATCTTTTTCTTCTGGCCGGCAAGCCAGGCGCTTTACCAGTCGACCATGCGCGAGGACGCCTTCGGGCTGAACAGCAATTTCGTCGGGCTGGCGAATTTTTCCGCCGTGCTGTCGGATGAAAGCTACCTGAACTCGCTGCAGGTCACCGTCATCTTCAGCATCCTGACCGCGCTCGTCTCCATGGGGCTGGCGCTGCTTCTGGCGACGGCGGCGGACCGCGTGGTGCGCGGCAAGGGCTTTTACCGCACCATGATGATCATGCCCTATGCCGTCGCCCCTGCGGTGGCCGGCATGTTGTGGCTCTTCATGTTCAACCCGGCCATGGGCACCTTCTCCTACATTCTGCGCCGCAACGGCATCATGTGGGACCCGCTGCTCAACGGCGATCAGGCCATGCTGCTCGTCGTCGCGGCTGCCGCGTGGAAGCAGATCAGTTATAATTTCCTGTTTTTTGTCGCAGGCTTGCAGGCAATTCCTAAATCATTGCTGGAAGCGGCCTCCATTGATGGCGCGCGCGGTTCGCGGCGCTTCTGGACCATCGTTTTCCCGCTGCTTGCGCCGACAACCTTCTTCCTTCTGGTCGTCAACACGGTTTACGCCTTCTTCGATACCTTCGGCATCATCCATGCCGTCACCGGCGGCGGCCCCGCCAAGGCGACGGAAACGCTGGTCTACAAGGTCTATAATGATGGTTTCGTGAACCTCAATCTCGGCTCTTCCGCCGCGCAATCCGTGATCCTGATGGTGATCGTCATCGCGCTCACCGCCTTCCAGTTCCGCTTCGTCGAGAAGCGCGTGCATTACGGCTGAGGATTTCCAATGATTGAAAATCGCCCGGTCGCCCGCGTGATCGCCCATCTGATGCTGGTACTCGGCATCATCATCGTGGCCTTCCCGATCTATTACACCTTCGTCGCCTCCTCCATGACTTCGACGGATATTATCCGCCCGCCCATGTCGCTTTTGCCCGGCGACCATCTCGGTGAAAACTATACCGACGCCATGGTCGGCGGTGTCGAAAGAGTGGTCGGCGTCAGCCTCGAGCGGCTGCTGTTCAACAGCTTCGTCGTGGCGCTCGCCATCGCCATCGGCAAGATCGTCATCTCGTTTCTGTCGGCCTTCGCCATCGTTTTCTTCCGCTTCCCCTTCCGCATGGGCTTCTTCTGGATGATCTTCATCACCCTCATGCTGCCGGTGGAAGTGCGCATCCTGCCCACCTACAAGGTCATCGTCGATCTTGGGTTGATCGATACCTATGCGGGACTGACGCTGCCGCTGATGGCATCTGCGACGGCGACCTTCCTGTTCCGGCAGTTCTTCCTGACCATTCCCGGCGAGCTGGTCGAGGCGGCGCGTATCGACAATGCCGGTCCGTTCCGCTTCATGCGCGATATCCTGCTGCCGCTGTCGAGAACCAATATCGCCGCCCTTTTCGTGATCCTGTTCATCTATGGCTGGACCCAGTATCTCTGGCCGCTGCTCGTGACCAACGACGCCAAGATGAACACGATCATCATCGGCCTCAAGCGCATGGTGGATTTCACCGACGCTTCGACGCCCTGGAATTATGTGATGGTGACGGCGATCCTCGCCATCATCCCCCCGATTATCGTTGTGGTGCTGATGCAGCGCTGGTTCGTCAAAGGTTTGGTGGAGACCGAAAAGTAATGGCAAAAATTGCGCTGAAAGACGTCCGCAAGGTTTATGGCGGCAATGTCGAGGCCATCAAGGGCGTATCGATGGACATCGCCGACGGCGAAATGATCGTGCTGGTCGGCCCCTCCGGCTGCGGAAAATCCACACTGCTGCGCATGATCGCCGGGTTGGAAGGCATATCCGGCGGCCAGATCATCATCGGCGACCGCGTCGTCAACGATCTCGAACCCTCCGACCGCGACATCGCCATGGTGTTTCAGAACTATGCTCTTTATCCGCATATGACGGTGCGCCAGAACCTTGCCTATGGCCTGAAGAACCGCAACACGCCCAAGGAAGAAATCGAGCGGCGCATCACCGAGGCGGCTAAGGCACTGGAGATCGAACAGTTCCTGGAGCGCAAGCCGCGCCAGCTTTCCGGCGGCCAGCGCCAGCGTGTGGCCATGGGCCGTGCCATCGTGCGCAAACCGGCAGCCTTCCTGTTCGACGAACCGCTCTCCAACCTCGACGCCAAGCTGCGCGTGCAGATGCGTGTCGAAATCCGCCGTCTGCAACGCTCGCTCGCCACCACCAGCGTCTACGTGACCCATGACCAGATGGAGGCCATGACGCTGGCCGACCGGCTGGTGGTGCTGAATGCCGGCCGCATCGAGCAGATGGGCACACCTATCGAGCTTTACGAGAAGCCGGCAACCACCTTCGTCGCCACCTTCATCGGCTCGCCCTCCATGAACCTGCTGAGCCATGGCGCGACATCGGCAAATGGCTCTTCCGGCTGGTCGGTGCAGGGAACCGCGGCACTGCCGGAGGGCGTCGCCACGCTCGGCATCCGCCCCGAAGACATCACCCTTGCCGATGAAGCCCCCGCAGACGCCGCCTTCACCGGCACCGTGCAGGTGGATGCCGTGGAACTGGTGGGGGCGGAGAGCTACGTGCATGGCTCCTTCGCAGACGGCACAACAATCGTCTTCCGCGTTCACGGTCGCTCGCAGCTGCGCATCGGCGAAACGCTGAAGATCGCCGCACAGGCGAAGGATTTTCACCTGTTCGATGCGACAGGGAAGAGAATCTAAGCCTGCCGACGAAAAAGGGACACCCGCCACTCGGCGGGTGCTCGCACTATTGCAAGAATCTCCGGCGGCTCGTTACCAGACGAGCTCCACCTGCGGCCGGCCGTTGGAGGTTTTCTCCACCGTGCGGCCGGACGTATCGACATTGCAGTGAACACGCTGCCGGAAAGCGGAAAAGCTTTCGAAACTCACCACATCCACGGGATCGTCGAGATGCAGGGTCAGCCGGTAGCGTTCGGGATCGCCGCCGAGCGCCTGCACGCCCAGAACGGAGGCCACAAAAGGCTGGCCGAGGTAAAAACCTTCAACCCTTGAACCCAGAAGATAGGGGTTGAAGGCGGGGCGGTTGCCGGCCGATGCGTGGAGGGTGTTCCAGTCGCGGAAGCCATATTGCGCGGCGATGAGTTCCAGCGCTTTCGAATGGGTGATTGCCTGCCCCTGATCCTCAAGGGCGGCACGCAGGCGTTTTGCCTGTTCTTTCAGCCCCTCAAGTGCGGGAAGCGGTTTGGACACGTTCATAACGGTTCTCCAACATGCGCATGCCGACTATTCCGAAGGGGGTCCGCGTTGCCATCGACGACATGCAAAACATGGGATGACCGTTATTTAATAAAGAGCTTCACCAGGGGCGCAAACACCTGCGGACGGCCGGGGCTCTTATGCCCGTGGCCGTCCCTATAGCCCAGAAAGCGCCGCCCGTCAAAGGCGACGCTTAGCCGATCCCGTGATCAGAAGCGATAGGTGATACCCGCACCGATCAGCCAGGGATCGAGCTTGGCCTTGCCGCTGATCGGTGTGCCGCCGAGTTCCGCCGTCCAGTCGGTCTTGAGGAATATCTTCTTCACGTCGAAGTTCACGCCCCAATGCTCGTCCAGCATATAGTCGAAACCGACCTGCACGGCTGCACCGACCTTGTTCTTGACGTCGAGATTGCTGAAACCGGGCTTTTCCGTCTGGTTATAGAACAGCGAATAGTTCACGCCCGCGCCGATATAGGGCTTGAAAGCACCGAAATCGGTGAAGTGATATTGCAGCGTCAATGTCGGCGGCAGCAGCCAGGTCTTGCCGACCGGCGTGCCGGCCAGCACACCCTCGCCGTTGATCTTGGCATAGGTGGTGCCGAGGATAAGCTCCGCGGCGAAGTTTTCGGTGAAGAAATAGCTGATGTCGAGTTCCGGGATCACGGTGTCCGAATAGGACAGGCCCGCTCCCGGCAAACCGTCGACGCTACCGCTGTCATGGGTGATGACGCCGAGGCCGCGCACGCGCAGCATCCACGGGCTTGCCGCCGCAATCGCCTCTTCGGCAGTGGGGGCCGGCGCTGCCTGGGCCAGATCGGCGGCCATCGCATTGGCGGATACCAGCATGGCCGCAACACCAACTGCGACACTGGCAAGCAAGGCGGTTTTTTTGTTTCTGTTCGTCATTCCATCTCTCCTATAGCGCACCGCAGCCGGGCAAGTCCCCGGAACCGGCTGATGACGGCGGGCTTTAGCGAATCTTCGCCTGCCGCAACCGCTTGGAAGCCACTATGACGAAGGGAGAGGCGGGCCGATTGAGATGGATCAAACCGGGACCCCGATCATGGATCGGAACGATTAACCGGTAGGCATTGTGACAATTACGCAACAAAAGCCGTCCAGCGATCGGGGAGCGGATGCACAACGAGCCCAGCGGATGCCGGAAAAATACAAAAAAGGCCTGCATTTGCAGGCCTCCTTCCAGTGCATCACCTCTATCACGCGGCCTGCGGCGTCAGGGTTGCGGAACCCGGCTTGCGCAGAAGCAGAACCGAGACGGCCGCGATCATGCACATCAGACCGGCAATCTGCAGCGCGGGCATATAGGTGTCGAAGTCGCTCTTGAAGAAACCGGCGCCAAAGGCGGCGGTGGCGGCTCCAAGCTGATGGCCGGCAAACACCCAGCCGAAAACGAGACCGGCCTTTTCGCGCCCGAAATTCTCGGCAGCGAGCTTCACCGTCGGCGGCACGGTCGCCACCCAGTCCAGCCCGTAAAAGACGGCGAAGACCGAAAGCTCCACGAAGCTGAACCCCGAGAATGAGAGATAAAGCAGGGAAAGCCCGCGCAGACCGTAGAACCAGAACAGCAGGAAGCGATTGTCGAACCGGTCGGAAAGCCAGCCGGCGAAGATCGTGCCGAAGAAATCGAAAATGCCGATCACCGCCAGCGTGCCTGCCGCCGTCACCGCAGCCATGCCGAAATCGCCGCAGATCGAAATCCAGTGTGTCTGGATGAGACCGTTGGTCGAAAGCCCGCAGACAAAGAAGGTGCCGAAAAGCACCCAGAAGACGGGGTTGCCCGATACGCTCTTCAGGGTCACCAGCGGCGATACCAGTGTGGCGAGAAGATTGTGATCCTGCTTGACCGGCTTTGCCACCACCGTCTCGCCATAGGCCGGCAGGCCGACATCGGCAGGATGGTCACGCATCAAAAGCAGGACGAGGACCATGGCGGTGGCGATCACCGCAACGGACAGGGTCAAGGCGGTTCGCCAGCCATAGGCTTCCGTCAGCGCCGCCAGCAGCGGCAGGAAAACCAGCTGACCGGTGGCGTTGCTCGCCGTCATGAGGCCGATCACCAGTCCGCGACGCCTGGAAAACCAGCGTGTCGCCACGGTGGCGCCCAATACCAGCGCGGTCATGCCGGTGCCGACGCCGATTACCACGCCCCAGAGCAGTAGCAATTGCCATACCTCGGTCATGAAGAAGGAGGCGACAATGCCGCCCATGATCAGGGCAAGCGCGGTGGACACCACCTGCCGGACGCCGAAATGATTCATGAAGGCGGCGGCAAAAGGCCCGAGCAGGCCAAAAAGCACCAGCCTGACGGCCATTGCGGAGGAAATATCGGCAATATCCCAGCCGAATTCCTGATGCAGCGGCTGGATCATCACCCCGGCGGACCCCATGGCACCGGCGGTGGCCAGCATGGTCAAAAAGGTGGTTGCGGCAACAAGCCAGCCATAATGCAGATTTTTGCCGGCCATCCAGCTGGCGAGGCGTGTGGAGAGCATGTTCAAATTCCCTTTCCAGCGGCCGCGGCCGATATTTTACGGGTATATACCCTGTGTTGCGGGCAGATACCCGCTTATGTCCCCAAAAATCACAGGGCTGCGAGCAGTTCCTGCAATTGTGCTGTCTTCTCAGGCCCAAGCCGGGCCTCGATCTCATCCTGCACCCCATCCCAGAGCGGCGCGCCCGCTTTCAGGATCGCGTGGCCTTCCTTCGTCACGGTCAGCATCGCTTCCCGCTGATCCTCGCCGTGACCGATGGCCACCAGACCCATGCGAGCCAGCACCTTGGCGTTGCGGCCGACGGTGGAACGATCCAGTTCCACCCGCGCGGCCAGATCGGTCAACGAAACCGGCGCCGTGCGGTTGATGTTCCGCAACAGGGTGAACTGACCGATATTCACGCCAAGCGGCGCCAGGGCCTCGTCATAATAGGACGAAACCTTGCGGGATGCTTTGCGCAACAGGATGCAATGGCAACTATCGTTTGGCATTTATCTCGGGTATATACCCGTAAAATTCTGCGCGCAAGAGGCGCCCCGAGAAATTATCGGCGGGCAACGGCCGACCCCATGGCCATAGAGCAGAAACAATAAACCCCGGCTTTGGGCCGGGGTTTGATATCAGCAGCGAGGCCAGTCTCAGGCCGAGAGCCTACGCCCGCTTGCCACCAGCAGACCGGCAGAGCCTTCAAGCCAGCCGGCTTTCAGTTCCAGCGCCAGGAAACGGCTGCGCTCGAACGGGCCGGGCATGATGAGGTGCTGGGCCTTGTCGGCGAAAAAGCCGAAGCGCTCGTAATAAGGTGCATCGCCAACCAGAAGAACGGCGCCGTGGCCACGCTTGGTGGCTTCGGCAATGGCGGCGCGCATCAGCGCCGAGCCGATGCCCTTGCCCTCATGGGCGGCATCGACGGCCAGCGGGCCGAGCAGCAGCGCTTCGACGGCGCGGCCTTCGCGCGAGATGCCGGCCTCGACGTTCCACAGGCGCACCGTGCCGATGACATGGCCATCCTCATCGCGGGCGACGAGCGCCAGGCCTTCGGCCGGAACGCGACCGGCGCGCAGCTTTTCGGAAGACTTGCGGCGGCGGCCGGCGCCCATGGCGCGGTCGAGCAGGTTCTCACGGGCGACGACATCGCCCGGATTTTCCTGATCGACATGAAATGTCTGCGGCGTGAAAAATGCCCGTACCGAATTCAAAAGAGCGGCCATCCTTGGCCTCCCGTCACACTACCGCCCACACGCGGCCCTTGATGAAAAATTGGTGGAGCCGTTCCGGCCCGCCGACACGCTTTCCTCGGCTGGAAGAGGTGCAGCAAGCAGGGATTTGCGCATCAGCACAATCGGCAGGGCCGGAACGGAAGCTTGGTCGAGACGCCGCCCTGCTCAGCGGACGGCACTCGGATCAGATGACGTAGGCCTTCAGCGGCTCGAAACCGTTGAACGCGACCGCCGAATAGGTGGTCGTGTAAGCGCCCGTGCCTTCGATCAGAACTTCGTCGCCGATGGTCAGCGAGACCGGCAGCGGGTACATGTTCTTTTCATACAGCACGTCGGCGCTGTCGCAGGTCGGGCCGGCCAGAACGCAGGGCTCCATCTCGTCCTGATCGCGCTCAGTGCGGATCGGGTAACGGATAGCCTCGTCCATCGTCTCGGCGAGACCGCCGAACTTGCCGATGTCGAGGAACACCCAGCGGTGGTTGTCATTGTCGGACTTGCGCGACACGAGAACGACTTCCGCCTTGATGACGCCGGCATTGCCGACCATGCCGCGGCCCGGCTCGATGATCGTCTTCGGGATCTGGTTGCCGAAGTGCTTGCGCAGCGCCGTGTCGATCGCCTGGCCGTATTCTTCGGCAGCCGGAACGTCGCGCAGGTACTTGGTCGGGAAACCACCACCCATGTTGACCATCTGCAGGTGAATGCCCTGCTTGGCAAGCGAAGCGAAGACGCGCTTGGCATCGGCCAGCGCCGCATCCCATGCGTCGAGATTCATCATCTGCGAACCGACATGGAAGGACACGCCGTAGGATTCGAGGCCGAGCTGGTGTGCATAGACCAGAACGTCGACAGCCATCTGCGGAACGCAGCCGAACTTGCGCGACAGCGGCCATTCGGCACCTTCGCCATCCGTCAGCACGCGGCAGAAGACGCGCGCGCCGGGAGCGGCACGGGCAACTTTCTCGACTTCCTCATGGCTGTCCACGGCGAAGAGATCGATGCCGAGCGCATGGGCGCGTGCAACATCGCGTTCCTTCTTGATGGTGTTGCCGAAGGAGATACGGTCGGCCGTCGCACCGGCATCGAGCGCCATCTGGATTTCAGCCACGGAGGCGCAATCGAAGTTGGAGCCGAGCGAAGCGAGCAGCTTCAGGATTTCGGGAGCCGGGTTTGCCTTGACGGCGTAATAGATGGCGCTGTTCGGCAGGGAGTGCCGGAAAGCGTTGAAATTGTCGCGCACGACGTCGAGATCAACCACGAGGCAAGGGCCTTCGGGACGTCGGGTCTTGATGAAGTCGAGAATGCGTGCAGTCGTCATCGATGTATTCCCTGTTAAACCGGCTTCGGAAAAATCCGAAGGACAAAGGACGCTCGAGATATGCATTCGAATCAGCCGGTGGAGGCGCAGAATCGATAGCATACGCTCAAGGCGCGAATGTGAACGATGCCCTGCCAGAGCATCATTCGGCTTTGTCTGCCATGGATTGGAGGGAATGACCCGACCGCACTTCAGGCAATGATGGTGTGCCTCTTTAGTACCCCGGCTGATGGAAAGCCGGCAGAGAACCAGAAAGGCCCGCACCGTCGTTGCTTCGTATGTCCTCGCATTTTCCGGTTGGCCGGAATAGCGACTGGAGGGGTTAGTTCCAGGTACCTTACCTAAATCCTCACCACATCGAGGAATCGGCGGACACACATGGGCACGTGCGACTTTGGGCAGCACGGGAAATAAGAATATTCGCAGTCATAATCAAGAGGATTTTTTCACCAAAGAGCGGATTTTTTCGGCAATGAATTAAGGGTTGAACAGTCCGCCCTCGCCGTTCAATTATATGGAACGAACTGGAGGATTTTCATGGACACGCTCACCCGCATCCGCGCCTTTATCGATGTCGTCGAAGCGGAGGGTTTTTCCGCCGCTGCGCGCAAGACGGGGCGTTCCAAGGCGCTTCTGTCCAAATATGTGCGGGAACTGGAGGACGATCTCGGCGCGCTGCTCCTCAACCGCACCACCCGGCAGTTCTCTCTGACCGAAGCCGGGCACACCTATTACCGCACCGCTTCCGATATTTTGAAGGAGATCGATAACCTTGCCGATCTGGTGCGCGAAAAGAATGCCGATCTCAAGGGCAAGCTCAGGATTTCCGTTCCCCGCACCTTCATCGATGCCGATGTCGGCCAGAGCCTGATCGATTTCGCCAAGGAAAATCCGGAACTGTCGCTCGAAATCGTCGCAGAGGACCGGTTCGTCGACCTGATCGAGGAGGGTTTCGACCTTGCGGTTCGCATAACCCGGCTGGAGGATTCGGGCCTCATCGCCCGCAAGCTTTCCGATTTCCGGGTCTATGCGGTGGCGACGGCGGATTTCGTGGCGCAGCACGGGCCGCTCGACGGGCCGCAGGATTTCTCCCGCGTTCCCTTCATCATCGACACCAATACGCGTTTTCACAATACGGTGCGCTATCTCGAGCCGGATGGCGGCTCGAACTCCGTCACCATCAGCGGACCGATCGAGGTCAACAGCCCACAGGCGACGCTGCGCGCCGCCCGCGCCGGCCTCGGCATTGCGCTGGTGCCCGATTTCATCGCCAGACCCTATATCCAGTCCGGCGAGCTGGTGACGCTGTTCGACGATTTTATTTCCAAGGACAGGGGTATCTATGCGGTCTATCCGCATCGCCGCTACCTGCCGGCCAAGGTGCGCAGCTTCGTGGATTATCTCTCGGCGTGGTTCAGGAAAAACGGGTGAAGGGCCGGGCGGCATTCGCCGAGCGTCTCGCCGTCATGCCGGACTTGTGTGGACGTATTGTGGTTTACTTGATGCATAGGCCGGGATGCGCATCCCGGCCTATGCATCAAGTAAACCACAATACGTCCACACAAGTCCGGGGTGACGGAGTGGGGATGCAGCCGTCTCGCCAAATCCAAACCTCGGCAAACTTTTAGCAGCATCGACGCCCGCGTTTCAGCGGGCGTCGCATGGCAGAAGCCGGCTCGTCAGAACGGCGAATCCGGGAAGTAGAACTGCTCGGCATTGTCCTTGGTGATGAGCGTCGCATCGAGGATATATTCACCCGCGACCGGCACCTGATCGTAGAAATGCCCGGCCGTCAGCTGCATGGCTGTCGCCACCATTGCCGGCGGGTAGAGCACGTCGACCGGCACGAGCTTGTCACCGTCCATGACCTTCTTGATCATGTCCTTGGAACCGGCGCCCGCGACGATATACTGGATATCGGTGCGTTTCGCCTGCTGGATGGCTTCCAGCACGCCGATAGCCATATCGTCATCCTGACACCAGACCACGTCGATCTTCTTGTACTTGGTCAGATAGTCCTGCATCACGCGGAAGGCGTCGTCGCGGTTCCAGTTGCCGTATTGACGGTCGAGAACCTTGACGCTGGAACCGGCGATACCCTTGTCGAAACCGTCCTGCCGCTGCTGATCGATCGGGATCGGCAGGCCGCGAATGACCACGACTTCGGCGTCAGGCGTCGTCTTCTTGATGTATTCGCCGGCCACCTGGCCAAGTGCGGGGTTGTTGCCGGCAACATAGAGGTCGCGGATCGAATTGTCGTTGACGCTCGGCGCGCGGTCGACCAGCGCAACGAAGGTGCCCTTGTCCTTGATCTCCTTGATGGCGTTGACCAGCGGATCTGGATCGGACGGCAAGACGACCAGCGCATCGAGCCCCTGCACGGCAAGGTCCTGCAGCGCATTGGCCTGATTGGCGGCGTCCGGCGACGTCTTGACGATGACATTGAGCCCCGGATGTTCCTGCATCAAAAGCTTCGCCACACGCTCGGCATGGTAGACGACGCCCGCCGTCCAGCCATGGTCGGCCGCTGGAATAGAAACGCCGATGGTGACCTTCTTATCCTGCGCATGCGCTGAAGCGGCAAGCACCGTGGCCAGCGCGGCAAAGGCCACGCCGATGAATTTACTACGCATAGTCTCTTTCCTCCCAAGACCGGGGCGTTCCTCCTTCGACCGCGCCTGCCCCACATGGCGCGGCGTGATACGTCACCTGCGGCTGAGCGAACGCTGCACCAGCATGGCGATGATGATGATGGCCCCCTGAATGGCGCCGATCAGATATTCGCTGACGAAGTTCGACAGGATCATGATGTTGCCGACGATCTCCAGAATGAAGGCGCCGCAGATCGTCCCCCAGATGCGCCCCACCCCGCCCCTCAGCGCCGTGCCGCCGACGACGACGGCGGTGATGGCCTGCAACTCCCACAACATGCCTGTCGTGGCCGAAGTGGATGCAAGACGCGGCACGTAAAGCAGCACCGCAACGGCGACACACAGCCCCTGCACCACATAAGCGATGGTGCGCACCCGCGCGACCGAGATGCCGGAATAACGCGCCACATCCTCGCTCGACCCTACTGCGGTCAGATGCCGGCCGTAACGGGTGCGGTAAAGCACGAAAGCGGCGATGGCGGCTGTGACGAAAATGACGATGACCGGCACCGGCACGCCAAGGACATTGCCGAAATAGACCGGACGATAAAGCGTCTGGATTTCCGGATTGCGCAGCGTGATCGCCCCGCCCTGCGACAGCCATGTGGTCAAGCCGCGATAAATGCCCATGGTGCCGAGCGTGGCGATGAAGGGTTCGATACGGCCGATGGTGGTGATGAGGCCGTTCGTCAACCCGCAGGCAGCCCCGATGGCGAGCGCCAGCGCCATGGCGGTGAGCAGCATTAAAAGCGGACTGGCGATGACGCCGCTATTCATGAACAGGATCATCAGGCTGGCGACGAAAGCCACCATCGCGCCAACCGAAAGATCGAGCCCGCCCGATGTGATGACGTAAGTTGCGCCGAGCGCGATGATGGCGATGAAGGCGCTGCGGGTGATGACGTTCAGGAGATTGTCGATGCCGATGAAATTGGGATTGGCGATAGTGCCGAGAACCAGCAGCAGGGCCAGCGCCACGAAAGGCGCGACGGCGCGCAGATCCCAGTCCTTCGAGGTCTTCGGCGTTTTGCCGTTGTCAAATGCGGCCTCAGTCATGTTTCCCCTCAGTCTCTTTTGTCAGGCCATGTTTCCCGGCAAACGGGCGCTCAGGCGGGTTCCTGCGTGTGAACGCCCGTCGCCAGCGCCACGATGTCGTTTTCGGTCATGCGCTCACCCGTCACCTCGCCGACGATCCGGCCCGAACGCATCACCAGAATGCGGTCGCAGATGCCGATCAGCTCCGGCATTTCCGAGGAAACCACGATGATCGAGCGCCCCTCATCCGCGAGCCTGGCGATGAAGCGGTAAATCTGTTCCTTGGTGCCGATATCGATACCGCGCGTCGGTTCGTCGATGATGACGATGGACGGATCGATGAGCATCATCTTGGCCAGCAGCAGCTTCTGCTGGTTGCCGCCGGAAAGCTGGCCCGCCAGCAAATCCTTGCGGCCGGTGCGGATGTCGAAATCCCGGACCGCATCATCGAGCGCCGCCGTTTCCCGGCGGGTATCGATCTGAAACAGCCGGCTGAATTTCTTGAGCGAAGCAAGCGTGAGATTGACACGCAAATCCTTGGTAAGCAGCAGGCCCTTGCCCTTGCGGTCCTCGCTCAGATAAACGATACCGGCCTTCAGACTGTCTTCCGCCTTTGCGAAATGCACGGGCCTGCCATGATGTCGTACGGTTCCACGACCGGCGCGCAGGCCGAGTATTCCTTCCATGAGTTCCGTTCTGCCCGCGCCGACCAGACCCGCAAAACCGAGGATTTCGCCCCTGCGCAGGCTGAAACCGGCATCCTGCGCATAACCCGGTACGGTAAAATGCTCCACCTGCAGAACCGGCTCATGCTGGCCACCGGCGGCGCGGTCCGGATAAAGCTTGGCGACATCGCGCCCCACCATCAGCCGCGCCATATCGGCAGGTTCCAGCGCCGAGGCCGGATGGGAGGCGACCAGCCTGCCGTCTCGCAGAACCGTCACACGGTCGGCGATCTCCTTCACCTCCGGCAGACGATGCGAAATATAAAGCACGGCCACGCCTTTCGCCCGGATGTCCCTGATGACATTCAGCAGCGCATCCGTTTCGATGGGCGTAAGGCTCGCCGTCGGCTCATCGAAAATGACCACACGATGCGGCACGAGCAGCACACGGGCGATCTGCACGAGCTGCCGCTGGGCAATCGACAGGCTGCCGACGATGGCGTCCGGATCGATCGTACCGCCGAGATCGGCGATTGCCTTACGGGCGCCGGCGCGCATGGCGCGGTCGTCCACCATGACGCCCCGGCGCATTTCGCGACCGAGATAGATGTTCTGCGCCACCGTCAAATCCGGGGCCAGCAATATTTCCTGATGCACGAGAACGATGCCGCGATGTTCGGCATCCACCGGACCGCTTAGCGTAACGGCTTCGCCATCGATGCGGATTTCGCCGCCCGACGGCTTTTCATTGCCGGCCAGCAGCTTCATCAGCGTCGACTTGCCGGCGCCGTTCTCGCCAATGATCGCGTGGACCTCACCGGCGCGCACCGCGATCTCTATATCCTTGAGAACCTGCACCGGCCCGAAAGACTTCGACAGCCCAACCGTCCGGATAAGGGCGTGGTCTGGAGATTCGTCAGCAAAAGCCATGTGCCGTCACCGGAATCTGGCGTGAACGGACGGCGCTTGCCCCTTGATTTTATCTGAAACGACCATCTGCGAACTCCTCCCAAAGCTCGAGGAAGAAGCTAGCCTTCGTTTTGAGGTACGTAAAGCAAATTTCGCTGGTGTTTTAGAATACACTCAAATTTGACCGCCGCGCCGGGTCCGGGAAATCCGATCGCTATGCCGGGGAGCGTCGAAAAGCCTTCATGAGACGATGCACCGCTTCCGCGCCCTCATTGGCCAGATTGAAACGCTTGCCGAACAGAAGCCAGTCCGAGCACATGCCTTTCAGCAGCCAGTAGAGCGCACCGAGCGCGGACTCGGCCGTCCAGTTATCGTTGAAAGCCCCTTCCGCCTGCGCCCGTTCGAAAGCCTCCTCAAGCAGCCGCTTGTGGTAACGGTCCAGTTCCTCCTGCGCGCGCAGCACGGGGGCGAATTCATCGGAATAATTGGTGCGCAGGCTGATGGTCATGATGCGCTGGCGCTGTTCGTCTTTTGAAAGAAGCGAAAGCCAGTTGCATGCGGCGTCCTCGATCTTGGCCAGCAGCGCTTCTCCCTTGAGGTCCGGATCGCCGAAATCGAGCAGGTCCGATTCCGGTAGCGCCACCGATTCGTAAAGGCCGATGAAAAGGTCGCTCTTGCTGGAAAAATGCCAGTAGATCGCCCCGCGCGTAACGCCGGCCGCAGCCGCCACCTCATCCAGAGAGCTGTTGGCCACGCCCTTCTTGAAGAACACCCGCTCGGCAGCGGCCAGGATCGCCTGACGCGTCTCTTCTGCCTCGGCCTTGGTTCGGCGCATGCTGATGTCTCCTTCCAGTCGCGGCACGGCGCTTTCGCACCGTGCCTTGTTTGCTGTGCCGGGCTGTCAGTCAGATGAACGCATTCACGTGACTTTTCGCCCAGCCGTCACACCCGTTTTATTCCGCCGGCGATACCGCGTCAGCAGCAATCTCATTCTCCTTCTTCCGATCCCCGAAAATCTTCATGACGAAGACGAAGAAGACGGGAACGAAGAAGATCGCGAGGATCGTCGCCGAGATCATGCCGCCGAGAACCCCGGTGCCGATGGCGTTCTGGCTCGCCGCGCTGGCGCCCGAAGCAATCGCCATCGGCAGCACGCCGAGCGAGAAGGCGAGCGACGTCATCAGGATCGGCCGGAAGCGCAGGTGCGCCGCCTCCACCGTCGCATCATAGGTGGATTTTCCTTCCGCCCGCAAATCCTTGGCGAATTCGATGATCAGGATCGCGTTCTTGGCCGAAAGCCCGATAATCGCGACGAGACCCACGAGGAAGTAGACGTCGTTCGGCATGCCGCGCAGCATCACCGCCGCCACCGAGCCGATGACGCCGAGCGGCACCACCAGCATGACGGAGAGCGGAATGGACCAGCTTTCGTAAAGTGCTGCAAGCAGCAGGAAGACGAACAGAACGCTGAGCCCGATCAATGCTGGCGCCTGCGACCCGGACTGGATTTCCTGCAGCGACTGGCCGGTCCATTCGAAACCGAAGCCGCTCGGCAACTCACCCGCTAAGCGCTCCATTTCGGCAATGGCGTCACCGGAGGAGTAACCCGGTGCGGACTGGCCGCCGATACGGACCGCCGGATAGCCGTTGTAACCGACCACCTGCGAGGGACCGCGCACCCATTCCACCGTGGCGAATGAGCTAACCGGCACCATGCCGCCATTGGCATTGCGGACGTTGAGGTTCAGGAGATCCTCCGTCTTCATGCGCTGGCCCTGTTCCGCCTGCACCGTCACGCGCTGCATGCGGCCGGCATTGGGGAAGTCGTTGACGTAGGACGAGCCCATATTGGCCGAGATGGTGGCGTTGATGTCGCTGAAGGTGACGCCGAACGTATTGGCCTTCTCACGGTCGATGATGAGATTGACCTGCGCCGCATCCGGCATGCCTTCGATACGAAGACCCGCGAGGATGGGGCTCTGACGGGCCGCGGCCATCAGTTGCGCACCGGCAGCGCTGAGAGCCGCCTGTCCCGCGCCCGAGCGATCCTGCAGGCGGAAGGTGAAGCCGCTGGAATTGCCGAGACCCTGGATCGGCGGCGGCGACAGCGCAAACGACATGGCGTCCGGAAGACCCCACAGCTTGGCGTTGACGCGCGCCGATATGGCGGCGGCGGAATCGTTCGGTCCGCGTTCGCTCCAGTCCTTCAGTGTGGCGAAGGCGAGACCCGCATTCTGGCCGGAGCCGGAGAAGGAGAAACCCGAAACCGCAATCACACGATCCACCGCCGGCTCTTCCATGAAGATCTTTTCGATCTGCTGGATGGATTGCAGGGTGCGGTCGCTGCTGGCTTCCGCCGGCGCCTGAATGTCGACGATCAGATAGCCCTGATCTTCGTTCGGAAGGAACGAGCTCGGCAATTGCATATACGCCCAGCCAAGACCGACCAGCAAAGCCGCGTAGATGACCATGAAGCGACCGGAACGCTTGATGATGCTGCCGACGGACGAGGAATATTTGTGCGACGCCTTGTCGAAGCCGCGGTTGAACCAGCCGAAGAAGCCCTTCTTCTCATGGTGTCCGGCCTTGATGGGCTTCAGGAACGATGCGCAGAGCGCCGGCGTGAGCGACAAAGCAAGGAAGCCCGAAAACAGGATCGACACCACCATGGTCAGGCTGAACTGCTGATAGATGATGCCGACGGCGCCCGGGAAGAAGGCCATGGGCACGAACACGGCCGTCAGCACCAGCGTGATGCCGATGATCGCGCCGGAAATCTGGCCCATCGCCTTGCGGGTGGCCTCCTTGGGCGACAGATGCTCTTCCGCCATGATGCGCTCGACATTCTCGACGACGACAATCGCGTCATCCACCAGAATGCCGATGGCGAGAACCATGGCGAACATGGTCAGAACGTTGATCGAGAAACCCGAGACATACATGATGGCGCAGGTGCCGAGCAGCGCCACGGGCACCACCAGTGTCGGGATGATGGTGTAGCGGATATTCTGCAGGAAGACGAACATCACCACGAAGACGAGGATGATCGCCTCCACCAGCGTGTTGATCACCTTCTGGATCGAAATTTTCACGAAGGGGCTGGTGTCATAGGGAATTTCATATTCCAGACCCGGCGGAAAATATCGGGACAGCTCTTCCATCGTGGCGCGAACGCCCTCGGAGGTCTGCAGCGCATTGCCGGTGGGCGAAAGCTGCACGCCGATGGCGGCGCTCGGCTTGCCGTTCAGGCGGCTAGAGAAGTTATAGCTTTCGCCGCCCACTTCCACCCGCGCGACATCGCGCAGCCGCACGGATGAGCCGTCCGGATTGGCGCGCAGCACGATGGAGCCGAATTCTTCCGGCGAGGTGAGCTGGCCCTGCACGTTGACGGTTGCGGAAATCTGCTGGCCGATGGGATTTGGCGATGCGCCGATGCGGCCGGCGGCAACCTGCGAATTCTGCGCCTGAATGGCGCCGATGACGTCGTTCGATGTCAGGCTGAGGCCCAGCATCTTGTCCGGGTCCATCCAGATACGCATGGAGCGCTGGGTAGCGAAGAGCTGCGCACTGCCGACGCCGGGAACGCGGCGCAATTCGCCGAGCACATTGCGGCTGAGATAATCGCCGAGACCGATGGCGTCCGTGTTGCCGTCGACGGAGGTGAGCGCCACCATCATCAGGAACGATGTGCCCGCCTGCTCCACGCGCAGGCCCTGCTGCGTCACCGCCTGCGGCAGGCGGGGTTCGACGCGCGCAATGCGGTTTTGAACCTCCACCTGGGCTTCACCGATGTTGGAGCCCGGCGCGAAGGTGACGTTGATGGAAATGCGACCCGAGGATTCCGACGTCGATTCGAAATAGATCAGGCCTGGAACGCCGTTCAGCTCTTCTTCGATGGGACGCGTGACACTCTGGTAAATATCCTCCGGCGACGCGCCCGGATAGGTCGTCGAGACGGAAATCTGCGGCGGTGCGACATTCGGATATTGCGCAATCGGCAGCATGGGATGGCGAGCAGGCCCGCCAGCATGATGAAGATGGCGACAACCCAGGCAAAAATGGGCCGATCGATGAAAAAACGTGCCATGAAATCGGTCCTTATTGCTTCGCAGCCGGAGCCGCGCTCTCGCTGTCAGCGGCGGTTGCGACATCGGCCTCATCGGACCACGGTTCCGGCTTCACTTTCGCGCCCGGAGCGGTCTTCTGGAAACCTTCGGCCACGACGCGGTCGCCATCCTTCAGGCCCTCGGAAATCACCCAGCGATCACCGATGGAGCGGCCGACGCTGACACGACGCTGCTCGACCGTGTCTTCGGCATTGACGACAAGCACGCTCGCCTGACCACCGGCATCGCGCTGAACCGCCTGCTGCGGCACGGCGAAGGCCGCTTTCTGGATACCCTGCTGGATCTGCACGCGGACATACATGCCCGGCAGCAGATCGCCGTTCGGGTTAGGGAACTCACCGCGCAGCGTCACCTGACCAGTGGTTTCATCCACCGCCGCTTCGGAAAACAGCAGGCGACCGGGCAGCGGGTAACGGCTGCCGTCATCGAACAGCAGGTTGACTTCGGCTTCGTTCGGGCCGGTCATCAGCTTGCCATCCTGCAGGGCCTTGCGCAGGCGGATAAGATCGGCGGCCGGCTGGGTGAAGTCGGCATAGATCGGATCGAGCTGCTGGATCGTCGCGAGATTTTCCGAGCCGGTGGCGCTGACGAGGGCGCCTTCCGTAATACGCGCGCGACCGATGCGGCCGCTGATCGGGGCTTTGACATCGGCATATTGCAGATTGAGCTTCGCTTCCGCGACGCCGGCTTCGGCAACGGCCACCTCGGCATCGGCCTGCGCCAGCTGAGCGATGGCGTTGTCGAATTCCTGCTGGGAACCGACATTGGAACGGCGCAGCTGCTGCTGCCTGTCGGCCGTCTGCCGCGCCTGAAGCTGCGCGGCCTGCGCCCGGCGCAACGTGCCCTCGGCGCTGTCGACGCGCACCTGAAACGGCGCGGGATCGATCCGGTAGAGAACATCGCCTTCCGTCACCAGCGAGCCCTGTTCGAACACCCGCTCCACGATGATGCCGGAGACACGCGGGCGCACTTCGGCAAGCCGCGTCGGCGCAATACGGCCCGGCAATTCGTTGGTGATGGGCAGTTCTTCCTGGCTCACCGTCACGATCTTCACCGCACCGGGCGGCGGCGCGCCGGGCGCGGACGCCTGCTCATCGCTACATCCGACCAAAACGATGCCCGTCAACAACACCGCCGCGATCTGCCCCAATCTCTTCGCCATACTGCGCTCCGAATCCACAAAAAATGTCACATTTACATACATACTAAGACGTATGTAAAACTTCGGCAATAAAATTGTTGCAGCGCAAAAGCCGTCTCACGCGCTTGTGAAGGTGCGTGAGACGGTTTGCACAGGGCGCTGTAATTGGGAAAGGAGGACTAACTGGCGTTCAATGCAGGACATATCGCGACGGGCCGGAGGCGACAGCCGGACGAATGAAGTTTTCCGCTGCTTCAGTCACGTCCAAACCACCGCTGTGCGGTTTAGAGTCCGAGGATAAACATTCTCTCGACGTCATCCTCGGGCCTGTCCCGAGTATCTGCAACCGATTGATTTTATTCGACGTGATTAGATCCTCGGCACGAGGCCGAGGATGACGTCGGGGCTGAGGGAATGTCCCAGACGCCCTCCCCCTTAGGACAGACGCTTCAGCGAGGAGGCTTCCGGCTGCGGGCCGGGTTTCGTCGTGTCGTTATTGTCGGCGGATCTGTTGCGCAGCGCCGCATAATAGGCGTTCTTCTGCTCGTACATATTCATATCGGCGCGACGCACCAGAGATTCCATCGTCTCTCCGGCCTCGCTGGTGGCCACACCCAGCGACAGGCTGAGCGGCGCGCTGGAATAGAACTGGTTGTTGATCTTCAGCAATTCATAAACGGTCTCGACCATGGCGGCGGCCACCTGCCTGTCGGCGCCGGGAAGAAGGATCGCGAATTCGTCGCCGCCGATGCGCGCGGCATGGTTCGGCGCGGTCACCACGCCGTTCAGCACCTCGCCCACACGCCGCAACAATGCGTCGCCGGCATCGTGCCCCAGCCTGTCGTTGGCGTCCTTCAGGCCGTTGAGATCGATGACGATGGCCGAAACCGGCCTGAGCGCGCTGCGCTCCAGCCGGTTCAGCTCGTCCGAATAGAAGGCGCGATTGTGCAGCTTGGTCAGCACATCGTGCTTGCCGAGATATTCGAGATAGGCTTCCGCCTTCTTGCGCGCGGTAATGTCCGTCAGCGCCACCTGCACCAGCGACCAGTCGTGCTCATGGCCGGGGAAGACGGAAAAATGCAGGAGCACATGCCGCTCCGAACCGTCAAGCGCGTAATTCACCACCTCGCGATGGTGGGTGAGATTGCCGTTCCAAAGCTCCATCAGCTGTTCCCGGAACGGTTTTTCCATCTCGCCGCGGAAAATATCGCCGAGCCGCTGCAACAGAACCTGCCGGTCCGGCGCGCAGAACAGGTCGAGCGTCGCACGGTTGACGTCGATGACGCGGATTTCGCTCATGCATTGCCGCACGAATTCGGGATGCACATCCATGAACACGCGGAAATCGACGATGCCGCGATCCCTTACCTCCTCGATCAACCGCCGCACCCGGCTGAAATCCTCCACCCACAGGGAAACGGGCGAATGTTTGAACATGCCTTCGGCATAACGGCGGTTGAGAAGTTCCTTGCGGCGCGCCTCCTCCCGCTCCGTCACATCCTCGGTGGTCAAAAGCAGCCGCCCGAGGGTTTCTTCATGGCCGGGAATGACCGCGCCGCGCAACTGGATATCCAGCCGCTTGCCGCCGATTGAATAATTGACCGCGTTGCTGGTGAATTCCGTCTTGCCCGCCCAGAGTTCGGAAAGCTCGTTCACATGGCTTTCCAGCATGTCGTCACGAAAAATCCGATGGAGATTGTCGATGAGATGCGCCTGATCGCGGGCCTCGAACAGTTCCAGCGTTCTGGCATTGACCTTGATCACGCGGATTTTCTGCGAGCAGGCCGCCACTCTCGATAAATCTTCCAGAAGAAACGCCCGGATATCCTCGACGCCCTGCGATCGCCAGATATCGAACTGGCTTTTCACCTCGCTGAAATCCTCGATCCACATCGCCACGGGGGCAAGATTGAAGACATTGGTATCGATTATCTCATTCATACGGGAGGTCTTCTCAAGGATAGCAGGCGAATGCCGAAACGGTGCGGAACAGCGATGGCCGCCCGCATAACCGGATTTATTAGTGATATTCGATTTAACGCAAGCATTTATCGCGCAAACCGCCGGATTGCGCGATAATTCATGGGTTTTGCGGATATGACGCCCGTTACCAGAGCTTCACGTGCCGGTTCACATCCTTGTAGAGCAGGTAACGGAAGCGGCCCGGTCCACCCGCATAGCAGGCCTGCGGGCAATAGGCGCGCAGCCACATGAAGTCGCCCGCCTGCACTTCCACCCAGTCCTCGTTCAGCCGGTAGACGGCCTTGCCTTCCAGCACATAAAGGCCATGTTCCATCACATGGGTTTCCATGAAGGGAATGGTCGCGCCCGGCTCGAAGGTGACGATGTTGAGATGCATGTCGTAACGCACATCTTCCGGATCGATGAAGCGGGTCGTCGCCCATTTGCCGTCCGTATCCGGCATGGCCGACAAAGCGTGCTCATCCTCATGCGTGAAGATCGCCGGCGGAGGCTCCAGCCCCTCGACCGCCTGAAACGCTTTGCGGACCCAGTGGAACTTGACCGGCGCCTTGCCCGAATTGCGAAGCTGCCAGCGGGAACCGGCCGGCAGGAAGGCGAAGGAACCCTCCCGCAACGCATGCTGCACGCCCTCGAATTCCACGGTCATTTCGCCGTCGACAACGAAGATCGCCGCTTCGGCCCGTGCGTCCGGTTCCGGCCGGTCGCTACCGCCGCCCGGCTGCACCTCGACGATATATTGCGCGAAGGTTTCGGAAAAACCGGTCATCGGCCGGGCGATGATCCAGGCCCGGGTGCCAGCCCAGTGCGGCAGCACGCTCGTTACGATATCGGACATGACGGTTTTGGGGATGACCGCATAGGCGGTCTTGAACACCGCCTTGCTCGACAGAAGTTCCGTCTGTCCCGGCAGACCGCCCATATCCGAATAATATCTCTTCATTTCAGCCATTCCATCCTGCAACGCATTCGGCGCGGATTCTTAGGCCCGCGCCGAGGTTTAATCAAATGGTTATTGGCAAGCAGAGACTGGCCCGAAGAACGTCACACCTTCTTACGCATCGTGGCGTAGACGATATTGTGGTTCTCGCCGAAAAACACATCCGCCTCGATGCTTGCAGGATCGGCGCTGGCATTGACGATCCGCCACATATCCGCCTTGGAGCGCAACAGCAGCGCCCAGTTCATGAAGGTTTCCATGTAACCGTCGACGACGATGTCTTCCGAGAAATTGGCGAAGAGGAACATGCCGCCGGGCTTCAGCATTTCCATGCAGCGCCGCGTGAGTTTGATCGCCACGCGGTCGTTCAGATAGTCGTAGAGACCGGCCGCGTAGATCAGGTCGAAAGTGCCGAGTTCCTGCGTGCGCAGGACGATATCGCGCACGGAACCATCGATCGCCTCGATGCAGCTGCCGTTGAAATCGCGGGCGACGGAACCGACGCTCAAGGGGTCCTGATCGAGCGCCACCCAGCGCTTGATTTTGCCCTCTTTCAGCGCCACGGAGGCATCCGCCTCGCGCAGATGGCCGGAAGCGATGGTGAGGATTTCCGTCTCATTACCGTGCCGGGCCGCAGCCTCATCGACGAACCGCGTCAGCAAATCGCGCCGCTCGCGCACGGCGACCGAGGAGCTGGCATCCCTGGTGTAGTCGTAAAGGGCAGCACCGAGCGGCGTGGCGTTATTTACCAGTTCGGCAACGCTGTCGTGGCCATAAATGAAATCGAGCAGCTGCGCATCGCCCGAATAACCCCGCGGCTTTTCGAAAGACCAGCGCGTGAACGGGTCCTCCAGAAAATGGACCGAAACGGGGTGATTCTGCACCAGCGGAATCAGTTCAGCCCACACGCTGGAGTGGAGCTTCTCCCGCAGGGCATGCAGTGCACCCGCCGTTCTATGTATTATCTCACGTGCTGAAACACGATTGTCGAATTGCTGCTGTGCCAATTCGAGAATGAGCGCAATCTCTGCTTTCGCAACTGCGAACTGCTCATCGAATGTTTCCGTTCTGCGTGCAAAAATCTCTTTTGCGACAGTATCCGGGGTAATCAGACTTGCCCCGTCAAGATTTTTCTTCTTTACCCGCACCACTTCAGCCTCCAGTATTAACACATTGTTAACTATACGTTTCTGGGAGACGGAAGGCCACTCGCTTTCGATTTTTGAGCGGTGTAGGGATACATTAGTAGATTAGCGTATTTTTTTGGTCACACTCGTGAAGACGGGAGAAAGCAGATACGCGATTTAGTGAAACTTAATGTTGCGAACGTATGATGCGTTCTTCCTTTCCATGTTCTCCGCACGCATCGGCAGAGATCGACGGGAACCCGCACTGGGTGCGACAGCACACGGAAAAGTGGAATAAGCAGTTACTTAATAAAGTATACGCAACACTATGGGAAAGTGCATGAAGCACACATTGGGAGAGGTGAGTGGACAGCAAGACTATCGGCGGCCGGACTCCCGGTTTTCTGATGAACTCCTTGCCCTTTACCAGCAGGAAGGTGAGCGCAGCCGCCGCGGTTCGATCCGGCGGGGCCTGTGGACCGCTGTCTTCATCTATCTGCTGTTTGCCGCAACCGACATCATTCTGATACCCGACGTCGCTTTTTACACCATTATCGCACGCCTGATTGTTGTCCTGTCATCCCTGCTGACGCTGGAGATTCAGCTAAGCAAGGGCGCCAGCACCACCGCGCTCGATCTCACCTGCGCCACCGCTCTCGTCATGGGCTATATCGGCTGGCTGCTGCCTTCGCTGTTGACCGACAATACCGAAAACATGTCCTATTACATGGTTTTCGGGGCGATCTTCATGATGGGCGCCAATCTGTTTTTCACCTTCCGCTTCCATCTGTCGCTGGTGTCTTCAGGCATCATTCTCGTTACCTATTTTCTGGCGGCAACGCAGTTTCCCGAAGACAGCTTCTACAAGTTCGCCTTCGGCACCTTCTACATATCCTGTTTCGTCTTCACCTCTTACGTGAACTGGAACCTGAACCGGGAGCGCTACCACGTCTTCGTCAACGGGCTGGAGGCGAAGGCCCAGCAGAAGGCGGCCGACGAACGTGGCCAGGCGCTGCTGCGGCTTTCCAATACCGACTCCCTGACGGGCCTGCAGAACCGCCGCGCCATCGACCACCATCTGCGCCTGCTGTGGGACAACTGGATCAGGAAGGAAGAAGGCTTTGCCGTTTTCCTGATCGACGTCGACTTCTTCAAGAAATACAACGACCGTTACGGCCACCAGGAAGGCGACAAGTGCCTGGTGACGGTGGGCAACGCCCTGCAGGATGCGATCACCGAACACGGCGCTTCCATCGGCCGCTATGGCGGGGAGGAATTCATCGTGCTGGCGCCGTTCAAGTCCAAGCAGCAGGTGGGTGAGCTTGCCGAGACGATCCGCCACACCGTTGAAGACCTGTCGCTTGCGCATGACCAGCGCCGGGATGGCACCTTCATCGTCACCGTCAGCATCGGTGCGTCCTTCACCCGTCCCAATGCGGACGGCAAGCTGGAAAAGATCATCAACGAGGCCGACCGCGCGCTCTATATAGCAAAGGGCAATGGCCGCAACTGCATGAAGCTGTTCGATCCGGACGATCCGCAGACCAGCGACGAGACGGAAAACATTGCCGCCCTGCTGAAAATCGCCGTCGCGGAAGATCTCGTTTCCCTCGTCTATCAGCCTATTCTCAACATTTCGACCAACGAGACCGCGGGGGTAGAAGCGCTGATGCGGCTTCGCCTGCTGGATGGCAATCCAGTCGCACCCGGTATTTTCATTCCGATTGCCGAACGCACCGGCACGATCATGGAACTGGGCCTGTGGACCATCAAGACCGTCTGCAAGCAGATACTGGCCGATGACAAGGTGGCGGTCGTCAGTGTCAACGTGTCGCCGATGCAACTGAAAAATCCGGGGTTCGCCACTTCGGTGGCGGCCATTCTCGTGGAGGCGGGAATTGCCGGCAACAGGCTCGCCTTCGAAATCACCGAAGGCGTCGACATGGAAATGCATTCGGACGTGCTGCGTTGTCTGAACGACCTGAAAACGCTCGGCATCAATATCTGGCTGGATGATTTCGGAACGGGTTTTGCCGGCCTTTCCTGGCTGCGCATGACGGATTTCGATACCGTCAAGATCGACCGCTCCTTCCTGCACGACAGTAAGACCCCGCGTGGCCGCGCGATGCTGCAGGACATGATCCGCCTGATCCGCAATCGCGGCCACAAGATTCTGATCGAAGGCGTAGAGACCGAGGAACAGCTGAGGCTCGTGCGTCAGATGGAAATCGACTACGCGCAGGGTTATTATATCGGTCGCCCCATCGGGGCCGAAAGGCTGGGCGCGGCGGCAGCGCCCTATCCGCGCCCAAACATGCTGCTGCGCCCCGCCTGATCATCATGGGATGACGGCGGAACGCCGCCGTCAGCCGCAGGCCGCTTTAATGATAGGCGGGCGGGTTGACCGAGAATTTTGCAGCGAGTTCCGAGAAGGCCGCCCGTGTGACGGGATCGACAGGAGCCCCTTCCCTCTCCCGCCTTGCCGCCACCGCCCACTCCCGGTCACCCGGCGCCATGACCTTGCAATCCTCCCGCACGGGGGATCCGCGCAGGACTTCGAGATAACGTTTCATGCCCTCGTCGAACACCTCGCGCTCCAGGAAGGCTTCCGGCTTCAGCGCCAGAACGAAGGCCCCAAGCCCGCGCGGCGTGGAAAAATCCGGCCCGCCCATGGGAGCGATATCGAAGCTGAGTTTCATGCCTGTGAGAACAGCGCTGAAAATCTCGACCATTCCCGCAAGTGCCGCACCCTTGAAACCGAACTCGCCGCCGACCGGGGCAAGCATTTCAACGGCATGGGGATCGCGGGTATCGACGCCGTCGCCGTCAGAGGCCACACCTTGCGGCAATTGCTGGCCAAGGCTCCGGTAAAGCAGGACACGGTTATAGGGCACCGCGCTGGTGGCCATATCCAGCAGCCAGGACATGTCATCCGCTGCCGGCACACCGATGGCGATGGGGTTGGTGCCGTGGAAACGCATGGCGCCATCATGCAAGCGCACGAAACTATCGGAATTGCAGAAGGTGAGGCCGATATAGCCCTGCCGCGCCGCTTCCAGCGCATAAGCGCCGGCCGGGCCGAAATGCGATGAGTTGCGGATCGCTACCGCGCCAATGCCGAATTTTTCCGCGAGCGCCATGGCGCTGTCCATCGCCGCATAGGTGGCGCGGGCGCCATGGGCATGGTCGGCGTCGATCGTCTCCACCGCGCCGAAGCCCGAAACGCGGCGGATCTGCGGCCGCCGATTGAGACGCCCGCCTTCGAGCGCAGCAATATAATGGGCGAGCAGGCGGACGCCGTGGCTGTCTACACCGAGCCTTGTGCCGTGCATCATGGCGCGCGTCGCCGCATCGGCCGTTTCGTCATCGGTGCCGGCGGCCAGGAAAACGGTGCGGCAAAACCGCTCCAGCTCATCCAGACTCGCCAGAACGGCGGCTTTTTCGTTGCTGTGCGCCATGAGGGAATCCTCCCAATTCCAGAATCCATGCCGCACAAGCTATTCACGGGGCGCGTTTTTGCAATCGAATATCGCGCGCCCGAAGGCTCAATCAGTCTTCCGCTCCGACGGCATCGTAAGAAGAGCGTTCGCCGGCGATAATCGCGCGTTTGCCGACATGGTTGGCAGGCCCGACAATGCCTTCCTGTTCCATGCGCTCGACCAGCGAAGCGGCACGGTTATAGCCGACGGACAGGCGGCGCTGGATATAAGAAGTGGAGCACTTCTTGTCGCGCATCACCACCTTGACGGCCTTTTCATAGAGATCGTCGCTATCGTCCTCACCCATGGCGGTCTTGTCGAAAACAGCGGCTTCTTCTTCCACCTCCTCGTCGGTTTCGTCGGCGTCTTCGGTAACGGTACCGAGATATTCCGGACGTCCCTGCGTCTTCAGATGCGCGACCACCTTCTCCACTTCCTCATCCGAAACGAAAGGACCGTGGACACGGGCGATGCGGCCGCCGCCCATCATGTGCAGCATATCGCCCTGGCCGAGCAGATGTTCCGCGCCCTGTTCACCGAGGATGGTGCGGCTGTCGATCTTCGAGGTCACCTGGAAGGAGATTCGGGTCGGGAAATTCGCCTTGATCGTACCGGTGATGACATCGACCGACGGGCGCTGGGTTGCCATGATGAGATGGATGCCGGCAGCACGCGCCATCTGCGCCAGACGCTGGATCGCGCCTTCGATTTCCTTGCCCGCGACCATCATCAGGTCGGCCATTTCGTCGACGATGACGACGATATAAGGCATGGCCGTGAGGTCCATTTCCTCCTGCTCGTAGACCGCCTCGCCGGTGGCGCGGTCGAAGCCGCTCTGCACGTTGCAGAACACCGTCTCGCCCTTGGCGCGGGCGGCAGCGGCCCTTGCATTGTAACCGTCGATATTGCGTACGCCGAGACGCGACATCTTGCGATAACGGTCTTCCATTTCGCGCACGGCCCATTTCAACGCCATGACCGCTTTTTTCGGATCAGTGACTACAGGCGTCAACAGATGCGGAATACCGTCATAAACGGAAAGCTCGAGCATCTTGGGATCGACCATGATGAGACGGCACTCTTCCGGCTTCAGACGATAGAGCAGCGACAGGATCATGGTGTTGATGGCGACCGACTTGCCGGAGCCGGTGGTGCCGGCGACCAGCAGATGCGGCATCTTCGCCAGTTCGGCGATGACAGGTTCGCCGCCGATGGTCTTGCCGAGGCAAAGCGCGAGCTTCTGGCGGGTCTCGGCGTAGTCTGTCGCTTCGATCAGTTCGCGCAGATAAACCGTCTCGCGCACCGGGTTCGGCAGTTCGATGCCGATGACATTGCGGCCGGGCACGACGGCGACACGGGCCGAGAGCGCCGACATGGAGCGGGCGATATCGTCCGAGAGACCAATGACGCGCGAGGACTTGACGCCGGGGGCGGGTTCGAACTCATACAGCGTGACGACGGGGCCGGGGCGAACGTCGATGATCTCGCCCTTGATGCCGAAATCCTCCAGCACGCTTTCGAGAAGCCCGGCGCTCTGCTCCAGCGCTTCCGGCGTCATGGTCGTGGTCTGCTGGACGCGGGCCTCCTGCAGAAGATCGATGGAGGGGTATTCATATTCCCCCTCGGCGAAGACAGGCGCTTCGCGGAACATCGGTTGCGAGGCCTGGATGGGCGCGCGCGGCGTGAAGCGCGGCTCGGCCGCAATTCTCTCAACCGGCTGAACCTGCTCCACAGGTCTCGGCGTCTCGACAACCATCGGCGCTTCCGCGGCGGGCGGCAGCGCGACTTCCTGTTCCACGACCGGAAGGGCGGCAGGAGCAACGGACTGACGCACGCCGATCTCGCGGTAAAGCCGGATTGCCGAACCGCCCGGCACGGTGACGACAGGAGGTTCGGACGAAAGCACGATCGCAGCGGCTGCCGGCGACACGACGGCGACCGGCGCGACTATCGCTGGCACCGTGACGACCGAATTTGCAAGAACGGCGCGCGTGGACGCGGAAACGCCCTCACTGGCGCCGCCCGGCAGATCGAGCGTCATCACTTCCCAGAAAAGCTCATCCGGCAGATGGGCGGCGAAAGCAGGAATGACAGCCTGAGCGGCCTCGACAGCAGGCGCGACGGATTGCGGCTGAACCGACGGGAATATCTGCGGCACGGGCGCTTCCACGGCTACGGAGATACCCTCCTGAACCGGCATCTGCGCAGCGGCAGCCGCCTCTTCCGCCTGCTTGCGGGCAAGCTCCAGCCGCAATTTGTAAGTCAGCGCTCTGGCTCCCCGGGCCTCCGGCGGCTGCGGCAGAAACGGCATGCGCGGCGGCGGCACGCGCTGCTCCGCCGGCTTCACGAAGGGTTGGGAGACAGGAGCAACCTCCTCCTGCACAGCATGCTGCTGCACCACCGCTTCCTGCTCCACCGTTTCAAGTGGAGCGGCAGCCGGGATTTCCTCTTCCGGAATATTAGGTGTCTCGACAGGCATGCGCCGGGCAAAGGCGCTTTCCGGCGTGCGGGTGAAACGCACATTCGGGCCAAGCACGAAAGCATTCTGCCAGCCGGGCATCTCGGCGCGGCCTTCGATGGCGTCGGCTGCGCTGACATCGGCATTCGGCCGGGGTGCCGCGCCCGCCTTCATTCCCGCCGTCTGCTGACCGGCAACCGACTGGCCGCCGGCATGACGAGCCTTCTCGCTCCCCTCCCCTACGCTATTGGACGAATTCTGGAATCTGGATCGGGAGAAACTCATGGCAGCGTGCACACTCATCATAAACGTACATATTTCGGTCTCCCTGAAATAGAAAATAAAGGTTAATTACCCCTTTCCAAACGGGGCCGCCGAGGCAGATTTTCGCTCCACCCACAGGCGCAACGGGGCACACACGGCCGAAGCATCGGTATCCCAACCACCTAATTTCATTGCGTTAAATCAATTTTCCGGAACATCGCCGCCGGTAGCACCGCAGCAGGAGAAAAGCGTATTACCGCCGGAAAGCATATTGTTTCCGCAAAGGCCCACGCAACGTAAAATCATTGCTGTAAAGCCCGCGAATTAACGTGGACACTGCCGAGGTTGCAGTCTTAAGATCGGCCGCCGCGGACCAAGTGGAAAGGCCCGCCCAGCCCTCATTTCTGGAGTGAATCATGTCGCCTGTCCACCTGTCCCGCCGCTCGCTTCTCAAGACGTCACTCCTTCTTGCCGCAACCACGGGTTTGGCGGGCATCGCCGCCGCGCAGCAGACGGCACCCGGCGGAAGGCTGATCGTGGCGGCCGATTCGGAGCCGAAGAACCTCAACCCGGCGATCGTCGCCTCAAACGGCGTGTTTTATATCGCCAGCAAGATCATCGAGCCGCTGGCCGAAGCCTCCTTCGATGGCAAGGACGGGCTCGCGCCGCGGCTTGCGACCGAATGGCAGGGATCGGATGACGGTCTCAGCGCCACTTTCAAACTGCGCGAAGGCGTGTCCTGGCATGACGGCAAGCCGTTCACCTCGGCGGATGTGGCCTTTTCGGCGCTCTCCATCTGGAAGCCGTTACAGAATCTCGGACGGCTGGTCTTCGCCAATCTCGAGAAGGTCGATACGCCGGATGAACACACGGCAATCTTCCGCTTCTCCAAGCCGACGCCCTTCCAGCTCATCCGCAACGCGCTGCCGGTCGTTACCAGCGTCGTGCCGAAACATCTTTATGAAGGCGCCGATATCACCACCAACCCGGCCAATACCAAACCGGTCGGCACCGGGCCTTTCGTCTTTGCCGAATACAAGCCTGGCGAATATTATCGCCTGACCCGCAACCCCAATTACTGGGGCAAGGGTGAACCGCAGCTCGAAGAGATCATCTACCGCGTCCTGCCGGACCGGGCGGGTGCGGCTTCCGCGCTCGAAGCAGAGGAAATCCAGCTCGCCGCTTTCTCCGCCGTGCCTCTGGCCGATCTCGACCGCATCTCAAAGGTGGCGGGCATCAAGGTCATTGCCGATGGCTACGAGGCGCTGACCTATCAGTTGGTGGTGGAAATCAACCATCGCCGCAAGGAACTGGCCGATCTCAAGGTCAGAAAGGCCATCGCCCACGCCATCGACAAAAAATTCGTCATCGACAAGGTCTTCCTCGGTTACGCCACGGCATCCACAGGCCCGGTGCCGAAGAACGCCCCTGAATTCTACACCGACGATGTCGAGACCTATGATTTCGATGTGGCCAAGGCCAATGCCCTGCTGGACGAGGCGGGTTATGCGCGCGGCCCGAACGGAACACGTTTCTCGCTGAAACTTCTGCCGGCGCCCTATTTCAACGAAACCAGGCAGTTCGGTTCCTATCTTCGTCAGGCGTTACAGGAAATCGGCATCGATGCCGAGTTGGTCAATAATGATTCAGCCGCTCACCAAAAGGCTGTCTACACCGATCATGCCTTCGATCTCGCCATCGCGCCGCCGGTCTTCCGCGGCGACCCGGCAATTTCCACCACCATTCTCGTGCGTTCCGGCATTCCGGCGGGCGTCGGCTTCTCCAACCAGGGCGGTTACGAGAACAAGACGCTGGACGAATTGATCGACAAGGCGGCGATAACGGTCGACACCGCCGCGCGCACGGCGCTTTACAAGGATTTCCAGAAGCAGGTCGCCGCCGATCTGCCGCTGATCAACGTTGCCGAATGGGGCTTCATCACGGTTGCGCGCGATACCGTCAAACATGTCGCCAGCAATCCCCGCTGGGCCGTTTCCAACTGGGCGGATACGGCGGTCGATACGTAAGGACGCATCGTGAAGCGTGCAGTAACATTGCTGAAGCGAAGGGCAGTCAGCGCCATTCCGGTGCTGCTGATCGTTCTCATCTTCACTTTCGTACTGCTTGAAAATGCATCCGGAGACGCGGTAGACGCCTATCTCGTCTCCATCGGCGGCGGCGATGCCGGGCTCAGGGATGTGTTGCGCGAACAATACGGCCTGAACGGTTCGGTGCTGGCCCGTTTCTGGCTCTATGCCAGCTCGGTGCTGCGGCTCGATCTCGGCTGGTCGCTTGCCTTCGACCGGCCGGTGCTGGGGCTGATCCTCGAACGGCTGCCGAACACGCTTCTCCTGATGGGCAGCGCCACCGCATTCGCCTTCATCCTCGGCACCGGGCTTGGCATCGTGGCCGGTGCGCGTCCCGGGGGGCTGACGGATCGCGTGCTTTCAACGCTTTCGCTGGCGCTTTACGCCACGCCCGGCTTCTGGCTCGGCCTCGTGCTGGCCATCGTCTTTGCCGTTCAACTCAAATGGCTGCCCACCTCAGGCATCGAAACCATCGCCTCGGGCAAGCAGGGATTTGCAAGGGCGCTCGATATTGCCCGCCATCTCGTGCTGCCGGTCGCCAGCCTCGGCCTCATTTATCTCGCGCTTTTCCTGCGTGTCATGCGCACTGCCATGGCGGCGGTATGGCCACTGGACTTCGTGCTTTTTGCTCAATCCAAGGGGCTTTCCAAACGGCGGATCGTGCTGCGCCATGTCGCGCGCAATGCCGCTCTTCCGCTTGTCACCGTGCTTGGCCTGCAGGCCGCAACCATGCTGGGCGGCAGCGTGGTGATCGAAAGCGTCTTCGCGATTCCCGGTTTCGGCCGGCTGGCGCAGGAGGCAGTCAGCGGCCGCGATACGCCGCTTTTAATGGGCATTATTCTGACAAGCGCCGTTTTCGTCATTCTCGTCAATCTCGCCGTCGATATTGTCTATGCCGTTCTCGATCCGCGCATCGGCAGCGGGGAGCGACAGGCATGAGTTTCGCTCTCCGGCTGCTGCGCAGTTTCGAAGGCGCCACGGGCACCATCATTCTGGTGCTGCTTGCCATGACAGCGCTCGCCGCCCCCCTCCTCTTTCCGGGCGACCCGCTGGCCATTGTCGGCGAGCCGCTGATTGCGCCGTTTACGGATGCCGCCCTGCCGCTGGGCACCGACCGGCTGGGCCGCAATGTGCTGGCCGAGCTTGCCCATGGCGCGCAGGCCTCCCTGCTCGTCGGCATGGGCGCCGCCGCCGCCGCGCTGGTGATCGGCACCGTCATCGGCACCATCGCCGGTTTTGCGGGCGGTCTCGTGGATGAAGCATTGATGCGCGTCACCGACGCCTTCCAGATCGTGCCGAATTTCCTGCTCGCGCTCGCCTTCGTCAGCACCATCGGCCCCTCAATGCCCATCGTCATTCTCGCCATTGCGCTCGGCGCATGGGCGGATCCGGCGCGGCTGATGCGGGCGCAGGTGTTGAGCATCCGTGAGCGCGATTATGTTCAATCCGCCCGCGCCATCGGCATGCATCCGCTGGAGATCGCCTTCAGGCAAATCCTGCCCAACGCCTTGCCGCCGGTTCTGGCGCTGGCCGCCATCATTGTCGCAGCAGCCATTCTCACCGAAGCGGCCCTTTCCTTCCTCGGGCTTGGCGATCCGAATATCGTCACCTGGGGTTCGATGATCGCCGAAGGACGCAACGTCCTGCGCTCAGCCACGTTTTTGTCCATCATCCCCGGCATCGGCCTTCTGGTCACCGTTCTCGGCGTTTACCTTCTCGGCGAAGGCATCAACAGGGCGATGGCGACGAGGAGGCAAGCGCCATGAGCGGAAATGCGCTGTGCCGGATCGACGATCTCAGCGTTTTTTATGCGGCGGGCGATGCACCGGCCTTGCAGAATGTTTCGCTGACGATCCGGCAGGGGCAGAGGCTGGCGATCATCGGCGAAAGCGGTTCGGGAAAATCCACGCTCGGCAGAGCCATTGCCGGGCTTCTTCCCGGCAATGCCCGGGTTTCCGGCGATATTTCCTGGAGCCGCGATAGCGGCCTGTTTCACGGCAGGCCACAGCCCGGACGCGATATCGGCACGATCTTTCAAGATACCGGCGCGACACTCAACCCGGTTCTCACCATCGGCGAACAGGTGGCGGAAGGCGCCGTGCGGCATCTCGGCCTGTCATGGAGGCAAGCGCGCGATCTTGCCCGCGATCTTCTGGAGCGAGTGCGGCTGCCGCATCCTTCCCATCTGCTCACCGCCTATCCGCACCAGCTTTCCGGCGGCCAGAGGCAGCGCGTGGCGATTGCCGCCGCCATTGCCGCCAGTCCTTCGATCCTGATTGCCGACGAGACCACAAGCGCACTCGATACGGTCAGTCAGGCCGCCATCGCCACGCTGCTGGACGATCTGGTGCGGCAGGAAAACAAGACGCTGGTGTTCATCACCCATGATATCGGCCTTGCTTCCAGCCTTGCCGACGAGATCGCGGTTCTGCGCGCGGGGCTGCTGGTGGAACACGGCCCGACGCGGCGGGTGCTTTCCGCACCCAGCCATGACTATACGCGTGCGCTGCTTGCCGATTATCTCGATCTCTCCACCCCGCCGCTCATCGGCGAGGCCGCGTCATGAACGAAGCCCTTCTGAGTGTCGACGGACTGTCGAAAACCTATCGCACCGGCGCAAGAACGGTGGCGGCGCTTTCCGACATCTCCTTTTCGCTTCAGCCGGGCGAGACCATGGGGCTTGCCGGTCCCTCCGGCTGCGGGAAATCGACACTGGCGCGCATTCTGATGCGGCTGATCCCGGCCGATGAAGGCACGATCCATTTCAAAGGCCGCGACTGGCTGGCGCTTGACGGCGGCACGCTTCGCGCCGCCCGCCGGCATATGCAGATGGTGTTTCAGGACACGCATGGCGCCTTCAATCCGCGCGCCAGCGTCGAGGATGCCATCGGCGAGCCGTTGCGCATCCATCGCATGGTCAAAAGACGCGAGCGTACGGCGGAAATACGCCGCCTTCTCGAGCGCGTGGGCCTGCCCGCCAGCTATGCCGGCCGCTCGGTCTTCGAGCTTTCCGGCGGCCAAAGGCAACGTGTCGCGATTGCACGGGCCATTGCGCTCAAACCGTCGCTTCTCATTCTGGACGAAGCTGTCTCCGCGCTCGATGTTTCGGTTCGCCGGCAAATCCTCGAACTGCTGGTGGAAATACAACGCGAGACGACCGTTTCCTGTATTTTCGTTTCCCATGATCTCGCGGTCATCCGGGCCGTCTGCCACCGCGTCGCCATCATGGAAGCGGGGCGGATCGTTGAAATCGGCAGGACAGGAAATATCGTCTCGGCGCCGCAATCCTCGACCGCCAGAACCCTGATCGACGCCGCGCCGCGCCTGACCATTGCCACGTAAGGAAAAGACATGCCCGTTCCGGATTATGCATTGCTGCTCGACCCACCCGCTTTTCCCGCGGAGCATTACGCCATTCTGGCTGACCGGCTGGCAGCCTTGATGGGCACGGGGAACGACGTCCTTCTCATACAGGCGGAAGCCGTGCTGGCACTCGAGGCGGCGGCGACGAGCCTTGCCCGATCGGGCCTTAGAGCGCTCAACATCGTCACCAGCCCCTATGGCGCATGGTTCGGCGGCTGGCTCGCGAGAGGCGGCGCGACGGTGCGCAACCTGACCGCCAGCCCGGCAAAGCCGGTCACGCTGGAGGAGGTGGAGCGGGCGCTGAACGAGGGTCCGGGCTTCGATCTTCTCGCCATCGTCCATGCGGAATCCGCGAGCGGCATTCTCAACCCCCTGCCCGCCATTGCCGCGCTCGCTCGGGGAAAGGGTATCGTCACGCTCGTTGATGCCGTCGCCTCCATCGGCGGACATGCCTTCGAGGTCGACCGGCTGGGCATCGATATCGCCGTGATCGGCCCGCAAAAGGCGCTGGCCGGCCCGGCCGGGGTTTCCGCCATTTCCGTCAGCGAAAAAGCGTGGGAGCTTCTTTCCCATGGTAGTGCGCCGGAAAACTCCATGCTCTCGCTTATGGACCAGAAGAAGCTCTGGCTCGATTCCGGCCGCGGCGTCCTGCCCGGAACGCCCGCTCCGCTGGAATTCTACGCGCTGGAGGCCGCCCTCGACCGGATAGAGGCGGAAGGTCTGGCATCCGCCAATGAACGCCATGAAAGAGCGGCGGCGGCCACCCGGAACGGCATCAGGGCGCTCGGTATTCCGACCTGGGTGGAGGAGGCACACGCCTCCGCCCTCGTTTCCACGGCGATCCTGCCGGATACCGTGGAGGCCAAGGCGTTCCTCGTCGCGGCGTCCCAAAAGCAAGGCGCGGATATTTCCGCCGGTGTCGGCCCCGGCGCGGAACGGTTGATAAGGCTCAATCACACCGGTCGGCGGGCGCATCCGGAGGCGGTGAAAGCCAATATCGCGGCCTTCTCCAGCGCCCTGAAAAGCCTCGGCCATGCCGCAGATACCGATTCCGCACTGGAAGCGACTGAAAAGGTCTATTCTGACGCCCCTGCCAACGGCGTTTAACGCCGTTAATAAACGTTCATTGCGCCAAATCCGGCAGCGTTGGAATGTCAGTCACGACATTGTTGTTAAAAATGGTAGACAAATTCCTCGGCCAATCTTGACGAAATCATGGCAACGCGCGAAACTTAACGCTACGTTAACTCGCGTGAAGAAGGGAAATGGCCATGGTAGCAGGGTTCAATATGCTCTCCTTTGACCTCTTTGGCATCGGCCGAAGGATGCCCGTCGTCAATGAGCGGGTGGAGACCGAGTTTCAGGACAAAACCCCGCGCAGACCCGATGACGAGTCGCACGACGACGACCGCGATCAGGAATATGAACTGTTCTTCTGGTCGCTTTACCCGGTGATCTGAGCCATTCACAGCGGCTTGCAGCCATGAGCCTTGCCAAGGGCCGCCGGTTCATTCAATGATTGCCGCATGCGCCGGCCCGAAAAGAACTCTGCGAACAGAGACTTGCAACTGTTGCGCCGCCTTCTGCGGGCCAAGGATCATATGGACGCGGCGCCCCATGAGGCGTGGCCTGTTTCACGCCTTGCAAGCGTCAGCGGCGCCTCGCAGGCGCACTTCGCGAGATCGTTTCGCGATGCTTTCGGCATCCCCCCTCACCGCTATCTGCTGACCCGCCGGGTGGAGCGCGCCGTGGCGCTGTTGCGTGACACGGATATTCCGGTCATCGAGATCGCGCTGCAAACCGGCTGGAACAGCATCGGCACGTTCGGCCGTGTTTTCCGCGACGTGACCGGGGAAAATCCGAGTGAATTGCGGCGCAGGATGCGGCTTTTGCCTGCCGACCTTGAGCAGGTTCCCCATTGCTTCGTCAGCGCCGCGCATCGTCCCCATCTCACAATCGCAGTTTCGGAGAAGCGCCGGCGAACGGAAAGCGGTAGGCACGGTGAGTGAAAGGGAGATAGCTCATGAAAAATGGTGTTCAACTTGTCGGGCTTTATGTTCATGACCAGGACGAAGCGCTGCAATTTTATGTCGAAAAAGTCGGATTTCGTCTGCATACGGACGCACGCAACGGCGATTATCGTTGGTTGACCGTGCAGCACCCGGACCAGCCGGATTTCCAGCTGGGCCTGTTTCGGCCGCAGGCCCCAACCGTTGACGAGGCGACGGCGCAGGATCTGAACGAAGCCGTGGCCAAAGGCGCCATGCCGCCGCTGGTTCTGGTGGTCGAGGATTGCCAGAAAGCCTTTGACGCCATGCACAAACGCGGCGTCGAATTCACCCAGGAACCGATCGCCCGCTACGGCTCGGTGGATGCGAGCTTCCGCGATCCTTCCGGCAATGGCTGGAAGCTCGTTCAGGCCCGCTGAAGCGCCGATGTGTCATATTCCATCATGGATGTTTTTTCCTGGGGGCAACTTTGATCTTGCGAAACTGGATAAGGCAGAGCCATCGGTGGCTGGGCATTCTGCTGAGCGTCACGATTCTGGCGAACTTCGCTTCGATGGCCTTCGGCCCGACGCCGCCGATGATCGTCTTTGCTCCGCTGATTCCGCTGACTTTGCTTGTTTTCAGCGGGCTGTACATGTTCTTCCTGCCATATCTGGGAAAGCCGCCAGCCCCATCGGAGAAGTAGGCAGGTAAGCAATGATGCTATCGCAATCTTCGGCTGCCCGTGCAGTTTATGCGGTTGCGAAGCACGGTATTCAAAATGTTTCGGCCCCGGGTTTTACCCCGGGGCCGATTAAAAAGCGGTCGGCCGAAACTACCTGACCTTAGTGGTTGTCGCGCGGCAGGCCCTTGGTCTGGGCGATGCGCTGATACTTCACGGCCGGTTCCAGAACCGCGCCGGTTTCCATCTGGCTGACGATACCGCGCTGGATTTCCTGCCATGGAGTCTGGTGATCGGGGAACTTGTAACCGCCCTCGGCGGAAAGCGCCTCGTAACGCTTGGCCAGTTCCTCGCCGGAAATCAGGATATCCGCCTTGCCGCGGCCCACATCGATGCGGACGCGGTCACCCGTCTGCAGAATGGCAAGACCGCCGCCGGCCGCCGCTTCGGGCGAAGCGTTGAGGATGGACGGGCTGCCCGAAGTGCCGGACTGGCGGCCGTCGCCGATGCAGGGCAGCGAATTGACGCCTTCCTTCAGGAGATAATCCGGCGCGCGCATGTTCACCACTTCCGCCGCACCCGGATAACCGATAGGTCCCGCGCCGCGCATGAAGAGGATGGTATTGGCGTCGATCTTCAGCGACGGATCGTCGATGCGGTGATGGTAGTCCTCCGGACCGTCGAACACCACGGCGCGGCCTTCGAAGGCTTCCGGATCGTTCGGGTTGGAGAGGTAACGATTGCGGAACTCTTCCGAAATCACGCTCGTCTTCATGATAGCGGAGGAGAACAGGTTGCCGCGCAGAACGCGGAAGCCGGCGCGCTCCTTGAGCGGCTGCTCATAGGGGCGGATGACCTTCTCGTCTTCGATGATCGCGCCACGGCAGTTTTCGCCGATGGTCTTGCCGTTGACGGTCATGGCGTCTTCCATGATCAGTCCCTGGGTCATCAGCTGGTTGACGACGGCGGGAACGCCGCCGGCATGGTAATAATCCTCGCCGAGATATTCGCCAGCCGGCTGCAGGTTGACGAGCAGCGGCACATCTTCGCCATAGGTCTGCCAGTCATCCACGGTCAGCTCGACGCCGACGTGACGTGCGAGGCCGTTCAGGTGGATCGGCGCATTGGTGGAGCCGCCGATGGCCGAGTTGACGCGGATGGCGTTGATGAAGGCATCCTTGGTCATGATATCGGAAGGCTTCAGGTCTTCCTTGACCATTTCGACGATGCGCAGGCCGGTAAGGTAGGAAACTTCCTGACGGTCACGGTAAGGCGCCGGGATGGCGGCGGAGCCCGGAAGCTGCATGCCGAGCGCTTCGGCAAGCGAGTTCATGGTCGTCGCCGTGCCCATGGTGTTGCAGTAACCGGTGGAGGGAGCCGACGAGGCGACGAGCTTGACGAAGCCCTGGTAATCGATCTCGCCCTTCGCCAGCAGTTCGCGCGCCTTCCAGACGATGGTGCCGGAACCGGTGCGCTCGCCACGGAACCAGCCGTTCAGCATGGGGCCGACGGAAAGGGCGATGGCCGGAATGTTGACGGTGGCCGCCGCCATAAGACAGGCAGGCGTGGTCTTGTCGCAGCCGATGGTCAGAACGACGCCATCGAGCGGATAGCCATAAAGCACTTCCACGAGGCCGAGATAGGCAAGGTTACGGTCGAGACCGGCGGTCGGGCGCTTGCCGGTTTCCTGGATCGGATGCACCGGGAATTCGATGGCGATGCCGCCCGCTTCACGGATGCCTTCGCGCAGGCGGTTCGCCAGTTCCAGATGGTGGCGGTTGCAGGGCGAAAGGTCCGAACCGGTCTGCGCAATGCCGATGATCGGGCGATCGGACTGAAGCTCGGCCTGGCTCAGACCGAAGTTCATGTAACGCTCAAGATAAAGCGCGGTCATATCCGCGTTGGCGGGATTGTCGAACCACGCGCGCGAACGAAGCTTGCCTTGGGTTGCAGGCAGATTGTCGGATTTGGTCATTATGCAGGTCTCCAGCCGGAAGTGGCCAACGGTAAAATATTACGAAATGCGACAAGCTTATGTTGTGCGCAAGGAAAATGGAATCAGCTTTCGGAGATCACGCATAACCGACAGAGCAGCCCCAGACGAGTGATTTGGAGCTGTTCTTCGGCTTTAACCGAATATTTTTCGGCATTTACGATGATACCGGTGTCGCGCAACGGCCTCTTCCTCCCTGCCTTGCCGGAATGCGTCTGGCCCGATGGCCCGGCACTCCGCCTCAGTCTGATCTCTTTATTTGTATTACTATTAGATGCTGTCATTGGCTGTCAAGCCACGTCACGGGCCATTTTCGGCGTGTTCAGACAGGGAAAGAGTATAATTGATTTCCGCACAAACCATTGATTCATTGTATTTTATGACAAAATTTAGTCACAGTTCGTGAAAGCCAAATTGCGAAAAGGCTAAAAAACCACTTTTCAAGAGTATTACTATATGCTCATAGTGTCGCCGTCACGCTGACATCATCTCTGGGAGGATAAGATGAGAAAAGCTCTTGCGGCATTCACTGTCGCCGTTTCCGCATGCCTTGCATCCAGTGTTTCCGCACAATCGCTTACCGTCGGCTTCTCGCAGATCGGTTCGGAATCCGGCTGGCGCGCGGCTGAAACAACCGTCACCAAGCAGCAGGCGGAGAAGCGCGGCGTCACGCTGAAATTCGCCGACGCGCAGCAAAAGCAGGAAAATCAGATCAAGGCCGTTCGCGGCTTCATCGCGCAGGGCGTCGATGCGATCCTGATCGCTCCGGTCGTCGCAACCGGCTGGGACGCCGTGCTGAAGGAAGCCAAGGAAGAAAAAATCCCTGTCATCCTGCTCGACCGCCAGATCGAGGCTTCGGACGATCTTTACCTCACCGCCGTAACCTCCGATCAGGTTCATGAAGGCAAGGTTGCCGGCGACTGGCTGGTCAAGGATGTCGGCTCCAAGGACTGCAAGGTCGTTGAATTGCAGGGCACGACCGGCTCTTCGCCCGCCATCAACCGCAAGAAGGGCTTCGAAGAGGCGATTGCCTCGCACAAGAACATCAAGATCGCGCGCTCGCAGACGGGTGACTTCACCCGCACCAAGGGCAAGGAAGTGATGGAAAGCTTCATCAAGGCCGAAGGCGGCGGCAAGGATATCTGTGCGGTCTACGCTCATAATGACGACATGGCCGTCGGCGCGATCCAGGCGATCAAGGAAGCCGGCCTGAAACCCGGAACCGACATCAAGGTCGTTTCCATCGATGCCGTGCCTGATATCTTCAAGGCCATGGCGGCCGGCGAAGCCAACGCCACCGTCGAACTGACGCCTGACATGGCCGGCCCCGCTTTCGACGCGCTCGAAGCCTATCTGAAGGACAAGAAGGCCCCGCCGAAGTGGATTCAGACCGAATCCAAGCTCTACACGGCGTCCGACGACCCGATGAAGGTCTACGAGGCGAAGAAGGGTCTGGGTTACTGACAACCCATTCTTCGGAAGGAGCGGCGCGTCGTTCGTGCCGCTCCATCATGGCATTTTTCATGCGGAACCTGCTCAATGTCCGAAACGGCACCACTTCTGGAAGCACGCGCCATCGGCAAATCCTTTCTGGGGATCACGGCGCTCGATGGCGTCGATTTTTCGCTCGGGCGTGGTGAAATCCATGCCCTTCTCGGCGAAAACGGCGCGGGTAAATCGACGCTCATCAAGATCCTGACCGGCGTTTACCACCGCGACAGCGGCTCGATCTTTCTGGAGGGCAGTGAGATTTCGCCCGCCAATGTCGGCGAGGCGCAGGCGCTCGGCATCGGCACGGTCTATCAGGAAGTGAACCTTCTCGAAAACCTGACGGTTGCCGAAAACCTCTTTCTTGGCCGCCAGCCGCGCCGCTTCGGGCTGATCGACCGCAGCACGATGCAGAAGAATTCGCAGGCGCTGCTTGCCCAATACGGGCTTTCCATCGACGTCAACGCGCTTCTCTCCAGTTATTCCGTCGCCATCCGGCAAATCATCGCCATTGCCCGCGCCGTCGATCTTTCCGGCAAGGTGCTGGTGCTGGACGAGCCGACCGCCAGCCTTGACGCCCATGAGGTCGAGATGCTGTTCGGGGTTTTGAAAAACCTGCGCGCCCGCGGCATCGGCATCGTCATCATCACTCACTTCCTCAATCAGGTCTATGATATCGCCGACCGGGTGACGGTGCTGCGCAATGGCCGGCTTGTCGGCACCCGCGACATCGGCAGCTTGCCGAGGTCCGAACTCATTTCGATGATGCTCGGTCGCGAGCTTCAGCACATTACCCACGAACATCAGGCGACCGAAGATACGGTTGCCGAGGGCGAGCCGCCGATCCGTTTCGAAGGTTACGGCAAACGCGGCAGCATCGCGCCCTTCGATCTCGGCATCCGCCCGGGAGAAATCGTCGGCGTCGCCGGTCTTTTGGGTTCCGGCCGAACCGAAACCGCCTTCCTGCTGTTCGGCATAGACCGGCCCGATACCGGCACGGCGACAATCGACGGAAAGGCTGCGGCTATTTCGTCTCCTGAAGCCGCCATCTCGGCCGGGTTCGGATTCTGTCCGGAAGAGCGCAAGACGGACGGCATCATCGGCGACTTTTCCGTCACCGATAATATCGCGCTGGCGCTTCAGGCCCGGCAGGGCTGGGCACGGCCACTCTCGCGCCGGCAGAAGGCTGAGCTTGCCGAAAGCTTCATCAAGTCGCTCGATATCCGCCCGGCCGACCCTGACCGGCCGATCAAATTCCTGTCCGGCGGCAATCAGCAGAAGGCCATTCTGGCGCGCTGGCTCGCCACTCAGCCCCGGCTTCTGATCCTCGACGAGCCCACACGCGGCATCGATATCGGCGCGCATGCGGAAATCCTGAAAATGATCGAAAAACTCTGCAGCGAGGGCATGTCGCTCGTCGTCATCTCCTCTGAACTGGAAGAGCTTACCGCCGTCGCCCACCGTGTGATCGTGCTGTCCGACCGCCGCCATGTCAGCGAGTTGAAGGGCAGCGAAGTGACCGCCGACAACATCATGCGGGCGATTGCCGATGCGGCGAAAACGGAGGCCGCATGATGGCAGCAGTGACACGACGCTTCAAAAGGCTTGCTCCCCAGCTTGCCGCGCTCTTCATCATTCTGGCAGCGATTACAATCCTTTCGCCGGGTTTCCTGCATGTCTCCTTCCAGAACGGCCGGCTCTATGGCAGTCTGGTGGATATTCTCGTGCGCGCCGCACCCGTGGCGCTGTTGACCATCGGCATGACGCTGGTCATCGCCACCAAGGGCATTGATCTTTCCATCGGCGCTGTCATCGCCATCTGCGGCGCGGTCGCTGCCACGCTCATCAGCAACGGCCATTCCATTCCTTCGGTCATCGTCATTTCGCTTGCCGTCGGCATCGCCTGCGGCCTCTGGAATGGCGTGCTGGTCGCCCTTCTCGACATACAGCCGATCATCGCCACGCTGATCCTGATGGTGGCGGGACGCGGCATCGCCCAGCTCATTACCGAAGGTGTCATTCTCACCTTCAACAATGACAGCTTTTCCGCCATCGGTTCCGGCTCGTTCGCGGGTATTCCGCTGCCCGTCATCATCTGGGTGGCGGCCGCACTACTGATCGGCCTTCTGGTGCGCAAGAGCGCGCTCGGTTTCCTGATCGAGGCGACCGGCATCAACCGTCGCGCGGCAGCGCTTGCCGGGGTACGGGCCCGTTTCCTCTTGTTTTTCGTCTATGCCGTCTCCGGCCTCTGCGCGGCCATCGCCGGCATGATCGTGACCGCCGACATTCGCGGCGCGGATGCCAACAATGCCGGGCTTTGGCTGGAGCTGGACGCCATCCTCGCCGTTGTCATCGGCGGCACCTCGCTGAATGGCGGGCGCTTCTCCATCACCGCCTCGCTGATCGGCGCGCTCATCATCCAGACCATCAATACTGGCATTCTCGTCTCGGGCTTTCCGCCGGAATTCAACCTCATCATCAAGGCCGGCATCATCATGGTGGTGCTGACGCTGCAATCGCCGGCGATCATGACGGTGCTGGGCTTCGTGAAAGCGCCCAAGCCACACGCCAAACCGGCCGCCGCCAATGGCATGACCAAGGAAGGAACCGCGCGATGATCCACAGCCGCAACCTGCCCTTCCTCACCACGCTGACGATCTTCGTCATCGCCTATCTCCTCTGCGTGCTGCAATATCCGGCGATCTTTTCCACGCGGGTGATCGGCAATCTTCTCACCGACAACGCCTTTCTCGGCATTGCGGCGGTCGGCATGACCTTCGTCATCCTGTCTGGCGGCATCGATCTCTCCATCGGTTCGGTCATTGCGTTTACCAGCGTCTTCGTGGCCGTGATGGTCGGCACCTATAATGTGCATCCGCTGCTCGCCTTCGCCATCGTGCTGGTTGTCTCGACATTGTTCGGCTGCCTGATGGGGGCGATGATCCGCTTCCTCGCCATCCCGCCCTTCGTGGTAACGCTGGCGGGCATGTTTCTGGCGCGCGGCGCGGCTTACCTCATCTCCACCCAGTCCGTGCCGATCTCGCATCCCTTCATCGATGCGATACAGGGTTTTTATTACCGCTTCCCCGGTGGCGGCAGGCTGACGGCGCTCGCCATGCTGATGCTTCTCGTCTTTGCCGCAGGCATGCTGATCGCCAGCCGCACCCGCTTTGGCGCCAATGTCTATGCGCTCGGTGGCAACCCGCAATCGGCCGAGCTGATGGGCGTGCCGATCGGGGCGACGACCATCGGCATCTATGCGCTTTCCGGCTTTCTCTCCGGCCTCGCCGGCATCGTCTATACGCTCTACACTTCGTCAGGTTATTCGCTGGCGACGGTGGGCGTGGAACTCGACGCCATCGCCGCCGTCGTCATTGGCGGCACGCTTTTGACCGGCGGCACGGGGCTGGTGGCGGGAACCTTCATCGGCCTTCTGATACAGGGCTTGATCCAGACCTACATCGTTTTTGACGGGACGCTTTCCTCCTGGTGGACGAAAATCGTCATCGGTGTGCTGCTTTTCATCTTCATCGTGTTGCAGCGCGCAATCATCTGGTATTCAAACAGGAGACTGGCCGGACCGCATCCGGCATAATTGCCAAGGGAGGCTTGCTTGGGGCTGCTCGAAACGACGATAAGCGGGCGAAAACGCCGGAACAGCCACGCCCATGTGGTCTCCGAACTCGGCAGCGCCATCGTCTCGGGCAGAATTGCGGAAGGCTCCCTGCTGCCCAATGACGCGGAACTCTCCATGCGCTTCGGCGTCTCGCGCACCGTGCTGCGCGAAACCATGAAGACGCTGGCGGCCAAGCGGCTGGTGGAGCCCAAGGCGAAGGTCGGCACCCGCGTTCTCGACCGCTCAAGCTGGAACTTCTTCGATCCGGATGTGCTGGGCTGGCGCTGCGAGGCCGGCATAGACCAGGAATTCGTCACGCATCTGGCGGAGATCCGCCTGGCGCTGGAACCGGCGGCGGCGGCGGCAGCGGCCCTGCAGGCCTCCAATGACGATATCGTTTCGCTTTACGTCATCGCCGCCAAATTCGACAATCCGAAACATACGCCCGAAAGCATCGCCAAGGTCGATCTCGAATTCCACCTTGCCGTGGCGCATATGTCCGGCAATCCCTTCATGCGCTCGGCAAGCGGGCTGATCGAAGCAGCACTTGCCATTTCCTTCCAGCTCTCGTCGCCGGCCGCTTCGCCTGGCACCATCGCCGAAATCGCGTCCAATCATCTGCGTATCGTGCATGCGATTGCGGCGCGTGACGCGGATGCGGCGGTGAAAGCCATGCGCCACGTGATCGAGGTCGGTAAAGACCGGACGCAGAAGGCGATCAAGACGGTTTGAGGAGGAGTAGGACCCGCAGGAATGCGGGTCCGGTTTCTTCGACCAATTACCCCTGCGATGCCTCGACCTGCGGCACCACGCCACGGCGCGACGCCATCAGCGATGCGCCGAGAAGGGCGGCAATCGCCACGAAGACGAAAACCATCGTCGCCCCCTGAAGATCGATCAGCAGGCCGCCCAGAACCGCACCGCTGGAAATGGCGATCTGGAACGTGGTGAGCAGCAGCGCACCGGCGCTTTCCGCCTCATCGGAAGCGGCCCGCGTGATGAAGCTCTGCACACTGACCGGAAGCGCACCGAAGGCAAAGCCCCAGGAGGCAATGGCAAGGCCGGCAATCAGGGGCGACGCACCCGCAACGACCAGAACGGAAGCCGATGCCGCGATGAGAGTCGCGGCGAACGTCACTGCCCATGCCGTGTTTTTCTCGGAGAGGAAACCGCCGAAAAGATTACCGAAAAAACCGCCGACACCATAAACCAGAAGGACGAGGGAAATCGCCTCGACGCCAAGAAGCGTCACATCTTCCAGGAACGGACGGACATAGGTGAAGCCGGCAAAGTGACCCGCAACGATGAACAGCGTCGTCAGAAGGCCGATCCGGACCTGCGGCCGCTGCAACAGGCGGAACATGGTGGAAAGACCGGGTGCGCCAGCCGGCGGTAGCGACGGAACGGTGAGCAATTGCACGAGAAGTGCGATGACACCGAGCGCACCCGCAACGACAAAGGCCGAGCGCCAGCCAAGCGTCGCGCCGATCCACGCGCCCACCGGCGCTGCACAGACGGTGGCAACCGAAACCCCTGTCAGGATGATGGCCATGGCGCGCGGCATCTTTTCAAGCGGCACGAGCCTCAGCGCCAGCGCCGCCGACATGGCCCAGAAGCCGCCAAGGCCGATGCCGAGCAGGACACGCGAGGCGAACAGCATGAAAAGACCGTTGGCGAAGGCGGCCAGCGTGCTGGAAATGATCAGCAGCGTGGTCAGCCCAAGCAATGTCCAGCGACGGTCGATGCTGCGTGTGCCGATGACGACGCCGGGGCCGGCGACCGCCGCGACCAGCGCCGTAACGGTGATGGATTGACCGGCAATGCCGGAGCTGACGGCGAGATCGGCCGAAAGCGGCGTGAGAAGGCTGACCGGCAGGAATTCCGCCGTCACCAGCCCAAAAACGCCGAGCGAAAGCGAAACCACGGCCGCCCATTTCGCATCCGGCTCTGTCTTGCGCGGCACATATTCAAGCTCGTTTATGGTCCGGTTGTTCATGAAAATCTCCTGATGCGCATTCCCGGAATGCGTCCTGAAACGGAAAGGCGAAATGGTGAAACCGGTGGGAGTCCGGTTCAACAACCGCAAATCGATGCACATAAGCTATGCGTGACATCCCGGCGTTTCCATGCTAGAAAATCCATATTCCTTAACCAAACATCCGAATTTGCGAGAGCGCCATGAATGATGCCCTGACCGAAATGTTGCGTGGCCTGAGGCTCGATGGTGTCGAATACGGCCGGTGCCGCATGGCCACACCCTGGGCGACGGCCTTTCCCGAACAGGAAGCCGCGCGGTTTCATTTCATCGGCGTCGGTCAGGCGAAATTGCAGAAACCTTCCGGCGAATGGCTGACGCTGACCTGCGGTGACGCCGTGCTTCTGCCGCGAGGGCACGCCCATGTGCTGGGCAGCGGCGAGGATGTGAAACCCACCCTTTTCGACCGCTTCGGCAAGAAGGAAGTCTGCCAGGGCATCTTCGACATGGAATGCGCGAGCGCCGGCGGCGATACCGTCGCCTTTACCGCCTCGATGCGTTTCAACATGGACAATCTGCACCCGCTGCTGCAGCTGATGCCGGATGTGATGCTGACCAGCGATCTGGCCAAAAGCGACCCGGCTATCCCCCATCTGCTGGAAGCCATGACGCGCGAGGTGGAACTGAACCGCGTGGGCGCGGGCGGCATTCTGGCACGGCTTGCCGATGTGCTGACCGCGACGTTGATCCGCACATGGGTGGAATATGGCTGCGGCGATTCCAGCGGCTGGCTGGCCGCCGTGCGCAATCCCGAACTCGGGCGGGTATTGGCCGCCATCCACCTCAACCCCGAAAAGGACTGGAGCGTGGAGGAGCTTGCCTCGCTGATGGGCGCATCCCGCTCCAGTTTCGCGGAACGTTTCACCCGCATAGTGGGCGAAAGCCCGGCCCGTTATGTGGTGCGCGTGCGCATGCATCAGGCGCGGCTGTGGCTGCGCGAAGGCATGCGCGTAACGCTGGCGGCGGAAAAGCTCGGTTACGATTCCGAAGCCTCCTTCAGCCGCGCCTTCAAACGCGTGCTCGGCGCGCCGCCCAGCCAGTTCCGCAGGAAGGACACGGCCGGGCTGGAGGATGCGGCTTAAAAACTTCAAATAAAACGGATATGGATACGGGGTGAAATCAGATCCGCTTGACGCGAAAGCGTGAGGTTCGGGGAGCATCCACCATGAGCATTGCCGACGACGCCCGTTTCTGGAACCGGTCTGCCCGGAAATATGCCGGGGGCAAGATTTCGGACGAAACCGGATATGCGCGCACGCTGGAACGGACCCACGCCCTGCTGAAACCGGATGACAGGGTACTGGAACTGGGCTGCGGCACCGGGACAACGGCAATCCGGCTGGCAGGCGGGGTCAAAAACTATCTTGCGACGGATATTTCCGCCGACATGATTGCGATTGCCGAGGAAAGAAAACACGCCGCCGGCTCTCTCACCAACCTCGTTTTCAGCATGGCTACCGTGGAAACGCTTGTGCCCGACCCCGCGCAGTTTAACGCGGTTCTGGGTTTCAATTACCTTCATCTGGTCCGCGATCTGCCCGGCACATTGCGGCGCATCCATTCCCTGCTCACCGCGCAGGGGCTTCTCATTACCAAGACACCCTGCGTCGGCGATATGAACCCACTCATCCGCCTTGTGTTGCCAGCCATGCGCGCAATCGGCAAGGCGCCCTATGCCGGCATCTTCACCGCCACCGAGTTGAGCCGACATATAACAGCCGGAGGCTTCGACATTCTGGCCACGGAATTCCACGCGACAAAGGGCAATGACAAGCGGCCTTATATCGTGGCGCATAAAAGATAATCTGAACCGCCTTTTCAATGAAAATTGCGGGAAATGACCTTTATCCGCTCCACATCATCTTCATCATCGACTGTAGCCGGCGGGTGTTTCCTAATAGTGCGATGATCCTCCGGCGGCATGCCGTGGTGGAACTCATCGCCACGCCCATGCGGCAGGGGAAAGGCACGGTTGCGCTCGCCCACACTTGCCAGCGCTTCCGACAGATCGGCCAACCGGTGGGCGACCAGATGCACCACCTCGCCTTCCCGCTGGATCTTGCCGTAAATGCCGACCATGCCGGCAGACAGCACCACACGCCGGTATTTTTCGAAGGTATTGACCCAAAGGACAGCGTTGGCAATGCCCGTCTCATCCTCCAGCGTCATGAAAATCACGCCCTTGGCCGAGCCGGGGCGCTGGCGCACCAGCACCAGACCCGCCGTTTCCAGCCATGTGCCATCCCGCACACGCACCGCCTCCGCACAGGTAACGATGCGACGGCGGGAAAGATCGCGCCGCAGGAAGGTCATGGGATGTTCGCGCAGGGTGAGCCCCACATGACCGTAATCCTGCACCACCTCGCCGCCATCCGTCATGGGCCTGAGCGCGACGGCGGGTTCCTGAAGCTCGTCCACGACAGCATTTTCCCGGCTGGCGGCGGCGGCAAAAAGCGGCAGCGGCTCGTCCCGCAAAGCCTTGATGGCCCAGAGCGCTTCACGTCTGGCAAGCGAAAGCGACGGCAGAAAGGCATCGGCTTCGGCAAGACAGACCAGTGCGGCGGCGGGAACGCCCGCCCTTCGCCAGAGATCATCCACCGAGGCAAACGCCCGGTCCTGCCGGCCGGCGACGATATCGGCAGCGTGTTTGTTGGAAAGTCCCTTCACCAAACGCATGCCGAGCCGCACGGCATAACGCTCTCTGCCATTGGTGTCCGTCGTGCCGGTCGGTTCCAGCGTGCAGTCGAAGCGGCTGTTATTGACGCAGACCGGACGCACCTCCACTCCATGGTCGCGCGCATCGCGCACGATCTGCGCTGGAGCGTAAAACCCCATGGGCTGCGAATTGAGAAGCGCCGTGCAGAAAATATCGGGATGATGGCACTTCAGCCATGAGGAAGCATAGGCAATCAGCGCGAAGGAAGCCGCATGGCTTTCGGGAAAACCATAGCTGCCGAAACCTTCTAGCTGTTTGAAGATGCGTTCGGCGAATTCTTTTTCATAGCCGTTCGTCACCATTCCGGTGACCAGTTTTTCCTTGAATTTGGAAATAGTACCGACATTCTTGAAAGTAGCCATGGCTCGACGCAACTGGTCCGCCTCATCTGCGGTGAAACCGGCGCAATCCATGGCAATCCGCATGGCCTGTTCCTGAAACAGCGGGACGCCCAGCGTCTTTTTGAGAATATTTTTAAGCTCCGGTTTTTCATACCGAACGGGCTCTTTTCCCTGACGCCGCCGCAAATAGGGATGTACCATATCTCCCTGAATGGGGCCGGGACGGACAATGGCGACCTGAATAACAAGATCGTAAAATTTGGCGGGCTTCAAACGCGGCAACATCGACATCTGCGCCCGGCTTTCGATCTGGAAAGTGCCTAGCGTGTCTGCTTTTTGGATCATTGCAAACGTTGCAGGATCATCCGGTGGCATCGCAGCAAGATCGTATTTTTCTCCTGTACGAGCCTCCAGCAGATCGAAGCCACGCTTCATGCAGGAAAGCATCCCAAGTGCCAGGCAATCCATTTTCATGAACTGCACGATATCGATATCATCCTTGTCCCATTCGATGATCTGGCGATCATCCATGGCAGCAGGTTCAATCGGCACGAGCTCATCTAGCCGATCATGGGAAAGTACGAAGCCGCCCGGATGCTGGCTGTGATGGCGTGGCGTGCCAACAAGCTGGTTGGCAAGCTCGAAAGCCAGTTTCAGGCGGCGATCCTCCATATTGAGGTTTAGTTCCCTTACCTGTTTTTCATCAACACCTTCGCTCCAGCGCCAGACTTGCGAGGATAGAAGTTTGGTCAGGTCCTCCGGCAGACCCAGTACTTTACCAACATCTCGCAATGCCCCTCGACCACGATAGCGGGTAACGACTGAACAAAGCGCGGCTTTATCGTGGCCATAGGTTTTGTAGACCCATTGAATAATTTCCTCACGACGCTGATGCTCAAAATCGACGTCGATGTCAGGCGGTTCACCCCGGTTTTCGGAAACAAACGCTCAAAGACGAGATTGCTGAAACGAGCAGGATCAATGGCGGTGATACCAAGTACAAAACAGATAACTGAGTTTGCCGCCGAACCGCGTCCTTGGCACAAGATATCCATCTTACGTGCCTGTCGGACGATAGCACTCACGGTCAGAAAGTAGGGGGCGTAATTTAATCTGCCGACAACATCCAACTCATGATGCAGTGCCTTTTCCACCTTCTCCGGCAAACCCTTCGGATACCGCCCCGGCACCGCCTCCCAGACGAGCTTTTCCAGCGCCTGCTGCGCTGTCAGCCCCGGCAGGGTGCGCTCCTCGGGATATTGATAGACCAGTTCCTTCAGCGAAAAGGTGCAGCGCTTCGCGATTTCGAGACTGCGGGAGAGCGCCTCGGGGTAGCGGGCAAACAGCCGGTGCATTTCCTGCGGCGGCTTCATATAGCGGTCGGCATGGCGTTCGCGCCGAAAACCCGCCTCGTCGATGGTGCAATTATGCCGGATGCAGGTGACGACATCCTGCAGCATGCGCCGCTCGGGCACATGAAACAGCACGTCATTGGTCACAACGGTCGGCACACCAGCCGCTTCCGCCATGTTCGACAATTCGAAAAGCCGCATCTGGTCGTTGGGCCGCCTTCGGAGGCTGAGCGCCATATAGGCCCGGTCCGCAAAGGCTGTCTTCAGCCGGCGCAGGCGAAGCGCGCAGAGATCGTCGGCCAGGTCGGCGAGCAGCACCACGATCAGGCCTTCGCCATAGGCAACGAGATCGTCCCAAGCCAGCCGGCATTTGCCCTTGCCGCCTCTTTTCTTGCCGACGGAAAGCAGCCGGCAAAGCCGGCCGTAAGCCGGGCGATCCATGGGATAGGCAAGCACGGAGATATCATCATCTAGATCGAGCCGGCAGCCGATGACGAGGCGGATGCCATGATTATTGGCGGCTTCGTAAGCGCGGGGAATGCCCGCAAGGCTGTTGCGATCCACGATGCCCAGCGTCTCGATACCGAGATTTTTGGCCTGTTCGAACAGCTCCTCACAGGAGCTTGCACCGCGCAGGAAGGAGAAATGCGTGGTCACCTGAAGTTCGGCATAAAGCGGCGTATTCATGCGAAAACCCCGTGGATGAACCAGCCCTGCGAGCCGGTTTCGGCATGTTCGCCGTCACCGGAACGGAAAATCCAGAAGCGCTCGCCGTTTTCATTTTCCACCGTGAAATAATCGCGCACGGCGGCCTTTTCCCGGTCGCGTTTCCACCATTCGCCGAACACCCGCTCCGGCCCGTCGGCGCGCCGCACATTATGGCGCACGCCTTTCCAGAGGAAATAACGCGGCGGATGGTCCGGCAGCAGCGCCAGCGTTTCGATGGGTTCCGGCCTTGAAAAAAGCCTGACCGGACGCGGCCAGTGGCCGGGCCAGCCGAGCGTATCCTCAGGCGCAAGCGCCGCAACGGGGGCAAGGGAGCGTTCCGGCACATCGCTTGCCACCGCCGCATAACGATAGACCCTGTGGCCGCGATTGAGAATGACATCGACCGTATCGGCGATGTCCGCACGGCCTTCCTCCAGAAGCGAGGAACGGGCCTGCGCGGTGACAAGCGGTTCGGCATGGGTGGCGGTCAGCACCATCATCTCGATGCCGAAACCGGGATCGATGGTGTCGATCCGGTCGGTCAGCAGCCGAACCAGTTGCTTGATGTCGCGCACCGGTCTGGACGTGCCGGCCCGCACCGCCTGCAGGCCGCTATCGACCCGGTGCAGCACCAGATCGACACGGCGGGCGCCGAAGCCGCGCTTTTCCAGCGCGACACAAAGCTCCGTAACCAGCTTCTGCGTATAGCGGGCAATCGTCTCCGCCGCCGCAATCGGCTCGGGAAAGGCGCGGCGCACCTCCACCAGCTCGGCCACGCGCACCGGTTCAATGGGCTCGCCGATTTCTCCGGAAGCCTGGGAAAGACGGCGGACGAGTTCGGGGCCGAAACGCAGGGTCAGCGGCGCGCGCGGTGCTTCGGCAAGCTCGCCGATACTGCGAAAACCGAGCACCTTCAGCCCGGAAACAATACGCTCTTCCAGCCTGAGCGCGGCCAATGGCAAGTCGCTAACCGCCGTCCGCTGCCCGCCCGGCGGCACGATGCCGATCTCCTCGCGGCCAAAGCGGGCCAGCGCATGGGCCGCACCCCAGCTATCGGCAATGGCGGCGCGGGCGGCAAAACCCGCGGCATGCAGGCGGTTGACCATGCCGCTCAGCATCAGCGCCTCATTGCCGTGCAGATGGTCCGCGCCCGCCGTGTCCAGCACCAGCCCGTCCGGCGGGTCGGCAGCGACGATGGGGGCATAGATGCGTAGGAAATAAAACGCCAGTTGTTGCAGGGCGCGGGCATCACCAGCCGTATCCATATCTTCCACGATAAGGCCCGGCACCAGCGCCTGCGCCTTGCTGACCGGCGTGCCGGGCCGGATGCCCGCCGCCTTTGCCGCCTTGTCGAGCGCCAGCACCAGCCGGCGGCTGCCCTGGCGGCCAATCATGACCAGAGGCTTTTCAACCGGCGGCGCGTCCTTGCCCGAAAGACGCCGGAAGCGATCCGTCGGCCATGTCGGCAGGTAGAGCGAGACGACCCTTTGCATCACAGGCTTCCACTTCAAATGCAGCACTTTCGCCGCCGCGACATCGCAAAAGTTCCAGAAACCAGCGCGGCCTGCCCACCCCCGGCACCGGCAAGGGGGATGAGGGCCGGACAGAGATGCGCCAGCGGGTCACCGCCGCCGTGGGCTCTCCGAACAGCGCCGCATCGGCCGGACGCCGGAAGCGACGGATGGCAACGCCTGTAACACCGGAGGTTTCCGCTGCCAGTTGCAGCCGCCGCGAGGCGTTCATCGGCAGTTTCGCCACTTCGCCCATCACCGCGCCGAAGCCGTTGCAGCGCAAACCCTCCTCGAAACAGTCGAGCACGCCTTTCTCATCGCGGCATTCAACGATGATGAGCCGGTTCTGCGACAGGCCGGCCTGCGTCAGCCCCGGCATGAACAGATCCCGCCGGGTGACGCACCATAAAACCTTGCCGGAAAGCCTTGCTGCCACACCGGCCGCAAAAAGGGCGGCCGCCGCGCCATCGGCAGCGCCATTGCCGCCGCCGCTCACCTCATGCAGGCAACCGAGCTTCAGCCCGCCTCCCGGCAGGCGATGGTCGATGGCATCCACGCCGAAAGGCAAGGTCTCGTACAGGCGCGGAGCGCCGTTACCGATCCTTTCCAGCCTTTCACGCAGCTCTTCGACAACGAGCAACTGATCCGCGCGCTTTTGCATGGCATGACAGGTTTCAATTCCGGTTATTCATCTTTATTGTTCCTGTTTTGTTCCTATTTCAGCAAAGAGTCAAGCAATAGGCTGCCGGTCTTCAACAGTTTGCACGGGAAGAGAGGATTCTGGCCTTGCGGCCCTCTGCCCTGCCGTTAAAACGGAATTGTCCGCTCGCCACCTGTTCACTCTGACAAAGGCAACGGACATTATGGTTTGGAGGAAACCGCCGATGATCGCCAGCATTCTGATTGCCGTGGTTGCGGCCATCCATATTTACATCGTCATTCTGGAAATGCTGCTGTGGGAAAAACCAGCCGGCCGCAAGGCCTTCGGTCTTTCGGCGGATTTTGCCCGGCAGACAAAGGTGCTTGCCGCCAATCAGGGGCTTTATAACGGTTTTCTCGCAGCGGGGCTGATCTATGGGCTGATGCAGGGCGATGAAGGGCTGAGCTTCAAGATTTTCTTCCTGACCTGCGTTCTGGTGGCCGGTATTTTCGGCGCCATCACCGCCAATATGAAGATCCTGTTCATTCAGTCATTGCCGGCATTGTTCGCGCTCGGCTTCCTCTGGGTCGGAGCATGAACCGATGAGCGTATGGAACGATCACAGCGCAAAAGACGCCCTCAACCGGATTTTCATGGCGGCAGTCGCAAGCGCCGATCCGGCAAAGGTGCTGCAACACCACCTTCCCTCCCCGCCCAAAGGCCGCTGCGTTGTGGTGGGCGCCGGCAAGGCTTCCGCCGCCATGGCTGCCGCGCTCGAAGCGGCTTGGCCACATGTCGATCTTTCCGGTGTGGTGGTGACGCGTTACGGCCATGCCGTCCCGACCGGGCGCATCGAGATCATCGAGGCCTCGCACCCCGTGCCGGACGATAAAAGCGCGGAAGCGGCAAAACGCATTCTCGCCGCCGTTGAAGGCCTGACCGCCGACGACATGGTCATCGCCCTGATTTCCGGCGGCGGTTCGGCACTGATGGTCGCGCCGGCCGAAGGCATGACGCTTGCCGACAAGATGGCCGTCAATCGCGCTTTGCTTGCCAGCGGTGCGACGATTTCCGAAATGAACGCGGTGCGCAAACATCTCTCCCGCATCAAGGGCGGACGGCTGGCGCTGGCCGCCAGGCCGGCCAAGGTTGTTTCGCTGCTGATTTCGGATGTGCCGGGTGACAACCCGTCCGAAATCGCCTCCGGCCCGACGGTTGCAGATCCGAGCGATATTGAAACCGTGCGGGAAATCGTCGCCCGTTATGCGCTCGATCTTCCCGAAACGGTGCGCAAGGTGCTGGAAAAAGGCGAGGAAACCCCGAAGGCGGGCGATATCGATGAGGATATCCGGCTCATCGCGGCTCCTTCGCTCGCCCTGCAGGCGGCGGCGGATGAGGCCGTAAAGCTCGGGCTTACACCGCTCATCCTCGGAGATTCACTGGAAGGCGAGTCAAAAGATGTCGGCGCTGTCATGGCCGGCATCGCGCTTTCCGCCAGCCGTAAGGGCCTGCCGGTCAAAGGCCCGGCCGTGCTGCTTTCCGGCGGCGAAACCACGGTCACGCTGAACAGGGGCGTTGGCGGCAAGGGACCGGCCGGCAAGGGCGGCCGCAATACGGAATTCCTGCTGAGCCTTGCGCTGACGCTGAAGGGTGCGGACGGCATCTGGGCCATTGCCGGCGATAGCGACGGCATAGACGGCGTGGAGGATGCGGCGGGTGCGGTAGTAACACCGGACACGCTTGCCCGCATGCGCGAAGCCGGTGTCGATCCGCGTCAGTCGCTCATGAGCCACGACAGCTACACCGCTTTCAAGGCAGCAGGAGACCTTGTCGTGACGGGGCCCACGCTGACGAATGTGAATGATATCCGCGCGATTTTGATCGGGTGATAGCGGAGAAGTTCGCAACGATTACGGGCTTTCCGGCGCGTGGATCGTGGAGGGAAGACGTTTTGACTATGCCCTCGGACAGGAGTAATCTGGCGGGATATCCTTTGGAGCCTCAGCCATGCGTCCTGGAGTGCTCATACTTGGCCTGATCATGGCCCTTATTCCGACTTTGGCGGATGCCCACAATTGCAAATGCCGAAATCGCGGCGTCATGTTCCAGCTCGGCCAGACATCCTGCCTGAAGGTCGATGGCGGCTCTTATCTCGCGCGCTGCGAGATGAAGCTCAACGTTTCGTCCTGGACCAAGCTTCAGGACGGTTGCCCCATAACGGAAAGGGTGCAGCAGCAGACAACACGCGTTAATTGATAACGTCGTCAGATGGCAGACCAAGCTCCACATCCCGGCCACCCTACAGCCGTCAACTTCTGCCGTTAACCTATAGTCCTGAGCCCAAAGAGCTGCGCGATGACGCAAGCGCGCGCCGCTTGTTTCTTCTCCCCGACGGGGAGAAGAAATACGCCGCGCACAATCTTACAGCTTCACCCAGCCGCCATTCTTCTTGCCGGACTCAACGCAGGCCGTTACGAAAGCGACACCTTTAACCCCGTCATCCACGGTCGGGTAAATCACCGCCTTGTCGAGCGCCGAGTCGGTGCGGCAGGCCTCGATGGCATGCGCCGCCTCGGTATAGATGGTGGCGAAGGCTTCGAGATAACCTTCCGGGTGGCCGGATGGAATGCGGGTGACGCGTGCTGCGGCAGCCCCTGCCCCGGCGCCGCCGCGGGTGATCAACTGCTTGGGTTCGCCAAGCTTCGTGAGCCAGAGATAGTTCGGGTCCGCCTGCGTCCACTCGATGCCGGCCTTGTCGCCATAAACACGCACCTTCAGCCCGTTTTCGTGACCGACCGCAACCTGGCTGCACCAGAGCAGCCCCTTGGCCGCCTGCTTGCCGCCCTTTTGCTTGAAGCGCAGCATCACATGCGCATTGTCGTCCAGCCGGCGGCCTTCGACAAAGGTGTGCACATCCGCCGCCAGCTCATCCGCTTCCAGACCGGAAATGAAGCAACCGAGATTATAGGCATGGGTGCCGATATCGCCGGTGGAGCCGCCGACGCCCGATTGCGCCGGATCGGTACGCCAGACAGCCTGTTTCGCACCGGTCTGTTCCACCGCTTCCGTCAGCCAGTCCTGCGGATATTCCATCTGCACCAGACGGATATTGCCGAGTTCACCGGCCTCCACCAGTTCCCGCGCATGCCGCACCATGGGATAGCCGGTATAATTATGCGTCAGGATGAACAGCGCATCGGCCTTGTCGGCCACCTGCTTCAGCTTCTTGGCGTCTTCCAGATTGGAGGTCAGCGGCTTGTCGCAGATGACATGGATGCCGCGTTCCAGAAACGCCTTGGCGGCCGGATAATGCACATGGTTGGGCGTGACGATCGCCACCGCCTCTATGCCATCCTCGCGCAGCGCTTCCTTTTCGGCCATCTCCTCGAACGAACCGTAGCAACGCTCGGGATCGAGCCCCAGCTCACGACCGGAGGCGAGGGATTTTTCCGGCGTCGAGGACAGGGCCCCCGCCACGAGATCGAAGCGATTGTCGAGCCGCGCGGCCATGCGGTGAACGCCGCCGATAAATGCACCCGAACCGCCACCCACCATGCCAAGGCGAATCCGCCTGTTCGCCTTGTCGGTTGTCTTTCCTTCAATAGCCATAATATCTCCCCTGAAATGCTCTCAAAGCCCAAGCATACGGCGGTTGGCCGCATCGTCCGTGCCGCTCGATGCGAAATCGTCAAAGGCTTTTTCCGTGACGCGGATGATATGCGCCTTGACGAATTCGGCTCCTTCCCGAGCGCCGTCTTCAGGGTGCTTCAGCGCGCATTCCCATTCGACCACGGCCCAGCCATCGAAATCATTGGCCGCCATCTTGGAGAAAACCGCACCGAAATCCACCTGCCCGTCGCCCAGCGAACGGAACCGGCCCGCGCGGTTGACCCAGCCCTGATAACCGCCATAAACGCCCTGCCGTCCGGTCGGGTTGAACTCCGCATCCTTGACGTGGAACATCTTGATGCGGTCCTTGTAGATGTCGATATTGTCGAGATAATCCAGGCATTGCAGAATGTAATGCGAGGGATCGTAGAGCATGTTGGCGCGCTTGTGGTTCTTCACGCGCTCCAGGAACATCTCGAAGGTCACGCCATCATGCAGGTCTTCGCCCGGATGGATTTCGTAGCAGACATCCACACCCTGCTCATCGGCGTAATCGAGGATCGGCGTCCAGCGTTTCGCCAGTTCGTCGAAGGCCGTTTCCACCAGACCGGCCGGGCGCTGCGGCCACGGGTAGACGAAGGGCCAGGCAAGCGCACCGGAGAAGGTCGCATGCGCCTTGATGCCGAGATTTTTCGACGCCTTCAGCGCCAGCTTCACCTGCTCCACCGCCCATTGCTGACGCGCCTTGGGGTTGCCGCGCACTTCCGGTGCGGCAAAACCGTCAAAGGCCTCGTCATAGGCGGGATGAACGGCGACGAGCTGGCCCTGCAGATGGGTGGAAAGCTCGGTCACTTCCACGCCGTTCTGGCGTGCGACACCGGCGAACTCGTCGCAATAATCTTTCGATTCCGCTGCTTTTTTGAGATCGATCAGCTGCCCGGCCCAGGTCGGCACCTGCACACCGAGGTAGCCTTTTTCCGCCGCCCATTTGGTAATGCCGTCCCAGCTGTTGAAGGGTGCGGCATCGCCGGCAAACTGGCCGAGAAAAAGACCCGGCCCCTTGATCGTTCTCATAAAAATCTCCTCCTGCATCGATACAGTTTCGCGGTAATCCGCTTTTTTCCCAAGCGCCAAGCTAACCGCTCGTGATTTTCAAACAAGCCCCAAAAGCGGAGAGACGAGAGAATTTCCGCATTTCGCTGAAAATGCGGAAGGCGCTTAAAGCGCCAGTCCGCTCGCCCTGTCGAAGACGTGCACACGCTCATGGTGCACGGTGGCGACAAAGGGAGTGTTGACCTTGACCGGCTGCTCGCCATCCACCACCGCCGTCACATGATCGCCCGCCAGTTCGAAGATCACATGGGTCTGTGCGCCCGTCGGCTCCACCAGCAGCGTCCGGCCGGAGAGCGACACATCGCCGCCGATGGCCGAGCCGATATGTTCCGGCCTCAAGCCAATCGTCACCGGCTGGCCACGTTTGACCTTTCGGGAGGCGGCAATGCGGATCGCGGTTCCGTCCTTCAGCCGGGCCGCCGGCTGGTCTCCCTCGCCATCGACCACGCATTCGATGAGATTCATGGCCGGCGAGCCGATGAAGGCGGCGACGAAGAGATTGGCGGGCGTCTTGTAGAGCTCGAGCGGCGTGCCCTGCTGTTCGATGCGACCGTGATTGAGCACCACGACCCGGTCCGCCAGCGTCATCGCCTCGATCTGATCATGGGTGACATAGATGGAGGTAGTGCCGACTTTCTGATGAAGCGCCTTGATTTCGCTGCGCATCTGCACGCGAAGCTTGGCGTCCAGGTTGGACAGCGGCTCATCGAACAGGAAGACGGCCGGATTGCGCACCACCGCGCGCCCCATGGCGACGCGCTGGCGCTGGCCGCCGGAGAGCTGCGAAGGCTTGCGGTCGAGAAGCTTGCCGAGATCGAGCATGCGAGCGGCTTCCGCCACGCGCTCCTCGATGATGTTTTTCGGCTGGCCGGCGAGCTTCAGGTTGAAGCCCATGTTTTCAGCCACCGTCATATGCGGATAAAGCGCATAGGACTGGAACACCATGGCGATGTTGCGCTCACGCGGGGTCATACCGTTGACCACCTTGTCGCCGATGAGGATATCCCCATCGGTGATTTCCTCCAGCCCGGCGATCATACGCAGCAGGGTGGACTTGCCGCAGCCGGAAGGGCCGACCAGCGCGATGAATTCGCCATCCGTAATATCGAGCGAGATGCCGTGAATGACATCGAGTGCGGCATAGGACTTGCGGATATCCCTAAGTTCGACGGAAGCCATGTTTTGCTCCTTTCAAGTCACGATTTGACGGCACCGGCCGTCAGGCCCGCGATGATGTGTTTCTGTGCAAGGAAGAAGACGATGACGGTCGGCAGGATCGTCAGCGTGATGAAGGCGAGCACCAGCTGCCATTCCGTGCCAAATTCGCCGCGATAGACCATGATGCCAAGCGGCCAGGGATATTTCGATTCCGAGTTCAGCATGATCAGCGGCAGGATATAGCTGTTCCAACTGCCGACGAAGGAGACGATGCCGACGGTCGCCACGATCGGCCGCGATAGCGGCATGGAAATGTGCCAGAAGAACCGCAGATAGCCGCAGCCATCCACGAAGGCGGCCTGAAACAGCTCCTCCGGCAGATTGCGGAAATAATTGCGGAACAGGAGAATGCTCATGCCCAGCCCGAAGGCCACCTGCGGCAACACCACACCCCAATAGGTATCGAGGAGGCCCAGATCGCGAATACGGATGAACAGCGGCAGGATGGCGGTGGCCGCCGGGAACATCAGCCCCAGCAGAAAATAATTCAGCAGGAAGGACGAGCCGAAGAACTTCACATGCGCGAAGGTGAAGGCGGCCATGGCCGAGACGGTCAGCGTCAGGAACACCGTCAACAGCGCGATGACAAGCGAATTGAAGATTTGCAGCCAGTAACGTTTGCCGAAGAGGATATCGCCATAATTGGCCCATTGCCATTCGGCCGGAATGCCGAACGGGTTGACGCGCAGGTCTCCCAGCGTCTTGAAGCCGCCAAGCGCGGTGGTGAGCAACGGGATGAGCACGATGGCCGCAATCAGGCTCAGCGATATATAAAGATAAAGCTTGGTTTGCAGCGGCATGCGGACGGAGGTGGATGTGTCAGTCATGGCGCATGAAAATCCTTTTGTAACCGAAGGCGAGCGTCACGCAGATGACGAAGAGAACGACACCGACCGCGCTGCCGAGCCCCACCTGCATGCGCATGACGCCATAGGTGTAGAGAAAGGTGACCATGGTCTGCGTGGAGTTGGACGGCCCGCCACCGGTGAGCGGCATGATCATGTCGAAGAGCTGCAATGAGCCGATCACCGCGAAGAAGACGGAGAGGCGAACGGTGGAGCCGAGCATCGGCAGCGTGACATAACGGAATTTCTGCCAGCCGGAAGCGCCGTCGATTTCGGCTGCTTCCAGCACATTCTTGTCGACGGATTGAAGTCCGGCGATGAACAGCATCATATGGAAACCGAAATATTTCCAGACGATGACGCCGAGCACGGCATAGATCGCCACATCCTTGTCGGCCAGCACGTAAGGATTGGCGAAGCCGAAGAAATTGGAGATGGCGGCAAACAGGCCGTAATCGCCGTCATAAACGAAACGCCAGATCAGGCCGGCTGCGACATCTGCCAGCACATAGGGCAGGAAGAAAACCAGCCGGAAGGCAACGACGCCGGGAATGCGGTGCGCCAGCATCATCGCAAGCCAGATCGCCAGCGGGATCTGGATCAGAACCGAGATCAGGATGATGAGGCCGTTATTGAGCAGGGCCTGCGAGAAGGCGGCATTGCCGAACAGGACCTGAAAATTCCTGAGGCCGACGAAATCGGTCGGCGTGCCATAGCCGTTCCAGCGGTAAAGGCTGTACCATGCCGCCTCGCCCATGGGCAGGATGACGAACAGGGTAAAGAGCAGCAGGGCGGGCGGCAGGAAGACCAGAAGGGTCAGCGCCCGGTCATGCGCGACCGAACTTTGCTTGCGCTTTGTCTTCGCCGCGCCGCGCGCCGGTATCGACGCAGAAGTCATGGAAATATCCGTCATCTCTATCCGCTTTCATTGAGGCAGATATTGCGGCGCCGCGTCCCGCGCGGCGCCGTCATGGAACAGAAATCAGCGAAGCTCGAAAGCATCCTGAATTTGCTTGGCGCCCTCTTCGGCCGTCATCTGGCCGGAAACGATCTCGACGGAGACGTCGTTGACGACGCGGCCGACGGCGGCACCCAGCGTCTGGTCGAAGAAGTTCTGGTGCCAGGTGGAGCCGGCAAGCTGCTTGGCCGAATCCGCCAGCAGCGGGTTCTTCACCGCGCCGTCCGCCCCGCTCGCAACCGGCAGAATCATGCCGGCAGCCGCCATCTTTTCTTCGCTCTCCTTGCTGGTCAGGAAGGTGGCGAAATCGATTGCTTCCTTGGACGCGTTTTTCGTGACCGCCCAGCCGTTCAGGCCGCCGAGCGTATCGGTGGCCTTGCCCGCGCCGCCTTCGACGACGGGGAAGGCGAAGCGGCCGATATTGTCTGCGGCCAGCCCCTTGCCGTCACCGGCATTCTTGCGCTGGTTGGCTTCCGTATTGTCGAAACCGAGAATAATCGCCGCCTTGCCGTCGCCGAAGACGCCAAGCGCCTGTGGCCAAGTGGAGCCGAGATAACCGGGCTGGAAGGGTTCGAGCTTGCCGAACTCCGCCAGCTGTTCACCCGCCTTGATGATCGCCGGATCCATAAAACCTTCGCCCTCGCCTTTGCGAGCGGCATCGAACACGGCCTGCCCGCCATTGCGCATGACGAGATAGCTCCAGTAGAAATGGATCGGCCATTTCTCACCGCCGCCGCCGGCAATCGGGACGATTCCCGCTTCCTTGATCTTCTTGACCGTGGCGCTGAAATCGTCCCAGCTCTTGATGTCTTCCGCCTTCACGCCGGCCTTGGCAAACAGCTCCTTGTTGTAAAAGAAGCTGACGAGGCTGACCTTGTAGGGCACGGCCCAGACCTTGCCATCGAAAGACAGGCCGTCGATTGCGGATGCATTATAGGCCTGACGCAGCTTGCCGCCATCGGCGTCGAAAACCTCGGTCAGATCCTTCAGCGCGCCGGTCTTGGACTGCTCCTCCAGAACGCCGCCACCCCAGCTATAGAAGAAATCCGGCACGTCGTTGGATTGCAGCAGCGTCGGCAATTTTGCCTTGAAAGCCTCGTTTTCGAGGAACTGCAGCTGAATATCGACATCGGGGTGCTTGGCTTCGTATTCCTTGGCGATCTCCTCCCAGACAGCCACGGATTTCGGGTCTAATTCCACATGCATCCATTTAACGACGGTCGCCGCCGAGGCGCTGGCCGCGCCGAACATCAGGGCTATGCTTGTCGTTGCGGCAAAGGCAATCCGCCTGCCGCTCAGGCTTGCGCCTGCGTGCCAATAGGTCATGTTCGTGATCCTCCCTGGGGTTCCTCACCATTTATTCCCCAATGCGGATTAATTCACCCCACACCCTGCCCAATGTCAAGGCGGGTTGCTGATTTTTTACCCTAATGGCTTGACACACCCCTCCCGGCAGACGTTATTTAATCCGCAATCCGATATAAATTCGTTTTAGATCGAACCCGATCGCAGCAGGACCCCATGAAGACCGCAGACCCCGAATTAATGCGCGCGATCAACAGGCTGAGCGTGCTGGACAGCATCCGCCGCCATGGGCCGATCTCGCGGGTGGAAATCAGCGAAAGAACGCAGCTCTCCACCACCACCGTTTCGGCGATCACCGCCTCTCTGCTCGATGACGGGCTTATCCTCACGCGCCATATCGGCGATATCCGCACCGAAGGCGCCCGTGGCAGGCCGCGCGTGATGCTGGAGCTGAACCCGGATGCCGCCCGCGTGGTGGGCGCCAAGATCGCCGCAAGCCGCATGGTCTTCGTCGTCACCGATTTCTGCGGCAACGTGCTTTCAACGCTTGCACTGCCGATCCGTGTCGACCGTCAGCCGATTGGCGTCATCGCCGATCTGGTGGAAGACGGTGTGCGGCGCTGCGTCGTCGATGCCGGGCTGTCGCTGGAAGATGTGGACATGGTCTGCCTCGGCCTGCCCGGCGTTATCGAACATCGCACCGGGAAAATTCGCAGCAGCCCGATTTTGCGGGAAGTGAACGTCAATTTCGCCGAGGAAATGACGGCGCGGCTGAATTCGCCGACCATCATCGAAAGCGACGCCCACGCCATCACGCTCGCCCATCACTGGTTCGGCCATGCCCGCGATCTGGAAGACATGGTGCTGATTTCGCTCGAACAGACGCTCGGGCTTGGCGTTCTGCACCAGAACCAGCTGTTTCGCGGCGCTGGCGGTCTCAGCCACAATCTCGGCGATCTCGTCATCGGCCTTGCCAATGAAGGCACGGTGCGGCTGGCGAGCCAGGCGGGCGAAAACGCCATTCTGGGCTCCCGCCCGGCGGATGGGCGCTTTGCCGAGGCGATCCGGCTCGGCCGTGGCATGCAGCATGCCCATGCATTGATTGCGGCGGAAGACCACGATCTCATCGCGGCGGCTTTGCGCGCCGGCGCAGCGCTCGGCCTGACGCTTGCCAATATCGTCACGCTGTTTGCGCCGCCGCGGGTCATCATTACCGGCTCCAGCCTCGAGCTCGGAGAACCCTTCATCGCCAGTATTCGTGACAGCTACAATGCCGCCGTGCCGCCTTCGCTGGCCGGCGTCGCCGAGCTGGTTTTCGACATTGCGAGCGACGAATTATGGGCGCAGGGGGCTGCGGCCGTTGCGCTTTACGAGCTTTACGAATCGCCATGGAACACCACGGGACCAGCACTCTGACCAGCAAGGTTGAGCACGGGCTTCGGCATTTCTGATTTACGGGAGGAAATCACATGAACAGGGTCGGTATCGGCATCATCGGCTGCGGCAACATCTCCAGCGCCTATCTCAAGGCCATGGCGTCGTTTCCCATTCTCGACATTCGCGGTCTTGCGGATATGAACGAGGAGGCCGCGAAGGCCCGCGCCGATGAATTCGGCCTCCAGGCAACCAGCATCGACGCGCTTCTCTCCGATCCTTCCGTGGAGATCATCGTCAACCTGACCATTCCCAAGGCCCATGTGGAAGTTGGCCTGCGCGCGCTGGACGCGGGCAAACATGCCTATTCCGAAAAACCGCTCGGCATCAATTTCACTGAGGGCAAACGCCTTGCGGATGCGGCAAAGGCAAAAGGCCTTCGCATCGGCTCGGCCCCGGATACCTTTCTTGGCGGCGGGCACCAGACCGCACGCCGGCTGATCGATGAGGGCGTGTTGGGCCAGCCGGTCGGCGGAACGGCCACCTTCATGTGCCCCGGCCATGAGCGCTGGCACCCCAACCCGGCCTTTTATTACGAGGTTGGCGGTGGGCCGATGCTGGATATGGGGCCCTATTACATCACCGATCTCGTCAACCTGTTCGGCCCGGTCGCCAAGGTGGCAGGCTTTGCCATCGCGCCGCGCAATCAGCGCCTCATTACCAGCGAACCGAAGAACGGCGAAAAAATTCCCGTTCATGTCGCCACACATGTCTCCGGCGTGCTGGCTTTTGAGAACGGCGCTGTGGTGCAGGTGGGCATGAGCTTCGATGTGGCGGGCCACAAACATGTGCCGCTGGAACTCTATGGCACTGAAGGCACGCTGATCGTGCCCGATCCCAACCATTTCGGCGGCGAGGTGCAATTGCTGAAGAAGGGCGGCCAGTTCGAGCCGCAGGCCCTGTCATCCCCCTATGCGGACGGCAATTACCGTTCGATAGGCGTAGCGGATATGGCCCATGCCATCCGCGAGAACCGCCCGCATCGCGCCAATGGCGATCTTGCCTTGCATGTGCTGGAAGTCATGGAAGCCTTCCAGACCGCATCGGACACCGGCACCGCCGTTTCCATCACCACCAAGGCGGAGCGCCCTGCCCCGCTCGAAACATCGCTGGTCGACGGCCAGCTCGGCAAATAATCCGGAGGAGAAAATAAATGCGCGAAGCACTCATTGTCTGGGGCGGCTGGAGCGGCCACGAACCGCAGGAATGCGCCACCATCGTCAAGGACATGCTGGAGGAGGACGGCTTCAAGGTCTATGTAGAGCACAGCACGGAGGCCTTCGCCGATCCTTCGGTGCATGATCTGAGCCTCGTGGTGCCGATTGTCACCATGTCGAAGATCGAGAAGGAAGAGATCAAGAACCTGACGGCCGCCGTGGAAAACGGCGTCGGCATTGCCGGTTTCCACGGTGGCGCGGGCGATAGCTTCCGCGAATGCGTCGAATATCAGTTCATGATCGGCGGCCAGTGGGTTGCCCATCCCGGCAATATCATCGACTACCACGTCAACATCATTCGCCCCGACGATCCGCTGATGGAGGGGATTTCCGATTTCCCCTATACGTCGGAGCAATATTACATGCATGTCGACCCCTCCAACGAGGTGCTGGCGACGACGAAATTCACCGGTGACCATGCCTGGTGGATCGACGGCGTGGTGATGCCGGTTGTCTGGAAACGCAAATACGGCAAGGGCCGCGTCTTCTATTCGGCGCTCGGCCATCAGGCCAAGGAGTTCTCCGTACCGCAGATGAAAACCATGTTCCGCCGCGGCGCCAACTGGGCGGCGCGGTGAGGCTATGGGAGGAGGCGGCCAAGTACTCTCTCCGTCATGCCGGACTTGATTCGGCATCCAGCAGCCGCGCGTCTGCGCGGCGTCAGGAGTCTTTCACGATCAAGGACTTGATCGCGCTGGACCCCGGATCAAATCCGGGGTGACGGAGAATGGCTGTGTGAACCGCCCTCTCCTCAACCCCGAACGATCTCTTCCGCCGCCATCGCCACGCTGAGAACATGATCGTCCGTGCCGTGCAGGCCGGAAAGCAGCAGGCCGACCGGCATGCCCGCATCGCCCGTTCCACAGGGGATCGAAACACCGCAGAGATCGAAAAAATTGCCGATCTGGGTGTTGCGCAGGGTTTTCGCATTCATGGCGAAAAAGGCATCGTCACTCTCGAGAAGCGGCGCGACCTTGGCCGCGACATGCGGCAATGTCGGCGACACCAGCAGCTCTTGCCTGCCAATCATGCCGGAAAACGCCGCCGTCATGCGTTCGCGCGCCTCGATGATGGCTATATAGTCCGGCATGGAAATATTCGCGCCGAGCCCTGCTCTGGCCACCACGCGCGGGTCCATGCGGGCGGCGTCGGCACCTTCCAGCCGGGTCTTGTGCAGGGCGAAGGCCTCCGCCGTCACCAGCGCACCCTTTTCCTTGATAAGATCGAACAGTTCCGAAAAAATCGGGAATGCCTGCCGCCGCACCGAGGCGCCGGCACGGACGAGACGTTCCACCGCCTGCTCGAAAGCAGCTGCGACGCCATCCTCGATGCCATCGAAAAAGACCGTTTCCGGCACCACCAGCGACAGGCCGGAAAGAGGCGCGCGCGTGAGATCGGCAGCCGCCTTGCCGCGCATGGCGGCATCCACCCAGACGGCGTCCTTCACGGTGTGCGTGAGCGGTCCGAGCGAATCGAGGCTCTTCGCCAAGGGATAAACGCCGCGCATCGAATAACGGCCACGGCTTGCCTTGTAACCCACCACGCCGTTGAAGGCGGCGGGAATACGCACCGATCCGCCGGTATCTGTGCCGATCGCCACCGGCACCAGACCGGCAGCCACGGCGACGCCCGCACCCGACGAAGAGCCGCCCGGCAGACGGTGACCATCCGTAGAAGCAGGATTGCGTGGCGTACCGTAATGCGGATTGATGCCGAGACCGGAAAACGCGAACTCGCTCATATTGGTCCGGCCGATGCAGATCATGCCCGCCTGTTTCAGCGCCGTCACCACATCCGCGTCGCGCGATGCAGGCTTATCGTTCGCAAGCACCGTCGATCCGGCCGTGGTTGCCATGCCTTCAAGGTCAAAGAGGTCCTTCCAGGCCACCGGAATACCATCGAGCACACCACAGGAACGGCCCTCACCAATGCGTTTTGCCGCGGCTTCCGCCTCCGACATCGCCCGCGCTGCCGTCAACTCGACAAAAATCGCCTGATCGTCCTCTCCGCCGATCGCATCCAGCGTCTCTTCCGCCAGGGCACGCGGATCGAGATGGCCGCTCTGGAGGAGAACGGAAAGCTGCGCGATGTTTTTGCCTTTATGAGCCATGATATCCTCCCTGAAAGCGGCATGTTGCGCACAACATGCCGTTTATCGGCCAGTTGGCAAGGCCAATCGCCGCGCTATCGATGACAGACACACCGGGTCGGGAAACATGGCGGAGATCGCAGAATTTTGGAGCTTATCCTTGACGATTCATTTCTAACCTCCGATTTTTTCAACCTGAGGTGCAGGAACGCCATCTCTTATATAAGCTACGACTATAAAAAGACGGATTAATTCTTAATCGCATCTAAACTTTGTTGAATTATTTAGCAGACAGCATTGAAATGCATGCCCTATAAAATTCCATAAAACAATTATAACGCGACATCGCGGGGGACTATCGCGAATGGAAGAGACTGCCTATCGCGGGACAGATAGACAGGTTGAACCGGGCCACACGCTTCGCTCGCCAACGCAGCCGGAAACAGGCCGGTTTTCGCGGCGGCGTTCGCTCGCCAGCAAAATAACCCTGATATTCCTCGGCGGCGTGATCTTTTCCTACAGCATCGGCGCACTTGTCGGCTGGTATATGTTCGTCGCCGCCGCCAGCGAGCAATGGCTCAACCAGGCGCGCGTCAATTCGCAGATCGCCAGCGCCACGCTTCGCAGCATCTATACCTATGTCAGCGTCACCGCCGATGCCGACGGGCAGGTCAACGGCATATTGACCGACAAGCCCATCGGCGACGACGAATCCATTCTCGTCACCGGCTTCAACCCCAGCGACGTTCTCGCGCTTATCGGCGCACAGACCAAGAATGCCGTCTGGCTTTTCCGTTATGACGAGGCAGATTCCGGCTTCCGGCAGATCGCGGCGGCTTTCGACAACGCCACCGACGACGATGAAAAGCCGCTCGCCACCGATCCCATCTTTTCCCGGGATGCGGTCGCCGCGCGTTTTTCCACCGGTTTTGCGACCATCGGCGAATCCAGCCACTATATCGGCCTGCTGCCGATCATCAGCACGGAAACGAAGAAACCCATCGGTGCGGTCGCCGTCAGCATCGGCGGCTCGGACGCGCTTTATGGCGCGCAGCGCAAGCTCATTTATAATTCGCTCGCCGCGCTGATCGTGGTCTTGACCGTCACCGGCGTGCTGGTGACCGTCATCGCCCGGCATTTCCTGAAACCGGTCCCGGCGCTGGTGCAGGCAACGCTTCGGATCGCCCGCGAGGAAACGGATGTCGCCACGCCGTTTCAGGAGCGGCGGGACGAGATCGGCGACATGGCCACCGCTATCGAGACGTTGCGCGAAGCGGTTCTGGAACGCGGACGCCTGCGGCAGATTCGCGATATGGCGCAGCAGCTGGAGCATATGGCCCATCACGATGCGCTGACCGGACTTCCAAACCGCGTGCTGCTGATGAAGACACTGGAAAACCGTCTCGAACAGCTTGCCGTGTCAGGCCAGCCGTTCAATGTCATGCTGCTCGATCTAGACCGCTTCAAGGCCGTCAATGATACACTCGGACACGCCGCCGGCGATGCCTTGCTGGTGGCCGTGGCCTCACGGATTTCCGCCGTTCTGGGTGAAAACGACATGGTGAGCCGTCTCGGCGGCGACGAATTCGCGATCATACAATCGGCAAACGGCGACTGCGAAAGCGATGCGGCGATGCTGGCCGCGCGGGTGGTGCATGCCGTCTCGCGCAGTTTCAGTCTCGAAGGCAGCGATATCAGCATCGATACCAGCATCGGCATCGCCTGCGCGCCGGGCCACGGCACATCCGCAACGCAGCTTCTGCAACATGCCGATCTCGGCCTTTACCGGGCGAAATCCATGGGCTGCGGCTATTTCGTCTTTTATGAGCCCGGCATGGACATGGCGGCGCAGCACAAGCATGCGCTGGAAATAGACATGAAATCCGCGCTCGAAAACCAGGAATTCGAGCTGCACTACCAGCCGGTTGTCAATCTGCAAAGCGGTCGCATCGTCGCTTATGAAGCGCTGGCCCGCTGGCGGCACAGCAAGCTTGGCCTCATCGCACCGGACCGCTTCATCGCGCTTGCCGAAGAAAACAACTTCATCAAGCCGTTGGGCGAGTGGGTTCTGGCGCAGGCCTGCAGGGATGCGATGACATGGCCGAAGGATATCAGGCTCGCCGTCAATCTATCCGCCGTTCAGCTCAGCAATGACGATATAGTCCCGATTGTGGACCGGGCGCTTGAAACATCCGGCTTCCCGGCGGAACGGCTTGAACTGGAAGTGACGGAAACGGTCATGCTGGAGCGCGATAACAGCGCCCGAGCCCTGAAACTGCTGAAGGAAAGGGGCGTTCGCCTCGCGCTTGACGACTTCGGCACCGGCTATGCGGGCCTCAGCACGCTCACCCATGTCGCCTTCGACAAGATCAAGATCGACCGGGAATTCGTTTCCGGCCTGCCGTCCAATCCCATGTGTTCCGCCATCGTCAACACCGTCATCGACATGGCAGAACAGATCGGCCTGAAGGTCACCGCTGAGGGCGTTGAAAACAGGGAGCAGGTCGAAGCGCTCAAGCTTTCCGGCTGCGACGAAGCGCAGGGCTATTATTTTGCCGAGCCCGCGCCGCTTGCCCGCATTCTCAAGAACCGCGCCGTCATCGCTCCGATTGGGAAGGATGAATTCGGCGATATCGGTCGACCGACACAGGAAACCTATTGCCCGCCACAAAAAGCCATTTGAGAAACCGGCCGCCGGCCCAGAGGACATAAAATGCGTCTTTCAGTATTTTGCCTTTTCCTCACATGCCTTGCTCCCATCACGCCTCTCCAGGCTGCCGGCGAAGGCGATACGCTTCAACAGATCGCCAAAACCGCAAAGATCCGCATCGGCTATCGCGAAGCCGAACCGCCCTTTTCCTATCAATTGCCGAATGGGGAGGTCACCGGTTTCTCGACCGATCTTTGTCGGGCGATCAGCGAAGATATTCGCAGGAAACTGAAGCTCGACAGGATCGAACTCGAATATGTCAAGGCGACGCCCGCGACCCGCTTCATCCTTGTCCGCGGCGGCCAGATCGACATTGAATGCGCGGCCACGACCAACAATAGCGAACGCCGCAAGATCGTGGATTTCTCCTATCCCAACTTCATGACCGCAACGCAGTTTCTCTCCCGCAAGCAGGACAATCTGAAAAGCCTTGCCGATCTCGCCGGGCGGTCCGTCACATCCGCTTCCGGCACCGTCAATATCGAGCAGCTCAACGCCGTCAACCGGGCGAAGAACCTCAATATCTCGGTGATGCCGACGAAAACCAATGAGGAGGCCTTCGAACTCGTGGTCTCCGGCAAGGCCTCCGCCTTTGTCATGGATGGCATATTGCTCGCGGCGCTGGCGGCAACATCAGAGAATCCGGACCTCTATGCGCTTTCTGAGGAAACGCTGAGCGCCCCCGAACCCTATGGCCTGGTTTTCCGGCGCAACGACCCCGGTTTCAAGGCGGCGGTCAATGAAAGCCTTCGGCATATTTTCACCGGGCCGGTCATTCATGGCCTTTATGAAAAGTGGTTCACCAAGCCCATCCCCCCAAACGGCATGAACCTGAACCTGCCGATGGCCGCCTCTCTGAAACAGGCATACGAACATCCGAGCGAATACCAGGACTGAGAGCGCAAGGCGTCCACCCGTATCGATTTTCATGAAAATGTTTTGACGGATTATTTTGGCTGGAGATGCGCGATGCAGAGATCGACATTATGGCTTATGCTCGTTTTTTCAAGTCTTCTTCCCGCCCAGGCGGTGAGCGAGGATGCCCAACCGCCGACACTTGAAACCATTGCCAGAACCGGCACCATCAAGCTCGGTTATGCCGATCGCAATATTCCCTTTTCTTATCTCGGCACCGGGCCGGAACCTATCGGCTACAGCATCGAGCTATGCCTGAGAGTGGCGGATTCCATCAAGAAAAAGCTCGGCCTGCCGGAACTGAAGGTCGAGTTCGTCAAGCGCACGCCCAGCAACCGCATCATGCTTCTCAACGACGGCACGATGGACATGGAATGCGTGGCGAGCACGAATACCGAGGAGCGGCGCAAGGCCGTGTGGTTCTCCTACAGCCACTTCATCACCGGCACCCGTTATGTGGCGCTGAAATCGAGCGGCCTGAACACCGTCGCCGATCTCGCCGGGCGAACGGTGGTGGTGACGACGGGAACCATCAACATCACCCAACTCAACGTGCTCAATCGCAAACTGGGGTTGAACGTCGCTGTTCTGCAAAATGACAGCACCGAGGGCAGTTTCGACATGGTGACGGAAAACCGCGCCTCGGCCTTCGTCATGGACGATATACTTCTGCGATCCTTCGTTGCCGAGACCGGCAAGCCGGAAGACTACGTCATCTCCGATGAATATCTCGCTCCGCCGCAGCCCTATGGCCTGATGCTCCGCCACGGCGATACCGGCTTCCGCGACGCCGTCAACGAGGCGCTCGGCCAAATCTATGAGAGCGGCGAAATCGAGAAAATCTACGACAAATGGTTCAACGCGCCGATCCCGCCTAACGGCATCAACCTGAAGCGCCCGCTGCCCGGCGATCTGGCCGAGGCATTTCGAAAACCCGTCGATACGACGGCGGAATAAAAACGCCGCCCGGTGGCGGGCGGCGTTTTTCGACACGTATCTTACGCGGCGCGCAGATCGGCACCCAGAGGAATCTCGACATCGATCTCCAGAATGGAGACATGCTCGTCGCGATCCATCTTCACATGCACCCGATCATTGTCGATCTGCACATGTTTGGCGATGACACCGAGAATTTCTTCCCTGAGGATGGCGACCAGATCGGAGCCGGAGGATGCCCTTTCGTGGGCGAGCAGCACCTGCAGGCGTTCGCGCGCAAGCGGTGCCGACTTCTGTTTGCGGAAAAGACTGAAGATGCTCATGCAGCCCTCCTTGCGAAGATCTTGGAGAAGATGCCACGCTTCTCGCCCGGAATGACCACCGGAATATCCTCGCCGGACAGGCGGCGGGCGGCGTCGAAATAGGCCATGGCCGGCGCGCAGCGGGCATCCGCCAGCGTAACAGGCGCACCGACGTTCGAGGCCCGCAGCACATCCGTGCTTTCCGGAATGATGCCGAGCAGCGGAATGGAAAGGATTTCCAGAACGTCGTCGACCTTCAGCATGTCGCCACGCTCGGCGCGGGAAGCGTCGTAACGCGTCAGAAGCAGATGCTTCTCCATGCGCTCGCCGCGTTCCGCCTTCAGCGTCTTGGAATCCAGCAGACCGATGATGCGGTCGCTGTCGCGCACCGAGGAGACTTCCGGATTGGTCACGACGACGGCCACATCCGCATGGCGCATGGCCAGCGTCGCGCCGCGTTCGATACCGGCGGGGCTGTCGCAGATCACCCAGTCGAAGTGCTTCTTCAGCTCGTTGATGACCCATTCGACACCTTCCGGCGTCAGATTGTCCTTGTCGCGCGTCTGCGAGGCAGGCAGCAGGAACAGCGTCTCGAGGCGCTTGTCGCGGATCAGCGCCTGCGTCAGCTTGGCATCGCCCTGGATGACGTTGACGAGATCGTAAACCACGCGGCGTTCAGCACCCATGACGAGATCGAGGTTGCGCAGGCCGACATCGAAATCGACGACCACGACCTTCTCCTTGTTCTGCGCCAGTGCGGCGCCAAGCGCTGCGGTCGAGGTGGTCTTTCCCACCCCGCCCTTGCCGGAAGTTACAACGACTACCTTCCCCATATGGCTCTCCTGTTCCTGTGTTGTTTCTCTGTTATCAGCCAAGCTTTGCGGCCTTGATCGTATCGTTTTCCAGCCAGAGCTGAACGGGCTGGCCGCGCAGCTTGTCGTCAATGTCCTCGGCCACCTTGTAGACGCCGTCGATGGCCAGAAGCTCCGCTTCGAGCTTGCGGCAGAAGATGCGCGCCGAAACATTGCCTAGCGAACCGGCCATGGCGCGACCGCGCAGGGCGCCGTAAATATGCACCGAACCGCCGGCGATGATTTCCGCCCCCGAGGCGACCGAACCGATGACGGTCACGTCGCCCTCGGGAAACATGATCGACTGGCCGGAGCGAACCGGCTCGTTGATGACCAGCGACGGCACCACGGCCCTGACCTCACCGGCAGCGCGCGGCTTTTCCTCCGGCAGTTCGGCGGCGATGGCGACCGGCTCAACCTCGACATCGGAAGCGGGCTTTCCGCCCTTCAGCGACGGCGGCATGCCCGGCTCGATCATCGAGGGGCGAACGCCCTCTATACCCATGATGCCGACATTGCGCTCCGTCAGCGCCGCCAGCAGCTCCTTCAGCCCCGCCTTGTCGAGCGACAGCTCCGACACATCCAGAACCACCGGACGCGACAGGAAGAAGCCCGCCGAACGGGCGGCGAGATCATCGAGCCTTTCCAGCCATTGATCGACCGGAGATTCGGGGGACAGGACGACTGCGAGGAAGGAGCGGCCTTTGATACGGATCGAACGCTGGTCTGTTAGCACTTTGGTCATCTTGGTAAACAAATCGTTGACAATTAGGTACCTCGAATATGGTTAACAAATGGTTAACGCCGCCCCTGAAGCGGCGGATTCGTTAAGAAAATTCCGCCCCGAAAAACTTCATGCGAAACATTCAAAAACTATCATTACCTTTTGATTTAACGCGTTTCCGGCGCTTGCAAAAACTCACGATAGCAGCTCATCCTTGCTGCAACCTGACGCCCGGCATCGCGAGATGGGCACGCCTTCTCCCCTACCCTAACCCGGCGAGTCGCGGAACACGCGAACGTCCGATTCCGGGACAATATCCGCCTTCGGCCAGATGACCGCATTATGCCTTCAAGGTGGAAAAGCGATTCCGTTATGTCCGCCGATGCTGTAGAGACAGGCGGTCCCGACAGCTTCAACGGAAGAATGAGATGCACAGCAAAGTCCCGCCGCAGAACCAGATATTTTCGCAAGACTATGCGGCCTTCCTGTTCGACATGGATGGAACGTTGCTCAACTCGATTGCGGTGGTGGAGCGGGTCTGGCGCGAATGGGCCGTGGACAACGGCATAGAGCCGAACGCTTTCCTGCAGCGCATCCATGGCATGCGTGCGTCGGAAGTGGTGCGCCGCGAAGCCGTTCCCGGTCTCGATGTCGCGGAACAGGCGGCGATGCTGCTGCAGAAAGAAATGGACGATGTCGACGGAATCCTCCAGATTCCCGAGGCTGCGGCATTTCTCGAAAAATTGCCGGCCGGCAAATGGGCCATCGTGACCTCCGCCGCCCGCGCGCTCGCCGAACGCCGGCTGGCGGCCGCAGGCCTCACCCCGCCTCCGGTGATGATCTGCGCCGAGGACGTGGTGAACGGCAAGCCTGATCCGGAAGGATATAAAAAGGCAGCGGAAAAGCTCGGCGTCGCGCCCGAAAACTGCGTCGTCTTCGAGGACGCCCCCGCCGGCATTCAGGCTGGGGAAAGCATGGGCGCAACCGTGGTCGTCATCAACGCCACCCACTCCCATCTCATCGAAACGCCGCATCTTTCCATTGGCGGATATGGTGAGCTGGATGTTGTCATCGGCGAGAACGGCGCTCTCAGGCTCGCGGGTGGCAGGGGCTGAAAAGCCGATCTTTCTATCGGCTAACAAGCCACCCCACCCGACGTCATCCTCGGGCCTGTCCCGAGGATCTAACCACCTATCGTAAAACTGACCGGTAGCAGATGCTCGGGACAAGCAACCGTG